>JBKPSF010000123.1:0-27310 GCA_046734875.1 Actinomycetota bacterium | reverse complement strand
CCACAAGCGTTCGTCGCGAGAAACAACAAGACGCTCACCCCGAAGGAGGCAACCGTCACCGAGAGCGTGGTCAGGAGGTGGGCGTGTACGGGATGCAAAACCCTCTCCGAGATCTCCTCCGCAAGCGTCAGCAGGTACTTTCCGTCCGACGCGGGAGCGTTAGTTCCTCCATCCTCATTCGCACTCGCAAAGGTAGCGGGCACGCCAGGCACGACGCCGGAGGCGGCGCTAGCAGGCAAGAGGATCAAGAACCCGACGCAGCAGAGCATGCCCCCCGCCAAAAGGAGGATGTGTCCTTGCATCCTTGAGTGCTTTGCTAGGCGCAGACCCTATTCCTCTCCTGAGGCTTGGTGGCCAGAAGGTAGCGAGCCCCGGTCTCGGAGGAGGGCAGGTAGCCGTCCTGCGCCCTCACGTGGCGACCTCTCCGCACGTGACGAATGCAGCATACTCCCGTGAGAGGGGCTGGCGTATCACTCGGATGCACCGTTTTTTCCTAGCTCGAATGGACTATCTCATTGCTGTTTGGTGATGAATGCTAGGCGATGTTTCCGCGGGCGAGACTAACGTGACCTCATCACCAGCTACGAGCTTGGCAGGGATTATCACCCGAACGCCCTAGTAGGCGGCCTTCAAAATCTCCAGGACTTCCTTCTGACGGTCGCGGTACTCCCCGGCGATGGACTCGAGGTCCTCCTCAGGCACACCCACCTCACGTAGACTACGGGGCAACCCCAACTCCCCGACGAGCGACGACACCCGCTCCGGCGGGTCTCCACCAAGGGCCTCAGAGAGCCCGCTCCAGCACTCGTCCCATATCTGGGCTTCGAGGACCCGCAGGCTAGGCGCGAGGATCACGCATGAGGTTATGCCGTGCGGCACCTCGTAGCTGGCCCCGATCCTCCGCCCCAGCTCGTGCGAGAGCCCCATGGGCGTGTTCATCGGCCCGAAGTACGCGAGCCAGGCGGCGAGCTGCAGTTCGAGTCGAACCTCCAGGTCTTCAGCCTCACGCTTCGACTGCGGCAGGTAGCGTGTCAGTCGCCGCGCTCCTTCGAGGCCGGTTACATCGGTTATGGGATGGTCGCCGCCGTAGAGATAGCCCTCGACCGCGTGATCAAGGGCCCTTATGCCGGTGGAGAGCCAGAGCTCCTCCGGCGTGAAGATCGTAGCTTCGGGGTCCAGGATCACGACCGTCGGCACCGTTTTGGGGTCGGCGAACCCCCGCTTTTTCCCCGCGCTCTCGTCCGTTACCCCCACCCTGTGGGCCCACTCGGCGCCCGAGAGGGTCGTGGGGACCGCCACCTGCGCCGGGTAGCCGAGCTGCCGCGCGACGGCCTTGGTGCCGTCGATGACGCTGCCTCCACCGACGGCGACGAGGAGGTCCGCGCCCACCATCTCCGCCTCAGCGGCGGCCTTCTCGACAGTTCCGCGAGGGGTGTGCTGGCCGATACCGGCGAAGGTTCCGGCGTGCCTGTCGCCCAGCAACGCCTCGACGCGCCGGATGAGATCCGTCTTCTCGTCCAGGCTGCGCCCGGTGACGACGAAGGCCCGGCCGTGTGGCCGGGCCTCCTCTTCCAGCCTCTGCAACGCGTCCGGGCCGAAATGGACGCGGGCGGTCGGGAGGAAGGTGTGCGTGCCGCTCTTCACGCTCACATGGTACCGTCGCGCGCGGCCCGAGGCGACCGGGAGGTTAGCTCTCCGTGCGGGCCTCCGAGGGAACCTCGGCGTTCTCCCAGCCGTGGCTGCGGAGGTACTGCTCCAAGGAGGATAGTCCGGGGTACTCGTCCCTCAGGGCGGCGATGTTGGCCTCGTAGCCGTAGTCGTTGAACCACCGGTACATCACGGTGAACTCCTCGCCCATCTGCTCCTCGAAGGCCTCCCAGGGAACCTGGAAGAAGTCCACGTTGCGTCCGATCACGCGCGATAACGTGCCGGCCATCTCGGGCATCGTTAACTCGTCCCCGGCGATGTCTACCTCGCGCCCTACCCAGGACTCGGGATCTTCGAAAGCCATGGCCGCAAACACTCCGATGTCATCGGCGTCGAGCATCTGAAGCGGCTTCTCCGGATCGAGCGGCTGGGGGAGCGTGCCACCGAGGATGGGCTCCCGCATCATCTCCCAGTTCTGCATGAAGTAGACCGGCCTGAGGACCGTGTAAGGAACCCCGCTGGCCCGCACGTGCTCCTCCACCTCCCACTTGCTCTCGAAGTGCGGGATGCCCGTCTCCCTGTGCGCGCTCCCGACGGAGCTGTAGACGAGGTGCTCGACCCCGGCCTCCTTCGCCGCATCAGCGAGCTGCACGCCCTGCCTGACCTCGCTCTCGACACCGGCCTCGAAGAACGTTTGGACCGAAAATACCCCGTAGACACCATCGAGCACCCGGTCTATGGAGGAGCGGTCCTCGAGGTCCCCACCGACGACCTCGGCCCCGAGATCCGCCAACTCCCTCGCCGCCGCTTTCTCCGTGTCGCGGGTGATCGCACGCACGACGAAACCCCGCTCCAGAAGGTTGCACGCCACAGTCCCACCCTGCTGGCCCGTGGCCCCGGCTACCAGGATAACTCGCCCCTCGTTGCCCCCACCTTCCATGCTACCTCCTTGGGTTCATTCTTCCACAACTACAAAACGGACGTGCGTCCGCTTTAAAGAGCGAGGGTAGCGCGGTAGACTGCTGGTGTCAAGGTTTTTGGAGGATGAGTAGGTGGAGAGGGCGCAAGGGCACAGGGACGGCGGGGGTTGGAACCTGGATCACCTGGGCCGTCCTCTGGGTCGGGGGGAGCGCAGGGACGCGGCGCGCAACCGGCGCGTGATCCTCGATACGGCAAGGACGCTTTTCGGGGAGCGTGGTGTCACGTGCGTCACGATGGAAGAGGTAGCGAGGTCGTCCGGCGTCGGGAAGGGCACGCTCTACCGGCGCTTCTCGAACAAGGGCTACCTGTGCCAGGCGCTCCTTGACGAGCCCACGAGGCGATTGCAACAGGAGACACTGGAGATCCTGCGGGGGTCTGAAGCGTCTGCTCTTGAGAAGCTCGACGCTTTCCTCGGCTCGCTCGTCGCCTTCACCGCGGAGAACCTGGACCTGCTTTACGGCGGCCACGAGCCGTTGTGCGGGGCGGACCGGTTGGAGCGCTTCTCGCACCCCGCCTACGACTGGCGCCGCTCCACCGTGCTCGGGCTCTTACGGTCCGCGGTCCGCGGGGGAGACGTGGACGGCGAGCTAGACCTCGAGTACCTCGCCTCGGCGTTGCTAGCGCCGCTAGACGTGGACTTCTTCTACTACCAGCATGGGGTACAGGGGCTCTCCGTCCAGAGGATAAGCCGCGGTATGCGGGCCCTCGTACCACGGGTAAGACAAGGATGACAGAACGGAGGACGCGGATGGAACTTGGTGGTTTGCACCATATGACGGCGGTAACCACGGACGCGGCAGAGAACGTGGCGTTCTACACGGAGGTGCTGGGCTTAAGGCTCGTGAAAAAGACCGTCAACCAGGACGACGTTTCGGCGTACCACCTCTTCTACGGTGACGAGGTGGGGAATCCAGGGACCGAGATCACATTCTTCGACTGGCCCCACTTGCGCGTCGCCCCCAACCATCCAGGGGCGGGAGAGGTCTCGACCACAGGGCTGCGCGTCCCCGACCGCGCGGCGCTCGACTGGTGGGCCGAACGGTTCAGGGACCTCGACGTGTCCCACGGGGGCGTGGATGAGACCGGGGATCGCGCCAACCTGGACTTCACCGATCCCGAGGGCCAGCGGCTCCGCCTCTCTGCCGATGAGGGCGAAGGGGTGCCCGGCGGGGTTCCGTGGGAGGAGAGCACCGTACCGCGCGAGGTGGGAATAAAGGGCCTCGGCGCCGTAGATTTGACGGTTAGGGAGCTCGATCCCACGGCCTGGGTCCTCACCGACGTTCTCGGTTTCCGCAAGGTGGGCCAGGACGTGCGCAGCGGGAGCCAGACGGTGACGTTCGAGGTCTCAGAGGGTGGTCCAGGCGCCACGGTGCGGGTCATCGAATGGCCGGACGCGCCGTGGACCCACCTCGGGCGCGGGGGCGTGCACCATATCGCCTTCAGGACACCGGATGATGAGGAGCATGCTGCGTGGAGGGAGAGGATACGGCGGGCGGGCCTCGGTGTGACGCCGCAGATAGACCGCTTCTACTTCCGTTCCATCTACTTCCGCGAGCCGGGCGGTGTGCTGTTCGAAATCGCCACCGACGGCCCGGGGTTCGCCACGGACGAGGACGCCGCGCACCTCGGCGAGAGGCTCTCGCTGCCACCTTTCCTCGAAGATCGCAGGGAAGAGATAGAGGCTGGCCTGAACCCGATCCCCACGACGGGGGGAGCGGCGCGGCGTTGAGAGACGGCCAGTCCGGTCCTCGGTGGCTGCGGTGGATCAAACGCCTCCAGGCCATCGCCCAGGACGGCCTGACCTACTCGAGTGACGACTACGACCTCGGGCGCTACGAGCAGCTCAGGGAAGTCGCCGCCGAGATGCTCGCGGCCCATTCCACGGGAACGCTGGAAGAGGCCCGGGATCTGCTGGCCCTCGAGACCGGTCCGGCGACCCCCAAAGTAGACGTGCGGGCCGTGGTGTTCAGAGACGACCGCATCCTGCTCGTCAAGGAGCCGGACGGATGGTCCGTGCCGGGAGGTTGGGCCGACGTGGGCGAGTCCCCGTCCGAAACCGCGGCCCGAGAGACCCTCGAAGAGTCCGGGTACAGCGTAAGGGCGGTCAAACTCCTCGCGGCCTACGACCGCGACAGGCGCGGCCACCCGCCCTTGGCCTATCACGTCTACAAGCTGGTGTACCTGTGCGACCTTCTGGACGAAACGCCGCTCTCCAAGGTTGACACCAACGGGGCGCTCTTCTTCGGCGAAGGGGAGATCCCCGAGCTCTCCGTCACGCGCGTCACGCGGGCCCAGATCTCACGCTTCTTCGAACAGCACCGCGACCCATACCTGCCCACGGATTTCGATTAAAGCGGCTTGCACTCGAGAGAAGCCGTTTCGGAGACCGTTCCTCCTGGCTGAAATGCTCTAGTGCGAAGTCGAGTGGAGCCGAGACGCGCGTCCGGATTAGGCGTATCGTGGATGGTGTGCTGCGGGTCATCTCGGTCTAACGAACGGCAGTCTACAACGTCCCCGCTGTATAATCGGTCTATGCAGTCCACCACGACCAGGAACCTGCCGGAGAACGTCGACCTGATGGTCCTCGACGCCTCCGGGACGCTGCGCGAGGACGTCGGCCTCGACGAGCTCCCCGACTATCTAGCTGATGGCGAATCGCTCGTCTGGTGTGACATCTTCAGCCTTCAAGGAGGGCAGAACGGGCCGTACGGGAGCATGCTGCGCGACGTGTTCGGCTTCGACGCCCTGACCATAGAGGACTGCTTCACGAAGAGCCATCTTCCCAAGGTGGACGTCTACGACGATTATCTCTTCGTCGCGCTCTTCTCCTTCCATCTCTCAGAGAAGACGAGGCGCGTCCAGACGGTCGAGGTGGACATGTACGTCGGGGAGAACTACGTGGTCTGCATCCACGCGCGCCCTTTGAGGGAACTGGACCGGGTGAGGCGCAGGCTGCTCGCGGGGGACGAGTTCGTGGCCTCCTCGCCGGCCAACGTGGCCCACACCGTTTTCGACGCCGTCGTGGACGAGTACTTACCGATCATGAACCGCCTCTCGGCGATGGTCGACGGGATCGAGGACGACCTCCTGAGCGAGGGCGAAGAGGCCTCGGATCAGGTCCTCGACACCCTGTTCCACCTCAAGCACGAGCTGACCGCCCTGAGGCGTCTCGCCGTGCCCCTGAGGGACGTCGTCGGCGTGTTGATGCGGCCAACGACCACGTTGATCCCTGAAGAGAGCCGGGCCTACTACGATGACGTGCGCGACCATCTCCTGAGGGTCATAGACATGATCGACACCATGCGCGATTACCTGGCCGGGTCGCTTGACATCTATACCACCCAGCAGACCCAGCGCATCAACCAGAGCATGCAGCGGCTAACGGCGATCTCCCTAATCTTCCTGCCGCTGACCTTCATCACGGGAATATACGGCATGAACTTCGTCTTTATGCCGGAGACGCAGTGGCACCTCGGCTTCTACACGATCCTGACGCTTTGCGCCCTGGTCGGCGGCGGAATGCTCTACTACCTCCGCAGCAAGAAGATGCTTTAGAGCATTTCAGCCGGTCAGCATTTCAGGTTGTGGTTCGTGGAAGCGTAGGTCGTCAGCTGCACCCTATCCCGCTTTCACGAGAACGACGGTTCGGAATCTATGATGCGACAGCGTTCAGGCAAATACAGCCTAACACGCTGAAATGCTGAAGTGCTTTACATCATCTGCGGCAACGGCTATACCTCTACCATGGCCGAGACGGGGGGATCGAAGACTCGCAGCAAGGAAGGCGGGATACGCCAGAGGCTTCGCGACCGTCCCCGCCTACGCCCGAAGGTCTATGGCTACCTTACGGAGGAGAAGGAGACCCTCAGGCAGGGGTTTGCCGCCTTGTTTCTCTCCTCGACCGGGGAGCTCGTCGCCGGCATCGTGCTCGCCGGCATCGCGGGCACCCTGAACGAGCTCGTCGGGCTCGCGGTGCTCATCCCCGCGGCCATCGGGATGCGCGGTGCCATCTTCGGGGCGATGGGAAGCAGGCTCTCGACCTCCATCCAGACGGGACTGTTCAGCGTCAACCTCAGGCGCGGCGTGCTCGCCGAAAACGTGCAGGCCGCCGCGGTACTCTCCCTCGTCTCGGGGGTGTTTTTGGCGATTCTGGCACGCCTTTTGTGCGGCGTACTCGGCGTGGAGACGGAGCTCTCAGTCGTCGACTACATCGTCATCTCCACGGCGGGTGGGATCATCGCAGGCATACTCCTGCTAGGGATTACGGTCCTCGTCGCCCGCCTCTCGGTGGCCCGCGGCTGGGACATGGACAACATCGCAGCCCCGATGCTTACGGCGGCCGGCGACATACTGACGCTCCCCTCCCTCGTCGTGGCCACGTTTTTGATCGGTATCCCGGTGTTTTCGACAGGCCTGGGCATCACGCTGGTCGTGGCGGCGGTGGCGACCGGGTTCTTCGGCTTGAGGCTCGGTGCCGAGAACCTGAGGCGCATCCTGGCCGAGTCGTTTCCCATTCTGGCCCTTACGGGAACCGTGACCATCCTGGTGGGCGTGGCGCTGCAGGACCGCGAGCAGCAGTTCACGACCCTCCTCGCCCTGAGCATACTTCTGCCCGCTTTCTTGCAGGAGGGAGGCGCTTTGGGTGGCATCCTCTCCAGTCGCCTCTCCTCCAAGGTCCATCTGGGCCTCATAGAGCCACGGGGGATACCGCAGTTCGCGGCCTTCAGGGACTTCACGCTAACGTACATCTTCGCCGCCGGGGTATACGTGTTCGTCGGGGCCGCGTCGCACTTTATAGCCCTGGTGCTGTTTCCGGAAGGGGCTAGCCCCGGGCTGCTCGCCATGATCGGGGTCAGCGCGCTCGCCGGGCTTATCGCCACGACGACCGCGGTCCTCGCCGCCTATTACGGTTCGACCTTGAGTTACAGGTTAGGGTTAGACCCCGACACCTACGGCATACCCATAATCACGGCTGCGGTGGACTTGCTCGGGTTCATGAGCCTTATAATAGCCTTGATCATTTTCGGATTGGCGGGGTAAGAGATGCGCGAGACGCGACCACGAAACCTCAAAGAGATGCTCGTCGAGGCCAAGAACACCTCGGAGTTGATGGTGGACCTCTCCTACGCGGCGATCTTCTACAACTCCGAGACCCTCTCGGAGGAGGTGGTCCGCCTGGAAGAGGTCCTGAACGACCTCGTCTACGACATGCGCACCCTGGCCATCCTGGCCGCGAGGAGCCCCGCCGACGCCGAGCAGATGGCAGGCATCCTCGGGGTGGTCCAGGACATCGAGAGGATCGGCAACGCCGCCGTGGACATCGCGAAAATTGTGGTAAAGCGCCTCGGCATCCTGCCCGAGCTCTTGCACGACATCCCCGAGGCTGAAGAGATCCCCTCCCGCGTCCGCGTGCAACCCGAGAGCTTCCTCGACGGCCGCTCACTGGGCGACGTAGATTTGCCGGTAGAGACAGGGATGCGCCCCATCGCGCTCCGCTCCGAAGACGAGTGGCACTTCGATCCCGAGCCCGAGGACGTGCTGAGGGCGGGAGACGTGCTGTTCTTGCAAGGGCCGCCCGAGGGCGTGGACGAGGTAAGGGAACTCGCTGGCGCGCCCCCGTTAGAAGAGGTTCCAGAGCCCGTGCCTCCGCCGAGCCAGCTCTCCGAGATCGACCGCGCGGTGGACATCCTCATCGAGATGAAGAACCTCTCGGAGGTGGCCGTAGGCCTCGCCTACTCGGCCCTGCTCTACGACGACGCGGGGCTTGCCCGCGAGGTGGTGGCCCTCGAAGACGTTATGGACGAGATGCGCTACCGCCTGGAGCGCTGGGTCTTGCTGGCAGCCCCCCACGTCGAGGACTCCTCCCGCCTGCGGGGTCTCCTACACCTCGCCACGGCCTCCGAGACCATCGCCGACTGCGCGATGGAGATGGTGTGGGTGGTCGAGAAGGGCGAGGAGGTCCATCCTGTGCTCTCCGCAGCCATAGGCGAGTCGGACGAGATCGTGCTGAAGCTCACCGTTTCCCCCGAGTCCCCCGCCGACGGGAAGACGCTGGAGTCGCTAGAGCTCGAGACCGAGACGGGCATGTACGCCCTGGCCGTAAACCGCGGGGGTCGCTGGACCTACAGACCCCGCGACACCTACAGGCTGCAGGGCGGCGACTCCCTGCTCGCCACCGGCGCCCCCGAGGGCCTCGAACCCCTCGCCGAGCTCTTCGGCCAGGAACTGGAAGGCTTCGAGTAGGCCGGCAAGGGTCTTAAATGGTGAGACCCGGCACCCGAGACCGCAAGCCCCCTTCGCTCCTTTTCTGGGCAACAACGACGGTGCTGATCGCCCTGATGTGCACGGGGCTGCTGATCCTGTCCGCCAACCTGCCGGCCGACCTGAGAGAAAACTCCAACGACCTCGCCCTGTACCGCGAAAGCGGAGAGTCCATCCTCAGGGGCGAGATACCATACAGAGACTTCTTTATCGAGTACCCGCCCGGAAGCCTCCCCGTCTTCATCCTCCCTGCTTTGTCGAGCACAAACCGGGCCGGCTTTATAGACCATTTCTCCCTCGAGATGGCGCTCTTTCTCGCGATGACTCTCCTGGTGACGGCCCTGACGGCTCGCAGGTTCCACGGGTCCCACGCCTGGGTACTGTCCGCGGCGACTATCGCGCTCGCGGCGCTGTTGCTCTATCCCGTGGCCCTCCTCCGCTACGACGCGGTCGTGGCGCTCACGCTCGGGCTTGCAGTGTACTTCGCCGCCCAGGGCGGGCGGTTTGTCATCTTCGCCTACGCGTCGCTCGGTCTCGGCGCGGCGGCCAAGGTGGTGCCCGCCCTCGCAGTCCTGCCGTTGGCGTTGGCCCGGCGGGGAGCCGTGCGCGGCTGTGCGGTCTTTCTCGCCGTGGTCGCGCTCTTTCTTGTGCCCTTCGCCCTCTTAGGTGGCGGCGGTCTCTTGCAGAGCTTCGCCTACCAGGCGGGACGAGGGCTGCAGGTGGAGAGCCTCGCGGCATCGGTCTTGATCTTTCTGCGCCGGGTCCACAGCGTCGTCTTCGAACACGGCGCTTCCGAGTTACAGGGCGGAGGCGTCGGATTAGCAGTTTCCATCAGCCCATTGCTAACCCTCGACTTGCTGGCCATTTCCGGGCTCGCGATGTACGGCGAATACCGCCGTTTCGGTAGACTCGGGCCAGATGCTTTTCCGCGGCATTCCGCTGCGCTTATACTTGCGTTCATGCTCGGCTCCAAGGTCCTCTCTCCGCAGTTTATGATCTGGCTCCTTCCCCTCGTCCCGCTAGGCGCGGGAGGAGCCCTGGGAACCATCATCTGCGCGCTCTTCCTGGCGGCCTGTTTCACCACGACGCTCGTCTTCCCCACCCACTACGGCGACCTGCTCTCCTTCCGTTACCCCGGACCGGAGCTGCTCATCGCCCGCAACCTGCTCCTCGTCATCATCTGGGCCGCGCTGCTCGCCCTGCCGGCGGTGACAAGAGAGAGGACATCGCCGTGAAGCGGTCGGTTCTCCTTGCGATCCTTCTGACGGCGCTGCTGTGCTTGATGGGCTTTGCCTCTGGCGCCCAGTCGGACGAGAAGGAGGTGCTCGAGAAGGCCAGCTTCGTCTCAAGGCTGGCCGAGTATTATTCGAAGCCGACGGTCGAGACCTCGGCGCGCTACGAGGGTGGCAAGGACGTGTGGGTGGTCGTGCTCACTGAGGAGACCTCGGGGACGCAAGTCGGCAGTTTTCTGGTCTCGGACGACTCGGGGAAGGTAAGCCGGGTCGAGGTCCTGCATGGCGCTTCGGAGCTCGACTATCCCGGGCTCTCCGAGAACGAGGCGATCAAGCTCGCGGCGGCGAGCCAGGAGGTGAGGGACGAGCTCTCGGAGCACGGGCCCTATACCACGCGGGCAACCTACGAGGATGGGGAGTGGACCGCCCACTTCTATGTCGACGAAACGGGGGTCGTCGGCGGCCGTCCGACGGATTACGGAAAGGAGGTAGCGACCGTCGGGGTTGACGACGAGACCTGGGTCTTGAATTATGTGTACACGGGGGATCAGGTCGGGTGGAACATGGCCCGAGGTGTGAACGGCGCCTACGGAAAGCAGGCGAACTACTGGTGGGTCTGGCTGCCGCTATCCCTCGCCTTCGCCGCCGCCTTCTGGCGCACCGACAGGCTGCTCTCGGTACGCAACCTCGACATAGTGGCCCTCCTCGGCTTCCTCGTCTCCCACGGCTTCTACAGGCAGGGCATAGTCTCTGAAGCGGTAGTCCTCTGGTACCCGCCGCTGGTCTACCTCTTTCTAAGAACTCTCCTCATGGGCTTCGGGATAGGCGAGAGGGTGGAGAGGACGAGCAACTTCCCTGTGTGGCTCCTTATGGTGCTGGCCGGGCTCGCCGGGGGCCTCATCCTCTCCCTCAACGTCGATGCCAGGGTTATCGATGTCGGCTATGCCGGGGTCGTTGGCGCCGACCGAATCCTGGACGGCACCATCCCCTACGGCAACATGCCTTCTGACGTGGGCACCGGCGACACCTACGGGCCGCTGAACTATTTGCTCTACGTGCCTTTCGTCCTGATGTTCGGGTACCAGGGCGAGTGGGATTTCCTCCCCGCCGCCCACGCGCTCACGCTCTTCTCCTTCGTCGCCGGCGCGATGGCGCTCTTTATCACGGGCTACAGGCTCTCGGGAAAGGAAGGCGCTGCGGCGCTCGTCTTCGCCTGGGCCGCCTTCCCCTACACCATCTACGCCACCAACAACAACACCAACGACGTTATCGTCGCCGCCGTCGCGGCCATCGGCCTCGCCGCGGCGGCCTCGCCCATAGCACGCGGGGCCAGCGTCGCGGCCGGGTTCGCCATAAAGCTCTACCCGCTCGTGCTCGGTCCGCTCTGGATCTCCTACGACGGGCTTAGACGGAGGCCCATGATAGATTTCGTGCTCGGCGGGGCCGGCGTCATCCTCCTCTCGTTCTGGGTAGTTCTGCTCGACGGGCATCCCTTCGAGGCGACCAAACTCTTGTACGAAAAAACCCTCGCCTTTCAGGACGACAGGGTCAGCCCGTGGACCATCTACACTCAGGTTCCCCGGCTCGCGTTCTTGCAGAAGCCGGTCACGGCGCTCGTGATCTTCCTCGGCCTTCTCGTCGCCTTCGTGCCACGAAGAAAGACCTTGCGCCGGCTGGCCGCGCTCTCCGCGGCGCTCGTCGTAGCCTTCCAGCTCACCGTCAACTACTGGTTCTACGCCTATGTCATCTGGTTCGAGCCTTTCGTGTTCGTCAGCCTCTTGCTCGCCACGAACGAGAAGACGGAGCTGGATGGTAGGCATCAGGCATCAGTCATCAGGCATCATGAAAACGGGGAGACAGGCGACGACGTCGGTGAGGAGGAGCATGGATGATTACGAACGGCCACTACTAAGCATCGAGGGGGAGCTGGTGGCGCTCGGGCCGTTGCGGCGGGAACTTTTGCCGCTCTACCAGCGTTGGATCAACGACCTCGGCACCACGCGCACGTTGGACCTCCCGCCACAACCCATGACGCTGGAAAAGGAGCAAGATTGGTACGATCAAAACTCGCGGGCCGAGAACAGCGTCCCGTTCACGATCTACGAACGGGAGACCTTGCGGCCCATCGGCAACACCGGGCTTGACGGCGTAGACCACCGCAACCGCACCGCCACTTTCGGCATCGTCATCGGCGAGTCCGATTGCAGGGGCAAGGGCTACGGCACAGAGACCGCGCGCCTGATGCTCGATTTCGCGTTCACCGCCCTCGGCCTTTACAACGTAATGCTAATGGTCTTCGAATTTAATCCAGCGGGAATCAAGGCCTACGAGAAGGCCGGCTTCAAGGAGATCGGCCGCCGCCGCAAAAGCCGCATGATGGGCGGCAAGCTCTGGGATGACATCTACATGGATTGCCTCAGCAGCGAGTTCCAGAGCCCCGTTCTGCGCCGCGTCTACGCGCCAGAAGACGCGTAAGCCGAGGTCCTACCCACCGGAACCATTGCCCGAGCCGGGATGGCAAGCCCCGGCTCTTCGTCGTGCGCCGGGACGCCTTTGTCAGAGCGACTGCGCGAAAGAAGCGTGCTCCGAAGTCGGTGGGATTGGGGCTTTTCGGATGATCGCGTGGGCCGGGACGTGTCGGGCGGACCTTGGCGCCACCCCCTCCCCGGGGTACACTAGCCCAGTCAGCTGAGGCGCGGGGCGAGGACGAGCCCCGCGAGAGGAGGGAGAGAGGCATGACAGGCAGACGGACGCTCTACCTACCGATGATAATCGCGGTGGCTGTGGCGTGCTCGGTGGTCTTGTTGGCGATCTCGGGGGAGAAGGCGCAAGCCTCCTTCCCGGGAAAGAACGGCAAAATAGCCTACATCGACCGCTCCGAATCCGGGGGCTTCGACATCTACTCCATGAAGCCCGACGGCACGGACCGCAAGCAGTTGACCGGGGACGCGGCCAACGACTACGCGCCCGACGTCTCGCCCAACGGAGAGAAGATAGCCTTCGCGAGCTTTCGGTCGGGCGCCAACAAGATCTACGTGATGAATGCTGACGGCACGGCGGTGAGGAACCTCAGCGGCTCCGAGGCCGGTGAAGGCGGTCCCGCGTGGTCGCCCGACGGCAGGAGGATAGCCTTCGAGAAGGACGGCGACGTCTGGGTCATGGACGCCGATGGCTCCAATCGGAAGAACCTCACCGACACGCCGCCCGTCAACGGCTACGAGGTCCGAGAGAACGACCCAGCCTACTCGCCGGACGGTACCAAGATAGCCTTCTACAAGGAAACTTTCCGACCGCACGACGTGGACCTGTACACCGTAACCGTCGACGGCAAGCAGCTTAGGCAAGTTACCGACTTCCCGGGCAAAGAGTACTCACCCGACTGGTCGCCGAGCGGCAAAAGGCTGGCCTACGTCCACTCCACCAGGGCTTCGGGAGCGCGCGTCACCACGATAAGGCCCGACGGCACGCGCAAGAAGTTCGTCGCCCAGGACGGGTACAGTCCGACCTGGGCGCCCGACGGCGGGATGATAGCCTTCGACCGCAACGGGGACCTCTTCAAGGCCAAGAGCGACGGCTCCGGTGAGCCCAGCGCGGTCGATGGTCCGGCGGAGTCGAGCGCGTTGGCGCCCGATTGGGGACCGAGGCGCGCTTCTACCGCGAAGTAGCCCTTAGCATAAGAGCCGCATGAAGGGCGGCAGGCTCTGGGACGACATCTACATGGATTGCCTCGGCAGCGAGTTCCAGAGCCCCGTTCTGCGCCGGAACTTCGCCCCCTATGACTCGTAAGATCCTGGAGACGGAGCGCCTGGTACTCCGCAGGATGGAGATGTCCGACATCGATGACCTCATGGGCATCTTCTCCGACCCCGTCGCCATGCGCTACTACCCAGGCACCAAGAGCCGCCAGGAGGTCGAAGGGTGGGTCCGCTGGACGCTCGGGAGCTACAGGGACCACGGTTTCGGCTTGTGGGTGGCTATCCTCAAGGACTCGGGCGGGTTCGCGGGGCAATGCGGGCTGACCGTGCAGGAGGTCGAGGGGAGAGACGAGGTAGAGATCGGCTACCTCTTCCTGAGAAAATTCTGGGGCTGCGGGCTCGCCACCGAAGCGGCGACGGCAGCCCGGGACCACGGCTTCCAAACGCTCGGCTACCGGCGGCTCGTCTCCCTGATAGATCCGGGTAACCTCGCCTCCCGCCGTGTCGCCGAGAAGGTCGGGATGGCCCTGGAGAAGAAAATCTTCAAAAGGAACAAAGAGATCTGCGTCTACGCTATACGCGAGAACGACCGGGCGAAGGCGCCCTGACCTAGCTCGTTATCCTCCGTCCTCGACCTCGCGCCGTTTCCTTCCCTCTCGCCAACGCTCCAGCCGCTCCTTGATTTTCGCCTCCTCCCCGCTCGCTTTCGGCTCGTAGTAGATGCGGTCCGAGATCTCCTGCGGCAGATACCTGTCGTTCATTCCCTCGGGCTCATCGCTGTGAGCGTAATGGTAGCCCGAGCCGTAACCCTCCTCCTTCATAAGCCCCGTCACGGCGTTGCGGAGGTGCATAGGTACTTCCGGCGTGTTCTCGCGGCGCACGTCGGAGATGGCCGCGTTTATGCCGGCGTAGGCGGCGTTGGATTTCGGAGTCGAGGCGAGATATGTGGTCGCCTGGGCGAGGGGAATTCGACCTTCGGGCATGCCGATGAGCCTGACGGCTTCGGCGGCGGCGACGGCGAGGGGAAGGCCGTGTGGGTCGGCGTTGCCGATGTCTTCGGAGGCGAGGATGACGAGGCGCCTGGCGACGAACACGGGGTCCTCCCCCGCCTCCAGCATCCTGGCCAGGTAATGCAGCGCCGCATCGGGGTCGCCGCCGCGCACGCTCTTGATGAAGGCGCTTATGACGTCGTAGTGCTCCTCGCGCCCGTACCTGAGCGCCCTCTGCCCCACCGCCCGCTCCACGTCGGCAACCTCGACCCGCTTCGTTCCGGCCGCCGCGACCTCGAGGGCGTTGAGCATCCGCCGTCCGTCGCCACCGGCGAGCGCGAGCAGGTACTCGCGTGCGTCACCAGAGATGCCCACACCGAGCTCTGCCACGCCACGGTCGAGCAAAAGGTCGAGGTCCTCCTCCGAGAGGGACCGCAACCTGAGCACGCGCGAGCGGGAGAGCAGCGGGGCCGTAACCTCGAAAGAGGGGTTTTCGGTGGTCGCCCCGATGAAATCCACCAGTCCTCCTTCGAGGGCAGGCAGCAGGGCGTCCTGCTGGGTCTTATTGAAGCGGTGAACCTCGTCCACGAAGACGAGCGTTCCGCGTCCCTCATACTTGAGACGCTCCCTGGCTCCGTCGAGGGCGGCACGCAGGTCCTTCACGCCGCTCGTAACGGCGCTCAGGGGCACGAACTCCTCTTCGACCGTGTTGGCCAGCACGCGGGCCAGCGTGGTCTTGCCCGTGCCCGGCGGGCCCCACAGGACGACGGACCCGATCCTTCCCCGCTCCACGACCGACCGCAATGGTCCGCCCACACCCGTCAGGTGAGGCTGGCCGACCACCTCGTCCAGGGTCGCGGGACGCAGCCGTTCTGCGAGCGGGGCGCGTCCCGCGAGGTTCTCGATGCCTGCATCGTCGAAGAGGTCCACTCGGTAAGGATATTACAGCATGTCAGCATTTCAGCCGGTCGGCATTTCAGCTTTCACTCGTATGGCCGCGTCCGCGGGCGTGAAACGAAGCGCCGCGGAGGACGCCGCTTCTTGCGAGCGCCAGTGACACTTTGCGCGCAAAACCTGACGTGCTGAAATGCTGAAGCCGTAACGTTTGCCGTAACGTCTGGGAGACGGTAGTGCTGTAGAGTGACGTTGTTATGGAAGAAACACAAGATCGGGGCCGGGGGAGCGGCGGCGTGCGCTTCGTCTTCTCCTCCGCGGTGCGCGAGACTATGCAGCCAGCGCGCGTCTCGCTGCGGCTCCGTTCGCCGGAGGAAGGGCGATGAGCCCGCGTCGCTCTTCCCTACTGGCGTGGTCGCTGGCCGGCGTCTCGGTCGCCCTATTCGTGGCCAGCGACGTGCTGTTCGTGCTCGCCCGTTCGGCGGACGTGCCGGAGAGCTGGGGCGTCAACCTCTCCCTCACCGGCCAGATAGGTGGAGTCCTCTACCTCGTGTTCCCCATGGTCGGCGCCCTTGTCGCCGCCAGACGCCCCCTCAATCCGATAGGTTGGATCCTCCTTGCGGACGGCCTCTTCTGGTTGCTCAGCGCGGCGATGGACTACTACTCCGTCTACGGCGTGGCCAGCCGTGGCTCGTTCCCGTTCCCGTTGTTGGTGGCGGGGATAAACGGCTGGCTGTGGGTACCCGCCGTGGGACTGATGGGAACCTACGTGTTCCTGCTGTTTCCCGACGGGAGGCTGCCATCGAGGAGGTGGCGTCCGCTCGCCTGGTCCTCCGGGATAGTCATTGCGCTGGTAAGCATCTGGGTCTGGCTCTCCTCCGCGCCGATGTACAACCTGGGGGGCGCGCGCAACCCGTTCGGGGTTCTGCCCTCCTGGTCGGAGGCCGCAGCTTACTTCCTCGTCCCACTGTTCCTGTCGTGCATGCTCCTCTCCGTCCTCAGCCTGGTGTTGCGTTACAGACGTTCCAGGGGCGAGGAGCGGCAGCAGATCAAATGGATAGCCCTGGCCGCCTCCGTGGTTGGCCTGTTGTACATAGCCGCCATGGTCGGCTCCTTCGTATATCCGCAGGAGACCTGGTTCGCTTACGGCTCGCCCCTCTGGTTGATCCTGCTGGAATACTCGGCGATCTTCAGCTTCGTCCTGGTCCCGCTCGCGGTGGGCGTCGCGATGCTCCGCTACCGCCTCTACGACATAGACCTGGTCATTAACCGCGCCCTGGTCTACGGGACATTGACGGCCACGTTGGTGCTGGTGTACTTCGGCGGCGTAACGGGAACCCAGGCTCTCCTGGGAACGCTCACGGGCCAGAGAGAGCTTCCCCAACTGGCCGTGGTCGCCTCAACCCTGGCCATAGCGGCGCTCTTCAACCCCTTGAGGCTACGCATCCAGACTTTCATAGACAGGCTCTTCTACAGGCAGAAGTACGACGCCCGCAAGACCCTCGAAGCGTACGCCACGAGGCTCCGCGACGAGACGGACCTCGACGATCTGACCGAGGATCTCGTCGGGGTGGTGCGCAAAACGATGCAGCCCGAGCACACCCACTTGTGGCTGCGCGACCGGGACGGGACTGGTACACGAGCCTCCCACCTCCCGGTACGGGCGGGTTCGAAACCCGCGCCCTACGGTCGCGCTCCATACTCCCCGGGCGGGCCGGAGGCGAGCCCATGAGCGCCAAGGCGGTGAGGTACGTCTCGTGGCTGGTATTGCCGGTGGCGGCCGTTTTGACGCTAGGACAGATCTACCTTTCGATACTGAACCGCAACACCGCGGACGCCTCCGGGGCTGCCGGGATAGTGGCGTCTTCACTACTCGAACTCCTGGTGTTCGGGTTCATCGCGCTCGGGTTCCTGGTCGCCTACCGCCGCCCGCACAACCCCGTAGGCTGGATCATCGCCGGCGCCGGCCTACTCGGCCTGGTATCGGATCTCGTGGAGAGCTACGGCGTCTACGCACTCTACACGTACCCGGGTGTTCTGCCTGGTGGCGAGACGATGGCCTGGCTCTCTAACTGGATCTTTATCCCCGTCATCTTTGCCGCCCCATCCATGCTGTTCCTCCTCTTCCCCGACGGCCACCTGCTGAGCCACCGTTGGCTGCCAGTTTTCTGGGCCGTCGTCTTAACCGCCTGCGCGGCGATGGTGGGCGCGATCTTCCAACCGGTGCTCGACGACGCGCCCTTCGAGGGCGTAGTCAACCCGCTCGTCATGAAGCCGCCCGACGCGCTTCTTACGGCGCTTTCTTCAATAGGGTGGCCGGGGATGGCCGCGAGCTTCCTGGTGGCGGCCCTCGCCATGATCCTGCGCCTGCGCCGGTCGAGGGGTGTGCAGCGACAGCAGCTCAAGTGGCTCGCCGTGGCCGCGACCGTCATACCGCTCGCGAGTGCCGCCGGGATCATCGGCTACTATCTGGGGTTCAAGGTGGTCGCGGGGATCGCCGCTACCTTCTCCGTCTTCCCCGTATTCCTCGCGGCGGGCTACGCCGTCCTACGCTACCGCCTCTACGATATAGACGTGGTAATAAACCGCACCCTCGTCTACGGCTCCCTCACGGCGACGCTTGCGCTCGTATACTTCGGGAGCGTGACCGGTCTCCAGCGACTCCTGGCCCCGGTTGTCAGTCAAGAAAACCAGCTTGCCGTAGTCGCCTCGACGCTGGCGATAGCGGCGCTGTTCAACCCGCTGAGGCGGCGCGTGCAGGCGTTTGTCGATCGTAGCTTCTACAGGCAGAAGTACGATGCGAGGAAGACCCTCGAAGCATTCTCTACCAGACTGCGAGACGAGACGGACCTCGACACTTTGCGTAACGACCTTACCTCCCTGGTCAGGGAGACGATGCAGCCGGAGCGCGTCTCGCTGTGGTTGAGGCCGGTCGCCGAACGCAGGACGAGCACGTCGGATAGAGAGGATGTGGGTTAACGCCATGAACCGTACGAACGTCTCCAACGTGTTGGTCATAGGCTCGGGAGCCGCCGGTCTGCGCGCCGCCATCGCCGTCTACGAAGCCGGCAGCGAGGTAGTGGTCGTGGGCAAACGCCTGAGAAAAGACGCCCATACCGTGCTCGCCGCCGGCGGCATCAACGCGGCTTTAGGTACCGTAGACCCGGAAGACTCCTGGCAGCAGCACTTCGCCGACACGCTCAAGGAGGGCTATTTCCTCGGGGACCCTCGGGCGGTGGAGATCATGGCCCACGAAGCCCCGCGGGCCATCGAAGAGCTGGTCGAGTACGGCTGCCCGTTCGCGAGGACCGAGACGGGCGAGCTAGACCAGCGCTTTTTCGGGGCGCACCGATACCGCCGCACCTGCTACGCCGGCGACTACACGGGAAGGGCCATGCTCTACGCTCTCGCCGACAAAGCCGACTCTCTAGGCATCCCCGTGCACGAGAACCGCTACGTCTCGCGCCTGCTGGTCCATGATGGCCGCTGCTTCGGGGCGTTCACCTTCGACATACACTCGGGCGAACGGACCGTTTATCTGGCCGACGCGGTGGTGCTGGCGACCGGGGGACACACCCGGTTGTGGCGCAGGAGCTCCAGCAGGCGCGACGAGAACACAGGCGACGGGATGTACCTGGCACTCGAGGCCGGGTGCCGGCACGCCGATATGGAGCTCGTCCAATTCCACCCCACGGGCATGGTCCACCCCGAGGAATGGGCGGGCACGCTGGTAACCGAGGCCGTGCGCGGCGAGGGCGGGCGTCTGTACAACTCCGAAGGCGAGCGTTACATGGAGCGTTACGATCCCGAGCGCCTGGAGCTCTCCGCGCGCGACAGGGTGGCGCTGGCGAACTACACGGAGATCTCAGAGGGTCGGGGCACCGAGCACGGCGGCGTGTTTCTGGACATCTCCCACCTCGAGAAGTCCTACATACTGGAGAAGCTCCCGCGAATGTATCGTCAGTTCCTCGAAGCCCAGATGCTCGACATCTCCAAAGAGCCCATGGAGGTCGCGCCTACGGCCCACTACTCCATGGGCGGCATAGTCGTCGAGCCCGAGACGCACGCCACCGACGTGGAGGGCCTCTACGCCGCCGGCGAGACCACGACGGGTTTACACGGGGCCAACCGTCTCGGGGGCAACTCGCTTTCGGAGACGATCATCTTCGGCAGACGCGCCGGAGAGGCGGCCGCCGCGTACTCGATGTCCTGCGACGTGCAGCTACGCTCCAGGCACAAGATCGCCGAAGCCGACGAGGAGTTGCGCGGCTTTATCCACGAGGGCGAGGAGTTCGCGAGGCCCCTTCAACGGGCCTTGCGCAACACCATGTGGGAGTGTTGCGGAGTCGTGCGGACCGAGGAGAAGTTAAAGGAAGGTCTAAGCAGGATCGAGGAGATACGGGTCGCCTCCGGCGACCTGGACGTGCGTCCCACCTCCGAAGGCTACGCCGACCTGGCCCTCGCCCTCGACCTGCGGGCCTCGCTCGTCTCGGCCCGGGCGAGCGTCCTCGGGGCCATAGAGCGCAGGGAGAGCCGCGGCGCCCACAACCGTTCCGACCATCCGAAGCTCGACCCGAACCTACAGATGAACTTCGTCGTGACCAGAGACACCGATGGAAGCCTCTCCATCTCGGGCAAACCGGTGGAAGCCGTCCCCCACCATCTCCGGGAGTGGGCGGAGGACGACGGGGAAGTCGAGATCGCCGGCAGGTTGCTCGAGTGAGCCGGTGCAGCAGACGGACCTGGGCACAGGGGGCGACGACCTAATGGCCGTAGTCGGGGACACGATGCACCCAGAACACGCCTCGCTGTGGCTTCGCGAGACGCGGAGACGAAGGACGGTATGACCGGCAAGAGCGCGCGACCGGAGACAGGACGCCGGAGTTTTGCTTTTGTGGCCGGGATTGTCCTGCTCTTCCTGGCGCTCGCTTCGGGTGTAGTCGGGATCGTGCTCCTCTTCGTGGGAGGCGACTTCAGCCGGGTGTTGTGGGGCCTTCCGGTCGGACCAGGTTTGTGGGCTTTAGGGTTCTCGTCGGCGGGTTTTCCGATCACACGCCGCCAACCAGCCAACTCCGTGGGATGGTGCCTGATGGTGGCTGGTTTGGCGGCGGGGATAAACAGCCTCGGCCTCGGGCTCCCGGCCGCCGATACCCTGGCGTCGTGGATGGTGAACGCCTGGGTGGTCTCGGTCGCCGCCCTCAGCACCGCCGCGGTCCTCTTCCCCTCAGGGTCCCCTCCGTCACGGTGGTGGTGGGCCCAGCTGGGGGTGCTCTGGGGCCTGGCGTCGCTCGAGTATTTCAAGGAGTTCGAAACGAGTGCCGGGTTCGTCGGCCTGCCCGAATGGCTCGACGCCTTCGCCATTCCTGTGAACATAGCCTTTCAGTTCTCCCTCGCCGCCGGGTACATCGCGCTCCTGGTGCGCTGGCGGCGTTCAGGAGCGGTGGAACGGCTGCAGCTGAAATGGGTAGTGTACAGCGTCGCCCTGGTCGCGACGGCGGCGCTGGTCGTGGAGGTGGTCTTCGCCAACCTCGTCCCAGCCCTTTACTTTCCAGGCACGGTCGCCTCCAGCCTCGTCATCCTCACCATCCCCGTGACCATAGGGGTGGCGATGCTCCGCTACAGGCTCTACGACATAGACATCATCATCAACCGCACCCTCGTCTACGGCCTGCTCACCGCGTCCCTGGTGCTCCTCTACATAGGCAGCGTGGTCGGCCTCCAGTACGTATTCGGGGTCTTTGCCGGGGGAAGTTCCCAGCTCGCCGTCGTCGCCTCGACGCTCTTGATCGCCGCGCTCTTCAACCCCCTGAGGCACCGCATCCAGAACGCCATCGACCGCCGCTTCTACCGCAGGAAATATGACGCCAGGGAGACGCTCGAAACGTTCTCGACCAGGCTGCGCGACGAGACGGACCTGGAAAAAGTGAACGCGGAGCTGCTCTCTGTCGTAGTGACGACCATGCAGCCCGATCACGTATCTCTGTGGTTGAAGCCGCCTGCAGGCTCCGGAGAACATCGGTCCACGCCTTCTGAGAAAACCGCGCAATGAGCGTGCTACGTCGCCCAGTCCTCGACCAGAAGGCCTCGGTTGGTGGCGAGCAGGTTTCTACTCAAAGGCGAGCCTCACGCACTGGCGAGTGGTCACGTACCTCCTCGAAAACCTCAGGCTCGGTGCCGAGACGCGAAAGATCGGCAGTTGATCCCGTCGGAGAACTGGTCTGTTTGGCGCGGGGTGCGACGAGGTGATGCCCCGCTCCTTTACCTGGCTGGCCTGGGCGACGTGGGCCATCACGCTGGGGTTGATGGCGCTGAGCGTGCTCCTCGTGGTGCTTAACCTCGGGTATCCCGACACTTACCTTCCCAACTGGTGGCTCGGGAACACCTTCGTCGTGATCGATGCTACCGTCGGTGCACTCGTGGCCTCCCGGCGGCCCGCGAACCCGGTGGGTTGGCTCTTGTGCCTCTGGGCCGTGGTCGTCGGCGCCAGTACTTTCACAGCTCTGTATGCTGTCTACGCCCTGCTCGCGCGTGACGGCACGCTTCCCGCGGGCGAGGCTGCGGCCTGGATCACGGCCTGGATCCTGCCGATAATCATCGGACTTCAGATCTCCTACCTGCTGCTTTTCCCGACCGGACGCCTGCCGAGCTATCGCTGGAGGTGGTTGGCCTGGCTGACCGGGATTTTCGTGGTGGTGGGTGTGATCACCTCCGCGTTCGCCCCCGACGCTTACTTCGGCGCCCTCGGCCCTATCCGGAACCCGCTCGGGATCGAAGGTTTCACAGAGATCTGGACGGCACTTCTGGTCACCATGGCCCCCCTCCTGTATGGCGCGACGGCCTTGTCGGTGTTGGTGAGGCTGCGCGGGTCCGTCGGGGTAGAACGCCAGCAGATCAAATGGTTCGCCTACGCGGTAGCGATATACGCCGCGGCCACGGCCTTGAACGTCGCCACCTTCGGCGTCGATGGGCCACGCTGGTTCGAGCTGACCGGGGCGGCGATCTTCTCGGCGGCGGGGAATCTGATCACCATCTCTATAGGGATAGCTATACTTCGTTACAAGCTCTTCGACATAGACATCATCATCAACCGTACCCTCGTCTACGGCTCCCTGACGGCCATGCTGGCGCTCGTATACTTCGGGTGCGTGACGGCGGGCCAGGCCCTCCTGGGGGCGCTCACGGGCCAGCAGAGACTGCCCCAAATTGCCATTGTCGCCTCCACGCTGGCTATAGCCGCGCTGTTTACGCCCTTGAGGCGCCGCATCCAGTCGTTTATAGACAGGTCCTTCTACAGGCGCAAATATGATGCTGCGAGGACCCTGGAAGCGTTCTCCGCGAAGCTGCGCGACGAGACGGACCTCGACGAGCTGGGCGGCGACCTCGTGAGCGTGGTGCACGAGACGATGCAACCTGAGCACGTCTCGCTGTGGTTGCGTCAGGCGGAAAAGAAGGCAGGGCGATGAGATCCCGCCTCGCCAGAACAATCGCCTGGCCGGTGTTGACGTTGACGGTAGCGATGGCCGTTACCTCGCTGCTGATCGTCGAGAAACGGGAAGACCTGATCGTCGTGCTCCCGCTCATGGCGTGGGCGGTAACGTCTTCGACGGTGGGGACGATAGTCGCCCTGCGGCGCCCCGGAAACGCGGTCGGCTGGATACTCTGCGCCATCGGGTTCTTGTGGGCGTCCAACGGCTTCTTCGGCTACTACGCCATCAGGGCGCTGGTATCGCATCCAGGAACTCTCCCGGCCGGAGAGGTTGCAGCCTGGATCTCGACCTGGGTGGTGTACCCGGCGTTCGGCCTCCTAGCCTACCTGTTCTTACTGTTCCCCGATGGAAGGCCCCTGTCGCGCCGCTGGCGCCCGCTGCTCTGGATCAACAGCCTTCTCATAGCCGCGAGCGTCATCGTCAGGGCGCTTGTCCCTGGACCGATAGACGGCCTCGAGGGCATCAGGAACCCGCTGGGATTCGAGGGGTATGGGGGAAGCTTCGAGTTCGTTGGGAACGTGCTCTTCTACATCGGCGATATGATCGTGCTAGTTTCGGTGGTCTCCGTCTTCCTCAGGATGCGCCACGCTGACCCTGTGACGCGCCAGCAGATCAAATGGCTCGCCTATGCCGCCGCGCTGCTGGCGATCGTCTTGATGGTTACGCTGGTTGGAGATTTGCTGTTCGGCGGCCTCGGATGGTGGGCGTTCTTGCTGGTGATCCTGACTTTTTTCGGCCTGCCAGTCTCCCTCGGCGTCGCCGTCTTGCGTTACCGCCTCTACGAGATAGACATCATCATCAACCGTACCCTCGTCTACGGTACTTTGACGGTGACGCTCCTCGCCGTCTACTTCGGGGGCGTAACGACGGCCCAGCTCGTGCTCCGCACGCTCACGGGCCAGGAGCGGGAACCCCAACTCGCCATCGTGGTCTCCACGCTCGTTATAGCGGCCCTGTTCAACCCCCTGAGACGGCGCGTCCAAAATTTCATCGACCGCCGCTTCTATCGCCGCAAGTACGATGCGGCCAGAACGCTTGAAACTTTCTCCGCGACGTTGCGTGAAGAGACGGACATGGACGCTTTGAGCTCCGAACTGCTGACGGTCGTGCGGGAGACCATGCAACCCGAGCACGTCTCGCTGTGGCTGCGCGCGGATTCCCGGAATGGGTTGCCAAGCAGGCGAACGTAGTATTCCATTCCGAACCCGTTTGTACGCGCCTATCGGTGCGCGCTCGAACCCACACGGTAGAGCGTCCGGCTGCCTGCTCGCGCGGCCCCGTGTTCCAAGCGTGTAAAATGCGTGAAGTCGAGCTGTAGACCCGCCGGGTAGCTTCGGTATGGAGGAGGGACCTCCCGTGCAGCAGCACAACGCCGAGCGGATGATTCGCCTTATCCTGGTATGATCGACCGTTTCAGGGCACTCTCGCCCGCTTTGAGGCGCTCGGTGTACTTCGGCGGCGTGATCCTGGTGTTCCTCGTGGCGGTCGGCGTGGGCGCGGCGGCGATGTTCGTGGCCGGCAGGCCGTCCGGGCACGTCGCGGCCGGCTCGGGCGTGCTCGAGGGCACCGAGGCTGGGACGACCGGCCCGGCTGAAGCGTCGGAATCCACGGGGATCGAACCATCCCGCGATTCCGGGGGCTCGGACGGCACGGCCTACGGGGCCCCGTTCGTCCATCGGGCCGATCCGGAAAACAGCCAGGGAGATTACACCTACATCAAGAACCCCAACACCGACGGGAACGCGAACGCCGTCGTCCTCGTCTCGTCGGCAGCGGCCCCCGCGGGCAGCGGGACCGCTCGCTACGGACACAACATCGGTGTCTGGTACGAGCCCGAGGCCCGGAGGTGGGCGATCTTCAACCAGGACCGGGGCCCGGTGCCCGCGGGGGCCACCTTCGAGCTGGTCGTCCCGCAACCGGCCGCGGGGTTCGTCCACCGCGCCAAGCCTGCCGACACGGTGGGCAACGCCACCTACCTCAGAGGTCCCCTTACCGCAGGGAAGCCGCACATCACGGTAAGGGTCACGCAGAACTGGAACCCCGGGGGTGGTAGCGGCGTCTTCAACGACCACCCGATCGACATCATCTACGACCACGACGTGGATCAGTGGGCGATCTACAATCGGGATGGTGCGGCGATACCCGATGGAGCCGCCTTCAACGTCTCCGTCTCAGCGGACGCCGGTGGGTCCGCGAGATAGCATTTCAGCATTTCAGCATTCCTTTGGCTGAATGGCTGATGGCTCTATCTCGGACGCGACCTGCTAAGATGGATTCAGATTCAGTATATGCTGCAAGAAACGTTTCGAGGATTACGGGCTGTAGCGGCCGGAGGCAGGATGGGATTGTCGAAGTCCGCTCTCGTGCGTCGGGTCTGATCCGACGGGAGAGAGGTCAAGCATGCAACCATACGCGCAGGGAACGGATATCCCCTCGCTCCTGGGAATCAGGCCCGAAACCGGGAAGACTGCGGGGCGGTCTTACACGGCGTACCCGAATGTGGCGGGCGCCCGCTGGCTGCTCCCGGCGGACAGGCCCGCTTTGCGCCGGGCGGGCATAGGAGGGCTGTACCAGCCCAACAGCCTGCGAGGACGGGCGTTACGCACGCTCATAGGGGCGGGAGCCGTGCGGGGTGAAGGGGTAAGGCTGGAGGAGGACACCCTGGCCCGCCTGGAGGCGATGCTGGCCCCCGTCGTCGGGGTCGACGCGGTGCGGTTGGCTTTCTACCTCGGCGTTCCGGCCCCGCACCGGAAGGTCACCGCGCAGGTGCTTGATACGGCCGGAGAGACGTTGGCTTACGCCAAGATCGCCACTTCGCCCCTGGCCCGGGCGGCGGTCGAGAGGGAGAGGCGTGCTCTGTTGGGGTTGTCCGAGAGCACCGAACTGCGGGGGGCGATACCGGAGGTACTGGGCTCTTTCGAATGGCATGGGGGCACGGTACTCCCTATCACGATGGGGCCCCCGCGCCCGGGACCCAGAGAACTATCGGCGGTCCACCTGCGTTTCTTCACGCAGGTCTTCCAGGCCTCCAGGGTAAGCAAGACGTTTGCGGGGAGTCCCATGTGGGCTCAGATTTCCGAGATCTGGCTCCGTCTCAGGCACGGCTCACCCGAAGCCCTGCCCGCCAACCTCGGCCCTGCCCTCGAGCGGCTGCACGACGGGTTGGGCCCGGTGAGCATGCCCTTCTCTCTGGCCCACGGCGACTTCGCACCCTGGAATACGCGCCTTGGAGGGCGGTCCCTGTTCGTCTTCGACTGGGAGCGTGCCTCCGAAGGAATGAGCCCCCTCTACGACGCCTTCAACTTCCAGGCCCTTCAGACCGCCCTGCAGGGGCGGCGCGGTGGCGTTCGGGACCACCGGTTTGTCCTGACCCTGCTCGACGCCCTCTGGCCCGAAGGGCGCGAACACCTGTCCCTCTTGTATCTTGCCTACCTGGCGCACGTCACCCTGCTCTACAGCGAGGCCCAGAGCCTGGCCCCCGGCGTGGGAGAGAGAAAGGTCTGGGGATGGTTCGTGCGCCAGATCGAAGACGTTCTGGAAGAGTAGCTTTTGGCTAACCGCTTCACGTACACCTCGTGGTGCCCGAGTCCGTGAAGGTCTTGCCCTCCACGGGGACGAACCTCCAGCTATAATTCTTGGGGCGGAGCCTCAGCTTCAGCACGCCGTAGGTGTTCGCGTTGCGCACCTGGCTGTTGTCTCGGACCGACTTGAACTTGCCGTGGCTCGCCCCGCCGGTGCCCACCACGAACTCCCTGATGCCTTGCGTGGACGGCTCCCCGCGCGGGGTTTGCCGCGCGAACCGCTCGTAGACGTGATCGTGGCCGGATACGACCACGTCCGCATGCGCGGCGTGCAGGGCGTGCCAGACCGGTCTCATCTCAGGGTTGTTACCGTTTTGCCCTGAGCTGTAGAGGGGCCTGTGGAAATAGGCTAGCGTGCACCGGGCCGGGTTGGCGGCAAGGTCTTCTTTGAGCCAGCTCACCATCGGCGACTCCCGGTCGCAGCCTCCCTCCAAGAACTCGCACTCCGAGTTGAGCGCGACTATGTGCCAGTCGCCCCGGTTGTAGGAATAGTAGCCTTTCCCGCGCTCACCCGCGGCCGCGCCGAAGTAGTCGAAGTAGCCC
>JBKPSF010000122.1:0-22061 GCA_046734875.1 Actinomycetota bacterium | reverse complement strand
GGCGCTAAACGGTGCCGGCGTGCTGGCGCGCAACCAGTCCGACTACGAGCGGGCGCGAGAGTGGTTGGAGGAAAGCCTCCTCTTGCGGCGGGAACTTGGCGACGTGACAGGCACGGCCGACGTGCTCGTCAACCTGGGCACTGTGGCGCTCGACCGTGGAGATTATCCTCGGGCGCGGGCGCTCTTCGATGAAAGCCTCTCGTTGAGGAGAGAGTCGGGTGGCATCCGGGAAGTCCAACGCCCAAGTGGCAGAAAAGCTCTTCATCAGCCGCCGTACCGTAGACGCGCATCTGCGCTCGATCTATCGCAAGCTCGGGGTCGACTCGCGCACCGCCGCGGCGCGTCATGCCACCGAACGTGGCCTGGTGTAGCCCGCCACGCGGTCGACCCGCAGCCTGATCCCGTGGAGGCGAATTGCCGATGCGCAGCGCACATAGCTGCGAGCAGAATAGGCGGTCTCGTCGATGTCCCACCTTCGCGCCGGAAAGATAATGCCACCAACGATATAGGACCAGCCAAGAGGGATAGAGACCGAAACTTTATCCGCAAGGCGCGAGGTACCTGTGGGATGAGAAGTGTCGGTGGTGCTACCGGCTACTTCCCGAAATCTCCATGAGAGGAGGCAAGGCGCGATATGTCTTCTGGCGCTCACATATGACCTGGTACACGCAAGCGTTACCGATGGCCTTTCTGCTGGATGCAAAGGAAAGGGAAGAACAATGAGAAGTAGTGCAATTCTTGTACTCGCCACCGTAGCAGCATTGCTCGTGAGCAGCGGAGCGGCGATAGCAACGATACCGGTCTCTGTTACTGTTCCCGGCACGGCCGATCCCTGGCTCGCTGGCATGCCTGACGGATCTATCGCAAGCGCTAACGATACCGCGCCTGGGCAATCTCCAACAGAAGTTGCTGGCATTGACCTTATTACGGGTGACGTACTGACTTTCGACGTCAGCGGATCGGTAAGTTTTACCCCCGCGAACGTCCGTCCGCCCGTCGATCCTCCTGATGGCGGCAGCCTCAACAATTTCAGCCACTACAACGACTACCCAATACTCAACCCAGAGAACGGGATCTCGGATATAAACGCCCCTCAAAATTCCCTTGTAGGGGTTTTCTTGGGACCGGACCGGCCGGATGCC
Organism: Actinomycetota bacterium; assembly: GCA_046734875.1. Taxonomy (GTDB): domain Bacteria; phylum Actinomycetota; class Rubrobacteria; order Rubrobacterales; family Rubrobacteraceae; genus Rubrobacter_D. The sequence goes on along the minus strand of JBKPSF010000122.1, from coordinate 20,919 downwards.
TCTCCAGCACCAGCAGCGCTTGACTTTGGCACTACGCAGAGCCGGGACTACGCTACTTTATCTCCCACTCTCAAGCAGATATTCTTTATCGGCGACGGGCGTACCAGCACCGGTGAAGTCCAAAAGGTCACTATCCCTAATGGGGCGACCCGCTTGTTCTTGGGACCGATGGATGGTGTCGAATGGTCGAACAACAGCGGATCATTTAGCGTTCAGGTGCGCCACACTCCAAGTGACACCACCGAACCTACGCCTAGCCTACCCCCCGACATAACCAAGACCACAACCGACTCCAACGGTTCTCAGGTCATGTATACCGCCACGGCCACCGATGACGTAGACGGCAACGTGCCCATCGACTGCTCTCCGGCATCGGGTACCACCTTCCCCCTCGGGACCACGACGGTGAACTGCGCCGCCACCGATCAAGCGGGAAACCAGGCTACCGGCACTTTCAAGGTCAACGTCCTCTACGACTTCGGCAACGGCAGCGGCGGCGGCTTCTCGGAACCCGTCACCAACGGCGCGCTAAACCAGGTCAAGGCAGGGGCTGGCGTGCCCGTGAAGTTCGGCCTCGGCGCCAACCTGGGGCTGGACATCTTCGCCGTGGGCTATCCCACCTCGAGGAAGATAACCTGCGACTCCCAGCAGGTTATCGACCCCATAGAAGAGACGGTTGCCGTAAGCAGCAGCGGGCTCAAGTACGATTCGGCATCCGGTCAGTACATCTACAACTGGAAGACGGACAAGGCATGGTCTAGCACCTGCAGGCAGCTGGTCATAAAGCTTAAGGACGGGAGCGAGCACCCGATCAACTTCAAGTTCAAGTAGGAAGCAACCAATCAAGAAGGGCCGGACGTCTCGCGTCCGGCCCTTCCTCTTGTCCTGTTCACCCATCTTCGGGGTAGGGGGATTCTCCGAAGGTTGTCTGCTCTGCCTTTGGCTGTGTCTCGCTCGCGCGCTCCTTCTCGAGCTTGTCCACTTCTCTTATCCACTGGTGTATGGTGCCGGCATCGTGGAGCGAGACGCCGGTGCTCTTCGCCAGCTCGAGAGCACCCCAGGTGTACCCGGCGGGGGCCACCACCCAGGCCTCGACGCACCGATGATGCCGCGCCCCGGCATAGACCTCTTGCACGGGCTTGTTGCCAACGGGCCTGGAGTGGTTCTTGCACTGTACGGCCACACGCTTGCCCTTAGGATTCACGACGATGTCGACGCCCTGATCCCCCACCCCCCCGCACATCACCGTCCGATGCCCCATGGCCCTGAAGAGGTCGGCGACGAAGACCTCGAACTGGGCTCCATCCATAAGACGGACCGCCTCGAAGCGTCGGGAGAGCTCCAGGGCTGTCGGGGTAGTGGGCTTTTGCCACAGATACCAGGTCACCCACACGACAGCGACGATGGTCCCTATCAGAAGGGCTCCACCGAGGAGTATCTCGAAGCTGCGGATCAAGCCCACGTCGTCGCGCGACACGAACATGAGAAGCGCCAGGAACGCAAGGGCTCCACCGTAGAAAATGGTATCCGGTAGCCTTCTTCCCGACCCGGTCATCTTTTGAGCCTGGCTTCGACCTGCTCCTCGCGCTAGCTTGCCCCGTACTATACAGGACGATCACCGAACCCTAACGGTCCGTTCCACAATAACCCCGGAGGGGCTGGCACGAAAAAGCCGCCGGTAGCCCGGCAGCCCGAAGATAAAGAGCCGGGAGGGTGCAGGCTCTCCCCCGACTCAGGAAGGACCCGCCCGCGAACGGGCGGGCCCACAAAAATCCGATTTGACTACCTGCGCCTCAGGATGGCGTAGGTCAGAATGCCCGACCCGAGAAGCAGCGCGGCCGCCGGCAGAAGAATCGCGGGCCCACCGCTGCTCGGGACGCCCGGCGACGTCGTGCCGGCCATCGAGCCTTCCATCATCATGGTGGTGCCCTGAGCCATGGCCATCGGCGCCAAGGCTAGCATGGCTACCAGAGCGACAACTGTAGCCAGAAAGATTATCCTCTTCATCCAGTCCTCCTTCTTTTGTTCTGTCTCCAAGCGGCCTGCACTTGTCTCCTCCTACCGAGAAGTACCCACAGTGTACAGAACCAAAACGTAAAAGTCTTCATTATCTTAATGATTTTTAACAAATCGGTTATGGGCGCTATTGCGCGGCTCTCTGGCGCCCGAGGGCGGGGGCAGAAGGATTCGAACCTTCGGGCGTTTTACGGCCTCTGGTTTTCAAGACCAGCGCATTCGTCCGCTCTGCCATGCCCCCTTGGTCTGTCATTAGGGATTATACGATCTGTGGGAACATCCATCTTCCGGTGGGTAGACTGGTGGCGTTGTCGGCGAGGCGGGGGCTCTGAGATGAAGAAGTGGCTGCGGGAGCCCGTCAGCGGGCTCACCCATCTGGCGGGGGCTTTGCTCGCGCTGGTCGCCCTTGGCGTTCTGTTGGCCGGGGCGGCCGGGGAGGGCAGGGTGGACCAGCTCGTCGCCTTCGGCATCTTCGGCTGCAGCCTCGTCGCCCTGTACGGGGCTAGCGCGCTCTACCACCTGTTGCCCGTCTCCCCGGCCGCCGTCGCGAGGCTCAGGAAGTGGGACCACGTCATGATCTTCGTCCTCATAGCGGGGACGTATACGCCCATCTGCGTGCTCGCGCTCAAAGGCGGCTGGGGCGTGGGGTTGCTGTGCCTCGTATGGGCGCTAGCGTTTTGCGGGGTAGTGCTAAAGCTGCTGTGGATGGGGGCACCACGATGGCTCTCGGTCAGCCTCTACCTGGCGATGGGTTGGATCGCGGTGTTCGCCGCCTCCGCCATTCTGAAGGCCGTACCGCCGGGTGGGATAGCCTGGATCCTTGGCGGCGGCCTTATCTACAGTGCGGGCGCCCTGATCTACGCTTTGAAGCGTCCCAACCTCATCCCTGGAAAATTCGGGTTCCACGAGCTGTGGCACCTCTTCGTTCTGGCCGGAAGCGCCTGCCACTTCTGGGCCATGCTGCGATACATCGCCCCGATCGCATAAAGCGATTGGCGCCGGCTCCAGTCTCGTGGGGGAACCATCGCTGAGGGCTACGTCCCCCGCAAAGCCCACAAAATGAGTAGAAATACTCACGCCTTCGGCCCTTCCAGCTAACGCCCGGATAACGCGCGACCCCTAACCTGGTTCCCGTAGGTAAAGGACGCAGCACCGGCGGAAACGACGCGTGCCGGTAGCCTGAACCGAGAAGGTGAGAATAAGATGGACCCCGAACATGCTCCTACTTCACAAGGACCTTCTCGCATTGTCGTGGCGGACGACCATCCCCTGTTCCGATCCGCGATCAGGTACACCCTCGAAGGCCACCCCGACCTCGAGGTCGTCGCGGAGGCGGGCGACGGTCGCCAGGCGCTGGAGATGTGCCGCCGCTTCAGGCCCGAGCTGGTGCTCATGGACCTCAGGATGCCCGTGATGGACGGCGTCGCGGCAACCCGCGCCATTAAAGGGGAGCTCCCCGATACCCTCGTGCTCATCCTTACCGTCACCGACCAGGCCCGGGAGCTCTCCGAATCGCTCGGGGCAGGCGCCGCGGGATACGTGCTCAAGGACGCTTCTCCCGCCCGGATAACCGACGCCGTCCGCAGGGTACTCGCGGGCTACTACGCCCTGGATGAAGACCTGGCGATGCGGCTGCTCTTGAACTTGATCGGCGAAGATACAAAGGAAGAGGTTGGAGCGGCGAGCTCCCCCTCTTCCCACGGGTCTCCAGGGAGTTGTGCGCGCCCCGCTGGTCTTCTCACCCTCAGGGAGGTGGAGGTCTTGAGGCTGGTGGTGCAGGGACAGACCAACCGGCAAATAGCCCAGAACCTCTCCATCAGCATCAGCACCGTGAAGAGGCACATACGCCACGTTTACGCCAAGCTTGGGACTCGCGACCGCGTGCAGGCGGCCGTGCGGGCCGTGGAACTCGGTGTGCTCGACCGGCGAACGGGATTCTGAGGCGCAGTGTTCTCTCGCTATCACGCCCTCCGTGGACCATTTGGACCCGGTCCACCCGGATCTCTCGTGGAGGTCCGAAAGGCTCACGAGAAAGGTCCGATAGGGCGATGCGCAGAAGGTCGGACGGGCGCACGATTGATCCCGTCGCGGCGGCCGGGGCGGTTCCTTGCCTGACGAGGCAGGGTTCCCGCCCTTAGGAAGAGAGGCGGGTGGGTTGGCGGCGTGCCGGACGGTGGCCGCAGGTGTGACGGACGAGCGGAGAAATGGGATCTCTCGAGGATCGGTAGGAAAAGGAGGAGACGAAGTGAAACGAGCAATGGTGTTGGCGATCGGCGTCATCCTGGCGCTGGTGGTGGCTGCCCCGCTGGCCTCCGCCACGCAAGCCGACGGTGCGCTGCAGGCGCAGGTTGGAAAGCTCGGGGCAGCGTGGTGGCAATGGGCGGGCTCCGACCCTACGGCCACCAACTCCGTGGTTGACAGCTACAGTTACAAGACCGACGTGGGATCCATCAAGTGCGACGGTAGCAACCCGAGCGCGGCGTGGTTCTTGGCAGGAACGTCAGACGGCTCGGCCGTGACGCGAGATTGCAGGGCGCCGGCCGAAACGAGGATCTTCTTCCCCGTGCTCACCTACGTGTGCGGCCCGGCCTGGAGCGACCCGTACAACACCGAGGAAGAGCTGCGCGCCGAGTGCAACGGCCTCGTTGACGCCGCGCTGGAGGGGACGACCCCCTACGCGACGGTAGACGGGAGGCAGGTAAGGATGGTGCGCGCGGACACCCCAGCGTTCGGGGCGACGGTGCCTGCGGACAACCCCTTCGGGGTCGTGGGCGGAACGAGTATCTCGGTGGCGGATGGGCTGTGGGTGGTGTTGCCGAAGGGGCTCTCCAACGGCAGGCACACCGTCCGGTTCGGTGGGACGTTCGCGAACCCCTTCGATCCCGGCTCCACCTTCTCCCAGGACAACACCTACACGCTCAGGGTGAGGTGAGCGAAGGTCGCCGTGTTGGGTTCGGCATCGGGGCCGGGATCGAAGGAGTCCCGGCCCTCTCATGTTCCTTTCGGAACGGGTTAGCTCAACTCTTCGTAGTCGTGGGCAGACGGGCAGATGTCGTTGAGGACGCAGTTCGGGCAGTCGGGCTTGCGCGATTTGCAAACCCTGCGGCCGTGCAGGATCAGGAGGTGAGAGAAGACGGTCCAATCTTCTTCCGGCACGACCCGCATGAGGTCCCACTCTATCTTCTCCGGGTCCCTTTCCTCCGTAAGGCCTAGCCTGCCGGAGACGCGGCGGACGTGAGTATCGACGACGATGCCCTCGTCCACACCGAAGGCGTTGCCGAGCACTACGTTGGCCGTCTTGCGGCCGACGCCGGGCAGCGCCACGAGCTCCCGCATGGTGCGTGGCACCTCTCCCCCATGATCCTCCACGAGAGCACTGGCCATGCCCCGCAAAGATCTGGCCTTGTTACGGTAGAAGCCCGTGGGACGGATGTCCTCCTCGAGCTCTTCGGGAGCTGCGCCGGCGTAGTCTTCGGCCGTGCGGTACTTGGCGAAGAGGCCCTCCGTCACCTTGTTTACCTGAACGTCGGTGGTCTGGGCGGAGAGCATGGTAGCTACGAGGAGCTCCAGCGGGTTCGTCCAGGTTAGCTCGGTGCGCGCGTCAGGGTACTCGGACTTCAGGCGGGCTACGACTTCGGGGGCTGGCGCGTTCACGATGGCCGGGGATTATACCCTGTTCTAAACTGTCCCTCTGAGAGACAGAGAAAGAGAGGAGCCCGCGCATGGCCGAGGTCACCTTCGACTACCAGAACATGATGGAGGTGGAAGGCGGGCTGCAGAGTGGGGAGCTGGACGAGATAAAGCCCCGCCTCCGAGAAGCCGCGGACGAGCTTCTCGGGGACCCGCCGGGCTTCATGCGGTTGCCGAAGACCGCCGAGTACGCCGAGGCCTCGGCGCGGGTCGCCGAGGAGATACGTAGCTCGGGGGCGACGGACTTTATCCACGTGGGCATCGGAGGGTCGGCCCTCGGCCCGATGGCCGTGCACAAGGCGCTGAGCCATCCTTACTACAACGCGCTCGCGGGTGAGGACCGTCGGGGGCCGCGCATGCACTTCGCGGAGAACACGGACCCGGGGACGCTCTCTGCAATCCTCGACCTCGCCGACCCCGAGGGGACCTACGTCAACGTCGTCACCAAATCTGGCTCCACGGCCGAAACGATGGCTAACTTTCTCGTGATCCGTGGCGTCCTCATCGACGCTCTGGGGGACTTCGGGTTCCAGGGACGCACCATCGCCACCACAGACCCCGAAGAAGGATTCCTAAGAGAGATAGCCGACCGCGAGGACCTGAAGGTTCTGCCCATACCCGCCGATGTGGGCGGGCGGTTCTCTGTTCTCACGCCGGTCGGGCTGCTGCCGGCAGCCGTTGCCGGGCTGGACATCGAAGCCCTGCTCGCTGGGGCTGCGCAGTGCGTGGACGAGGTGAACGAGCAGGGGGCGGAGCATCCCGCGGTCGTCGGGGCGACGATGCACTACCTCATGGACACCGCGAGGGGGCGCAACGTCAGGGTCATGATGACCTACGCCGACGCGCTGGAGCGGCTCGCGGCCTGGTTCGTGCAGCTCTGGGCCGAGTCGTTGGGCAAAGACGGCAAGGGCTCCACGCCGCACGGCGCTGTCGGCACCACGGACCAGCACTCCCAGGTCCAGCTCTACATGCAGGGCCCCGAGGACAAGGTGATCGAAATAGTCGAGGTCGAGGACCACCCGCGGGATCTCACGATCCCGGAAACCTACGAAGACCTCGAAGGCGTCGGCTACCTCGGCGGGCACTCCATGGCCGAGCTCTTGAACGTCGAGTGCGACGCCACCCGCCGGGCCCTCACGGAGGCCGGCCATCCCAATTCGACCATAAAGCTCAGCGCCACCAACGAGGAGAACTTAGGCTACGTCTTCCAGGCCCTCGAAGTGCAGACGGCCATAGCAGGCTCCCTGTACGGCGTCAACGCCTTCAACCAGCCCGGCGTCGAGGCGGGGAAGAACATAACGTATACGAGGATGGGGAGGCCGGGGTATTAGCACTTCAGCACCTCGTTCTTGCTGACCTGCTGAAGTGCTGACTAGCTAAAAAGCTGAAAACGATTGCCGTGGTGTCCTACTTCACCGCCACCCCGAACACCACCGGCGCGGCCCTGCCGTGGAGCGGTGACGTTTCCCTGTCTTCGACCACACGCCACAGCGTGGGATCTTTTTGGCGCAGTTCGCCGAAGGCCTGGTTTCTTTCGACGTCGTCGGCGAGAAGTACGGCTCCGTCCCCGAGGTTGGGCCACACGGTTTCGAACTCGCGGCGCATGTTTCTTTGGGTGTGGAGGCTGTCGTGGACGAAGAGGTCGACCGTGGGGATCTCCTTCAGGAGCCGGGGAAGTACGCTGGCGCTGGTTCCCCGGTGCAGCCTCCACCGGCCGCGCAACCCGTCCTGAACGGCGACGCCCCAGAACCTCTCGTAGCTCCTTCTCGGGGGCGGCAGGTCCACGCTGTAGAGCGTGCCGCCCCCGTTCGCTTCCAGCGCGCTCAAGATATAGGCGGAACTCACCCCGTAGGCCACGCCGGTCTCGAGGACGGTTTGGGGTTGGATCAGGCGACACACCAGATAGCACAGGCGCGCGAGCAACGAATCGGCGGCCCAGTGCAGTGTGTAGGTATCATCCCGACGGATGTCCGCCAGCAAAGTACGCGTTCTCTCCTCCACCTCCCGAAGCGCGGGTTCCTCCAGAACCCCGGCGACGTTCCCGAAGCGGGCCCCGAGGTCATCGAGCGCCCCTTCCCAACGTACGGTCTCGTAAGATGGTCGTCTGGCGAGAAGCCGCTCCGCCAGGATCTCCGTGTAACCGAACAGGGAGCCGCGAAGTTCTCCCAGCCGTCGGAAGTACCTCGGACCGGCCTCGGGTGGAGATACGGAACGCTTGATGTCCTGACTCCTCTCTGCCGAACCTGGACGAATCGGGGAGATGATACGCCATCTTCCGGTCGTCGATAAACCGGAAGGAGGCACCCGTCGCGTTCCGCGCCGTCGATAGCGTCCTATTCGGAGGGTTGTGGGACGGGTATAATGGAGTTCTATCGGAGCAAGCGGAGAAAAGGACGCTCTATCATGAAGTGGCTCAAGGTGTATGGTCTTCCGAAGCTCCCGCTCTTTCTGGCGAGGTGGGCGATGAGGCTCGGCTTACCGGGCCCGACGTGGTACAAGTGGAAGGCGGCGAGCGCCGGGACGGGTGTCATCCTGGACGAGATGATCCGGGCCGCCGACGACCTCGGCTACGACGGCCAGAAGGTTGGCAAGCTGGCCATGACGAGGATAGGCGAGAAGCAGGGCCGGGATCTCCGTGAACAGCTCGGCGTGAAGACGATGAAGGACACCGTCGACGTGGTCATGCTCGCCAACCGCTTTTTCGACATCGAGATCACGCTCACCGAGACGAAAGAAGGCGAGTACGTCATCAACGCCGACCGCTGTCCCTGGTTCGGCGGGATGGGCAACGAGGGCGTCCCCGGCTGGGACGTAAAGCCCTGTGCCGCCTTCTCCACCTACGAGAAGGCAATGGTAAACGCCATAAACCCGAACGTGAAGCTCTCTTACACCGAGAAGCGGACCACCGGCGGCCACACCTGCCGCGGCGTCTACCAGTACAGGGACGAGGAGCTCGGCGACGGACCGCCCACCGGCGTAACCCCCGAGATGGTCAGCATCGGCAAGAAACCGAAGAAGCCCGGGGCAGCGTAGTTTCCGGGCCTCCCCGGCCTGCCGGTATGACCTTACGTCGAGATCGGGGACGCCTCTTTTCCGAATAGAGGGGCGTACTCGCGTGCGAAGCCGGCGAAGCTGCGGGGCTCGCGGCCGGTCAGGATTCGCACCGTATCTGTGGTCCTTTCTTGGGCGCCACCTCGCAGGATTCCGAACACCGTGACGATATGAGCCGCAAGGAACCCGGGCAGCCCCTGTTCGACCATGCCCTGCAGCGCCGCCTCGTCGGGGACGTTCAGGTATTCGATCTCGATCCCGATAGCTTCCGAGAGATGCCCGGCTACCCCATCGAAGGTGATCGCCTCGGGACCGGTTAGCGTGTAGGTCTCTCCCTCGTGTCCGCCTTCGATCAAGGCAGCGGATGCCACGGCCGCGACGTCGTGCGGGTGGATCATGGAGACCTTGGCGTCGCCGACGGGCACAAACAGCTTGTGGGTGTACTGCACGGTCCCGGCGGAGGCGAGCAGGTTCGCCATGCTGAAGCTGGGCCGCAGGATGACGAAAGGAACCCCAGAAGCGTGCAGGTGATCCTCGATCCTGGCGTGCCAGTCCCAGAAGGCCACCGGAGACCCCTGCTCCGCCCCTCTGGCCGAAAGCTTCACGATGCGCCGTACGCCCATCTGTTTGGCAGCGTCGATCACGCGCGTCTCGTACTGGACCTGGTGTGGCTGGTTGGAGCACGCGAGGAAGATGCCGTCCACGCCTTCCAGGGCGCGTTGAATCGACCCCGCATCACCAAAGTCGCCAACTACCAGCTCGATATCGTCGCCGAGCATCGCCGCGGCTTTGTCCGTGTCCCGCACAAAGGCGCGAACGGGCACGCCACACCCTCGCAGTTCCTGGACCACCCGCGACCCCACGTTGCCGGTCGCCCCGGTCACCAGTATTTTTTGCATCACCCACCATTCCTTTCTGCCTGGCCTATTTCACGGCTCGGCGGTATGTTGCGGTTGAAGCGAAAGAGGTTCTCTGGGTCGCGCTCGTCTTTGAGCGCGACCAGGCGCTCCCAATCCTCACGCGTGTAGGCGGCGCGGACCCGAGCCTCGGCGGGGTCCTCCTCCATGAAGTTGAGGAAGGTCTCGCCGGTCTTGTACGGACGCACCGCCTCCGCGACGCGGACGAGATGCGCCGTTACGGTCTCGACCATCTCCGGAGAGAACGTCGCCCCGATGGCGTTCATCGAGAACCGGGCGGTGCCGCTGCCCAGGAGGTTCAGGTGCTCCGGGGCGCGGCCCAGGGCGCCGCCGAGTTGGCGGAGCTCCAGGATGGTTAGGGGCGACCCCGACCCGGCGCCCGCGACCCTGACGAGGGCGTCTACGGCCCCGGGTGTGAGGTCGGAGAGCAACTCGGCGTGTTGGATCACACCCATCGAGTCTACGGGGTCCATGCTGATCCTGTCCATCTCCGTCACCGGCATCTGCCGGAAGGCGTCGATGATGGGCTCACCAAGCCCCTCGCGCATGGGTCGGAACATCGCCTCCCCATCCTCCGGCTTCTCTCCGCAGAAACAGCCCTTTATCACCACGACAGATCGGCCCCGCAAGGGCTCGGGCAGGTGCGGCAGCGGTGGGATGTTCATGAACGCTACGGCCGTGGTCATCTCGTCAGGGAGCCCGGCGCTCCAGCGGGCGTAGAGGCCGAGAACATCTTGCGCCTTCTCGACCGGATAGAAGACGCTGCCACCGTAGACGGTCGTCAGCGGGTAGAGACGAAACGAAAGCGAGGCGACGATACCAAAGTTGCCCCCGCCGCCCTTGAGGCTCCAGAACAGGTCGGCGTTCTCTTCCGCGCTCGCGCGCACGAGCTCGCCGCCCGAGGTAACGACCTCGGCTTCCGTAACGCTCGCCGAGTTCAGGCCGTACTTGCGGCCTAGCCATCCGAAGCCGCCGCCCATAGTGTAGCCGACGACGCCGACGTGGGGGGCTGAGCCGGCCAGGGTGGCAAGACCGTGCGTGTGGGCCATTGGGATCACGTCCTTCCACAACGCCCCGGCCTCGACCCGCGCCGTGCGGGACACGGGGTCTATCCTCGCGTCCCGCATCCGCGACGTGTTCACGAGCACGCCCCCGTCGGCCGGCGTTCCGACGCCGTGCCCGGTCGCCATCACCCCGGCGCCCAACTTCTCCTCCCGTGCGAAACGCACGGCGGCAATGATGTCATCCGCGCCCTCGGCCACGACCACCATGGCCGGGTTCTGGCGCGCGTTGAGGTTCCACGCCGCGCGCGCCCCATCGTAACCCTCTTCGCCTGGAACTAGCGAACTGCCCCGCAAACTCGCCCGCAGCTCTTCCACCGCTTTCGCGTCGAACTTTTCGGTTTGTAAGGTCATCCCGATTCTCCTTCTCGCCCTACTCGGGCGTTCTCGTTTTTTCGCTCGTTCGACTCCCGGTTTTCGCTTCGGTTCTCTAACCGCACGGTTGCGTCTGCGCGTCGGTGCTCCAACGGTCCATCGCTCCACCGATACGGGGTGGCTCTTCGGATACGGCCCATCTTCCTGCCCGCCGGGATGGATGTTCGGGTTGGCTCGAAGAGGTCTGGTCGGGTCGTAAGGGCGCGGCGCTGGCGGAGGGACGACGGAGCCAGAGCAAGACCGACAGCGTAATGGTGCCGCAGAGCAGTCCCACCGCGTGGACCACGATGATCGGGATGCTCCCGATGCCGAGGCCGTAGAGCAACCAGATCGCGAACCCCCCGACGTACACGGTGAGGAAGCGGGCCGAAACGTCGCAGGAGGTGCCACGAACGTACATCTGACGCGCCTGGAATAGCACGGATAGGGCACCGCCCAGGCCGTACAGCGTCGCGGCCGTGCCTAATATTTGAGTCGTCTCAAGGGCCATCGAATCCCCTCCACGATCCCGGTTTTGCGAATAGGACGTTCTCCATTAGTTCATCGGTGCGCCGTGCTATCACGTTCGTCATAAAGGTTCTCCTCTCGCTGTTTCGTCCTGGCTCTATGGTGCTTCTCGCGAGCGCCGGCTTCCAGGGACGATTAGAACAAGGGCTCAAACAATTACTCAAACGATTGCGTGGTAGGATGCTTTCGGGTAGTCCGCGGGCGAGGAGACGGACGAAGTGGACACCGGTACCTCATTCGGGGACCTGCTCCGGGGTCGGCGCAGTTCAGCCGGCCTTACCCAGGAGGATCTTGCAGATAGAACGGGCCTGACACCCCAGGCTATAAGCCTGCTCGAGCGCGGAGAGCGCCGCCGTCCCCACAGGTACACCGTCCAGAAGCTGGCCGAAGCCCTTCAACTGGAGGGGCGAGAGCTGGCGGAGTTCGAGTCGGCCTCCCGTAGCCCCTCCGCCCGCCGAACGGCCACTCCCTCACCCCGCAACCTCCCCGCGCCCCTCACGCCCCTCGTAGGCCGCGATGGGGAGGTCGCGGCCGTGGCCGCCCTCTTGCGCCGGGAGGAAGTTCGGCTGCTGACCCTTACCGGCCCCGGCGGTGTCGGCAAGACCAGGCTAGCCATCGAGGTGGCAAGCATGTCGCGAGGGGCCTTCGACGACGGGGTGATCTTCGTGCCCCTCGCGCCCGTGCGGGATGCCTCCGTGGTCCCATCAGTTATCGCCGAGACGCTGGGGATCAGGGAGGTGGCGGGCCAGGCCCTACTGCAGACCCTGGAGCATCATCTGCGAGAGAGGCGGATGCTGATGCTTCTCGACAACCTCGAGCATCTGCCCGGGGTGGTTCCGGTGGTGGCCGACATCGTGGACGCCTGCCGATCACTGACGATGCTGGCGACGAGCCGGGCGCCGCTGCACCTCACGGGCGAGCATCAGTTCCCCCTACATCCGCTGTCCTCCCGAGGCGCCTCGTATGAGGCATCGGCGGACGTCCCCGCGCGGTCTGCAGCCGTGGAGCTCTTCCGCCAGCGGGCCCTCGCAGTCGCACCCTATTTCCGGTTGACCGCGGCGAACGCTGCAACGGTGGAGGAGGTTTGTCTCCGGCTGGACGGACTGCCGCTCGCGGTAGAGCTAGCGGCGGCCAGGATCAAACTGTTCTCGCCGAAGGCCCTGCTCGAGCGGCTCGACCGCGGGCTGCAGGTGCTCGCGGGCGGGGCGTGCGACCTGCCGGAACGCCAACGAACGCTGCGCGACACGGTCGCGTGGAGCTACGACCTCCTCGACGGGGACGATAGCCTACTTTTCAGGCGCCTCGCCGTGTTTGCCGGCGACTTCTCCCTGGAGGCGGCGGAGGCCATCTGCGGGCCCGACGCCGACATCCTGGGAGCGCTGGCCTCCCTGGTGGACAACAGCCTGCTCGTGCCGCGGGCCGAAGCGTACGACGAGGCGCGCTTCTCGATGCTGGAGACGATCCGGGAGTACGCCGCAGAGCGCCTCGAGGAGAGCGGTGAGACGGAGGAGGTGCGCCGCGCGCACGCCCTGTATTACCTGGCCGTGGCCGAGGCGACACGGCCGGAAGCACCCTCCCAGCAGGAGTGGTGGTGGACGCGGCTGGAAGAAGAACACGACAACCTCAGGGCGGCGCTGCGCTGGGCTGTACAGAGCCGGGAGGAAGATACGGCAGCACGATTTGCGCTGGCGCTGTGGCGGTTCTGGAGCGCGCGCCACCTGGGCGAGGGCTGCCGGTGGCTGGAGACCGTCCTCGCGCTTGGCGGTGACACCGAACCCGCGCGCAGGCGGGCGTTCCTGCTCCTCGTGGCGGGTATGCTGACCGCTCGACACGGCGAATACGACCGCGCGGTCGCTCTGGACGAGGAGAGCCTGGCTCTTTACATGGAGTTGGGCCACACGGGCAGCACGCACGGTCCGTTGCGCGAGCTGGGGACCGTAGCCTACCTCCGGGGGGACTACGAGCGGGCGGTCCGTTTGGGCGAGCAGGCCCTCGCCATAGCCAGGAAGTCCGGCAACGCCTCCGGCTCAGGACTCGCCGCCTGTAACCTGGCCGACGCCCTGCGCGCGAGGGGGGACCTGGACCGGGCCGAGACGTTGCTCGAAGAGAGCCTCGCCTCGCTGCGGCGGCAAGAGCAAGAGTTGTCAGCCGTCAACGCGCTCGTCAACACGCTGGTCAGGCTCGGCAGCATACATTGCGAGTCTGGTAACTACGATCGGGCATCGGGATTTTTCACGGAGAGCCTGGGGCTGATGTGGCGTTACGTGGGCAAGGCGTACGAGACCATGCCCTGCCTGGAAGGGTTGGCCAGGGTTTCGGCCTCGCAGGGCCGTCCGGAGCGGGCCGCCCGGCTCCTGGGGGCATCCGCCGCGCTGCGCGACGAGACGGGCACCCTCCTCTCGCCCGTCTCTCGCACGGACCATGACCACGCCTCCGACGCCGCCCGCGCAGCACTCGGCGAAGACGCGTTCGCCGCCGCACATGCGGAGGGCTACGCCACGTCCCTGGAAGAATCCATAGGACTAGCCCTCCAGGGCTAGTCAGCACGCTGGCTTCGCTACGCTACGCCAGCTTGTCAGCACGGCGCCTGTCGGCGCCTTGTCGGCACGCTCGGCTTCGCCTCGCTTGTCAGCACGCCTGCTCCGCAGGCTTGTCAGCTTTTCCAGCTACGGCCTCGCCCGGCCGCGCGCGACGAACCGCCGCCCTCGGCGGCCGGATCCCACGCTCGGAGCGACGTCCCCAGACGACTTCCTGAAAGCGAGTCCGGCGGAGCCGGGCGAAGCGTGCTGACAAACGGAGGCGAAGCCGGAGTGTGCTGACTAGCTTATTGGGTACCTGTAACGCTTGAGGAGCGGCAGGGTTCCGGCGGTGACGAGGACCTTGTCGCGGGGCTTCATCTTTTCCTGCCAGGCGCGGTCCTGGCGGAGCTCGACGGTGCCTGTGTCGAAGCGGTTGGGGTTGCCGCTGACGGTGTGGCTGATGCCGAGCTTGACCGCACGCTCGCCCTCGAGGGGCAAATTGGCGTCTTCTTCGTCGACGAGCTTCAGGATCTGCTCGAAGCTGTGGCGGGGTTCGGCGATGAAATCTTCGTAGCGGAGGCGGAGGTAGTTCTGGGGCGACTCGCGCCAGAGGGCTTCGATGGCGCCGTTCCAGGCGTCCCAGAGAACGGCGCTCTGGGTGGGGGTCTTCCTGTGCATGAACTCGCGGTCAGGACTATCGGGCTGGGGCTTCTTTTTCGCCCACGAGTAGGCTGCGGCCCTGGGGTCCCGGATCAGGTGCAGGACGCGTAGGTCTATGCCAGGCACCATGCCGAGGGCGTAGCCGTAGGCAGGCTCCTTGGAGGTGTCAACGACCACGCGGCTGCCCGAGACGGACTGGATGGCCCTGTACAGGCGCCCCGTGTTCTGAAGATACTTGCCGAGGCGGCCCCTGATCTTCTCCCTCCCGCCCTCGGTCAGCATGAGGGGGATGTGGCGCGTGCGGGCCCCGGCATACTGCAGCCGCATCATCTCGCGGGCCAGCCCCTCGCTCTGGCCGCCGAACTCTCCGTCGAAGACGGGTCCCCAGAAGGGGCACTCCCTGGACGGACGGCCGCAACCGCAGAGGCGGTTTTCGATCAGGGCGTGCTTCCAGATAAAGTTGAGCTCGCCCCCGGAGAAGAAGCCCTCGACCTGTCCCAGCGTGTTGGCGAGGATGGTGCTGCCGCTCCGCCCGAGACCGGCGACGTAGAGTACCTTTACCGGCCTTGCCGCGCCGTTGTTCACTTGTTCCCCTTGCGAAAGCGCTTCGGCACGGCCCGCTGCGCCACGTTCCAGAAGGTGCCAAGGAACTCCTTGTCCGTCTCGGAGAAGCCGAGCAACCACAAGAGCCCGAAGAACAGCACACCCATGAAGCCGCCGAGCACCATAATCGTGGGGATGGAGACGGGCAGGGGCAAGAAGCCGAAGATCGCGTCTAATGGAAGCGCGACCTTGAGCAGGTACGTCACGGCGCCGGCTATGGCGCCGGCCGTCAGGGGCTTCAGCCACATCCAGTTGACCGGCCAGTAGCCGAGCCGCCACTTCACGGCGGACATCGTTCCCGTGTTCTCGACGATGATCGCAGTCGCCATACCTAAAGCCGCCCCCATAACCTCGAAGCGTGGGATCAGTATCAGGCTCACGATCACGCCGGTTATGGCGGAGACTGAAGTGGCGATCATGGCGTAGTTCTGGTTGCCGGTCATGGCTAGCATGCGCGGCGCCGGCCCGATGGAGGAACTGTAGAGCTGCGCGACGGCGACGACTATGAGGGCCGTGACGCCGGCCCCGAACGCCTCCCCGAAGATGCCCATCACCTCGGGGGCGAAGACCACGAGCACGAGGAAAAGCGCCAGGGCGCCCGTGAAGATCCAACGCGACACGTCCTTGTAGAGCCTGCCCATCTCCTCCGTATCTTGCCGCGCGTGCAGCCCTGAGATGATCGGGGAGAAGATGCCTGAGAAGGCGAAGCGCACCACCGTCAAGAACGTGGCCGTGCGAGCGGCGGCGTTAAAGAGGCCGACGGGGGGCCCCGCGGCGAAGACGGTCAGTATCAGGATCGCCGAGAAGTTGTTGAGGTACTGGGCTCCCTGAGTGATGCTCATGGGAATGGAGACGCCGAAGAGCGACTTTATCTCGAACCTGGTCTCCGCGTGGCGGTCGAAGAGATCAGGGAAGAGCTTCCTCAGGTAGTAGAGCCCGACGAGACCAGCGATGAGCATCGCCAGGGCGTAGGCGGCTATCACGCCGAAGATCTTGGCGCCGAGCACGTAACATACGCCGACGAAGAGGAGGAAGAGCCCCGGGCGTATGAGCTGCTGGATGTATGCCGCGTAAGTCACGGTCTTGAAGCCCTGGGTGGCCCACGCGGTCATGCTCATGAACACGAAGAAAGGCAGGACGAAGGCGAACCCCCGCAGGACGGTCGCCATCATGGCCCCGTTCTCTTTGAGCCAGCCGGAGCCGGCGAGAAATCCGGCCCCGAAAAACAGCGCGGCGGAGAGGACGACGCTCAGCGCTATGGGGAAAAGCAACGCCATGATTATGGTGCCGCGCACCCTGGCTTCGTCCTCGTGCTCGCGGTAATGGGCGACGTAGCGCACCACGCCGTTCTCCATCCCGAACCGGGAGACGATCTGCAACCCGTTGATCAGGGCGACCCCCGCGGAGTAGAAGCCGTAGAACTTCAGGCCGAGCAGGCGGGCGAGCACGGGCTGGGTCGCGAACGCGAGCAGCTTCCCGACCCCCTGCCCGGCCGTGCTTATGCCGGCGCCGCGCGCGACCTTGGCGACGTTGGTGTCGTCTTCCCTTTCGACGGGCGAGTCCACCTGCTCGGTAGCAGGCGAGTTTCCCGTGGCTTCCTCTTCGCGCACGCGGTTCTGCTCTCCTTCAGTGTTCCGTTCGGAAGTCACGGCGTCAGATTATAGAGATTTTGCGCCGAACTGAAAGCCCCCTACACCGGAACACGGGGAAGAGGGCCTCCGGCGTCCTTGAGGACGTACTCGTCGAACATTTGATTAACGATGTCCTGGTTGTCGGCCGCGATGTCGTCGTTCATACCAGGATCTTTTCGTATGTCGTAGAGTTTCGCGTCGGAGCGGTCGTTCACGCTGATCATGGCGTAGTTGTCGTCGCGGGTCGAGACGAACTGGTTGTAGCCGAGCGTGAAGTGGTCCCGCGGCATCGGCTCCGAATCGCCCATCAAGAGGGTGAGGTACTGGCCGTCCATCCGTTGCGGCGGGAGGAGGCCCGTAGCGCCGAGTATCGTGGGCGCCACGTCGTGGGTGGAGGCGAAGTAGTCGCTGGTCTCTCCCGCTCCCTTCCCGTCGGGGGTCCTTATAAGGAATGGGATCTCCGTCAGCTCGGGCCAGAGCGCGTTGTAGGGTTTGCCGGTGAAACCGTGCTCGCCCAGAGCGACGCCGTGGTCGGCGAGCACCACCAGGAACGTGTCCTTCATGCGTCCCGTCGACTCCATCTTGTCAAGGAATTTGCCGAGCCAGCGGTCCACCATCGTTACCTCTCCCGCGTAGAGGCCCTTCATCCTCTCCAGCTCCGTGTCGGAGATCCAATCCGAGGTGCCGTAGTTGGGCACGATGGGGTCCCTGCCGGCGTAGTCCTCACTGTAGAGCTTGACGTAGTCCTCCGGCGGGTCCCACGGTTCGTGCGGGTCGAAGCTGTCCAGGGTTAGGAAGAAGGGCTGGCCCCCTTCTGCGATGTCGAGGTATTCCATCCCCCTGGTGAACAGCTGCGGGGCGAAGTAGTCATCCTCGCTCTTGCGATCCCTGGTGTTGGCGAGGTACTGGCGCACCTTGTCCACCATGTTCGCGTCGTTGCCTGGGACGGTGTTCTGGTGGATCTCGTCTTCGGGGACGCCGAGCTTGGGACGGTAGCGATCGCGCTCCTGGCCCCTTACCCACTCGAACACCTGAAAACCGCGCTGGAAGTTCATCGAAGGGTGAAACAGGGGCTGGGTGTCGGCGAACAGGGCCGTGCTGTAGTCGGCTCCTGACAGGATCTCGGCCAGCGTGACCTGGGCCTCGGGGATGGGCTGCCAGCCCGCCGGCTGGAACGTCTCGCCAGGCAACTCGTAGAAGTCCCTGAACGGCCACGTCCTCATGCCCGTGTGTATCGCCCTCCTCGCGCAGAGGGTGGGCAACGACTCGGGGTAGGCCCTGGTAAAGCGGAAGCTCTCCTTCGCCAGGGCGTCGAGGTTGGGGGTCTGGATCTCGTCGTTGCCGTAGGCCCCGATGTGGTCCTTCCTCAAACTGTCCAATATAACGAGTATGACGTTCACCGTTGGTACCCCCGTATGACTCTAGGTAACCCGAACCCACGGCCGGGACGCCGCTATTCTAGAGCAATTCAGCATTTCAGCAATTCAGCACTTCAGCTTGTCAGGGTTTTGGGTTAGGAGATTTTGGACGGTGACGAGGCCGCGAACCAGGCTATGGTCTTTTTCAGGCCTTCTGCGGCCGGGGTTGTTGGCTCCCAGCCGAGTACTTCGCGGGCGCGGCTTGTGTCGGGGCAGCGGCGTTTGGGGTCGTCCTGGGGGAGGGGTCTGTGCACGATCTCGCTGCGCGAGCCCGTGAGGTCTATGATCATCTCGGCTATCTCGCGCACGGTGTACTCGACGGGGTTGCCGATGTTGACGGGGCGGGTCTCCTCGCTCTGCATCAGCCTGAAGACGCCCTCGACCAGATCTTCTACGTACTGCAGGCTCCTGGTCTGCGTGCCGTCGCCGTGGACGGTGAGCGGTTTTCCCGCTAGGGCCTGGCAGATGAAGGCGGGAACCACGCGCCCGTCGTCCGGTCTCATCTTGGGGCCGTACGTGTTGAATATACGTGCTATGCGCGTGTTTAGGCCGTGGACCCTGTGGTAGGCCATGGTGAGGGCCTCGGCGTAGCGCTTGGCCTCGTCGTAGACGCTCCTTATACCCGTCGTGCTGACGTTGCCCCTGTAGTCCTCGTGCTGCGGGTGTACGAGAGGGTCGCCGTAGACCTCGGAGGTGGAGGCGAGCAGGAAGCGGGCTCCCCCGGCGAGCGCGAGGTCGAGGGCGTTATGGGTGCCTAGAGAGCCGGCCCCGAGTATCTCTACGGGGATGCGCGCGAAGTTCACCGGGCTCGCCGGGGAGGCGAAGTGGTAGACCTCGTCGAGGCGGCCTTCGATCCCGAGAGGCAGCGTAACGTCGTGCTCGACATACTCGAAACCGGAATCTTCCTCGAGATCGACGATGTTCTCCCTGGTGCCCGTGACGAGGTTGTCCGCGCAGATCACACGGTAGCCCTCCGCGAGGAGCCGTTCGCAGAGGTGACTACCAAGGAAACCGGCCCCGCCCGTCACGAGCGCGCGGGGACTGCCTGTTCGGTCGTTACCCACGTCCGAAACCCGTGTAGAGGAAGCCAGCGTCGCGCCAGCGGGTCGGGTCCAGGGCGTTTCGGCCATCTACGATGAGCTTCGGGTCACGCATCAGGAGGGCAGCCTTATTCGGGTCGAGACCTTTGATCTCCTCCCACTCCGTCACCACCACGGCGGCGTGCGCATCCTGGAGCGCCTCGTAGGGATCGAAGACTACCTGTAGCCCGCGCACGAGCCTCGCGGCGGCATTGCCGGACACGGGATCGTAGCCGATGGCCCTTGCTCCTGAAGCGTCTAGCGCCCTGGCTATCTCCAGGCTAGGGGCCTCGCGCAGGTCGTCCGTATCGGGTTTGAAGGAGAGCCCCAGGAGCGCCACGCGCTTGCCCTTGAGGGTGTGCAGGTCCCGCTGCAGCTTGGCTATGACGCGCCGCCCCTGGCGGTCGTTGACGGCGGCCGTGGCGTCGAGGAGCACGGGCTCGTGGTCGTACTCGCGGGCCATCGCCCTCAGGGCCGAGACGTCCTTGGGCAAACACGACCCGCCCCAGCCTATGCCCGCGTTCAAGAAACCAGGGCTGATGCGCCCGTCGAGGCCTATGCCGTGGGCAACCTCCGAGACGTCCGCGCCGACCAGCTCGCAGAGGTTGGCGATCTCGTTTATGAAGCTGACCTTGGTCGCCAAAAAAGCGTTGGCGGCGTACTTGATCATCTCCGCGCTCGCCAGGTCGGTCGTCACGAAAGGCACCGAGGTCCTGGGCCTCGGGCTTATCTCCGTCGGAAATTCCTGTCCTATTATCGGCGCGTAGAGGGAGCGCATGATCCGAAGAGCAGCAGGCTCTTCGGAGCCGAGCAGGATGCGGTCTGGGAACAGCGAGTCGTGGACGGCACTTCCCTCCCTCAAGAACTCCGGGTTGGAGACCACGCTGAAGCGCACGCTACCGCCGCGCCCCTCGGCCCCCTCCCTGACCAGCATGGATACGTAGTCGCCGCTCCCGACCGGCACCGTGCTCTTGTTGGCAACGACGAGTAGTTCCTCCCTCCCCGCCCCGGCGAGCGCCCTACCTATGTTCCTGGCCACGTCCCCGACGTTGGAGAGGTCCGCCGAACCGTCTTCGCCGCGGGGTGTGTCCACGGCGATAAAGACCACGCCGGCCTCGCGCGCGACCTCGTCGATGCGGTCCGCGAAGGTAAGCCTACCGCTGCGCACTCCCAGCGAGACCATCCCCTCCAGGCCGGGCTCGTAGACCGGCATCTCTCCCCTGCGGAGGCGCGAGATCCTCTCCCCGTCCCTGTCCACGCACGTTACCCGATTCCCCACGTAAGAGAGAGACGCACCGGTAACCAGCCCCACATGCCCAGTGCCGACAACCGCAACGTTGGTTCCACCGACCATGGATCTATACTACCCGCTCCCCAGCACGCCGTCTTCGA
>JBKPSF010000121.1:0-11328 GCA_046734875.1 Actinomycetota bacterium | reverse complement strand
GTGCATCGCCCCGGCTCTCGTCTGCCGTGGGCGATCGTGGCCACGTTCCTGTTGGACTCCTCCGGCCGCCGGGTCCTATTCGGCGGCCCCGAAAAACCCGGCATCGTACAAGACCTTCAAGCGACGCACCGTGAAGGGATGCGACTGGGGAAGCTGCGCCACTGTCGGCCAGAATCCCCGGAACGCCTTCGCCTGCTCCAGGAGCTCATCGACGTCCACCTCCTTGTAGACGTAGCGTCCGGCGGCGAGCAGCACCAATCCCTCTTCGCCCCGCGGCGCCAGATACGCGCCGTGGCGGTCGCAGGAGAACTCCCTGGCCCTGGAGAGGAATCCCCCCAGCAGCGGAACCCGATCGACGTAGGCGGTGGAAAGTTGGTACCACAGCCTCGTGTGCCCGAGCCTGAGGTGCCCCAGCTCGTGCCCGACGATGAAGGCCAGCGCCTCCTTGTTCTTCTCGTAGGTGTTGCTGAACAGCTCGCTGTGGATCACCACGAAGTCATATCCGAAGGTGGAGGCGGCGAAGGCGTTCAGGGTGCCGTTGCCGGACGTCAGGTAGATCTCCGGGTCCTTCGAGAGGTCCAACCTGCGGGCGAAGTCCTCCTTGACGGAGTAGATGTCGGGAAATTGCCGTCGCGAAAGCCTCACCGCCGATCCCCGCGAGCCCGCGCGGGTGAGCTGGCGAGACACGACCAGGCCGGGCACGAGGAGCAGCAGCGCGACGAAGGCGATCCTGATGGCCTCTACCGTTGGGCCGGAGAGGGGATCGCCGGCCAGGGCGTTGAGGAATCCCAGGAGCAGTGCGCCGACCACGATCAGGACGACGATCAGCAGGTTGACCAGCACGCTGAAGACGTAAAGCGGCACTTCGCGGGTGTCCCTCAGCTGCGGGTTGTCCATCGGTGACCTCCCATATAAGAGCGGTTTGCGAAAGAAGGGCGGTTTGTGGCGAAATGGACCATGCGCATCCGTAGCGGCACCCCTTAATGCCCCGGCTTGGTCATCGGTCGGTGGCGGGTGTCATCGAGCACACCAGTACCAGCCGGTGTGAGAGCTCCGCCAGGTCGTTTATGAGCGCGGGGAGCGCGGTTTCGACGAGGTTGGTCACTACCATGCCCAGGCCCACGAGGACGTCGGCCCCGAACTGTTTCTCCCGCACAACCTGATGCAAGGCCTCGACTATGTGCTTCCACAACCGTATCGGATCGTTGTCCTGCTTGTCGAGGGAAACCCAGGCGAAGGATTGGTTGGACTCTTCTGCTCGGCGCCACTGGTTCAGGAGCGTCGTCTTTCCGTAGCCGGCCGGGGTTCGATCAGGGTCAGCTTGCGAGCGGAGCCCGCGTCGAGCTGCGTGACTAGCATGGGACGCGGAACCTCCTCGAAGCGAGGTGATGGAGGGACGAGCTTGGTCCCGATGACCCCGGAAGGAACACCTCGCGATTCAGAAGAGGCGTGCATGTCTCCAGCTGGTTAACTCGACTCCGCTGCTCATCACTACCCTCATTGTCTGGTCTCCAACACCCACATTGATTTTAGCCTAATCCGAGAAGTCGAGCGTGTTGTTCCACGGTCAACTACCGCGTGGCGCTAGCGTCGGCAGCGACCGCGGGCCTACGGGAGCGACTCAACCCTCTAACGAAAGGGGAATTCCTAGATCTACGGTCCCGCGATAAGCCTGCGTGCAAGGACCCGAGGGCAAGGCGGACGATCGGCACGCAATTACTTCGACCCACTCCAATTCCCGGCCCCACGCTCGGCGACGTGTCGCCGCTCCGGACTCCGATGTATTCGCGTCCTCGCTCGGAAATTCCCCTAGGGGAGATGCCCCGGTGGGTGAGGCAAACGTGCCGGCGAAGAGCGTAGATTGCAGTATGCGTCGCTGGGCTTAACGCAAGAAAGGAGCGAAGCGATGGGCTACACCCAACCGCAACCTGCGATACCCATGGTGTCCGGCAACTGGTGGGCGATGGTCTTGAGGAGGATAGCCGCCGTGCTCTTCGGCCTGGCTGTGCTCCTCTGGCCCGGGATGACGCTACACGTGCTCCTCGTCGTCTTCGCGGTCTATGCTCTCGTTGACGGCCTCTTCGCCATCGTGGCGGGCCTCGTGGTCTTGGTCTGGCCGGGTGAGACGGCGCTGGTCCATCCGAACCCGTGCGCGTCCGGCATCCACGTGTAGCCAGGGCGAGAGAGGAGAAGGAGATGGGCGAGGGCTACGGGACACTGAGGGTATGGTCGACGGTGCTGATGTTCGTCGGGGTTTTGGGCGTCGTATTCGTCGTGATCGGAACGATCTTCGCCGTTCTTACGACGCCTACCTTCTGGCAGGGGGTAGCTTACCTCTTGATCGGTGGTCCGCTGGCGGTCCTGTTCGCTAGCTGGCCGATCGCGCTGGGGCAAGGCCTGAGGGCACTCGCCGACGTGGCCGAGTACGTCCAGCGCCAGCAGAGCGGGCTTGGATGAGCCCGGTAAGCTTTAAGGTCAACATCCGAGGGAGGGCACCTCCGTCGCGAATCGGCCCCAAGGCACGCATCGCATTCGTAGAGGCGAACAGAAAGGAGCGGCGCGAGTGGCGACGCTTTCGGTACTGAAGTTCGACGATCCCAACGGGGCGGACAGGGTGCTTATCGCCCTACAGGGCATGCAGGAGCGACAACTGATCACCCTGGAGGACGCGGCGGTGGTCAGCTGGCCCCAGGGCAACAAGAAGCCAACCACCCGCCAACTGCACAGCACCGCTGGCATGGGCGCCATGAGCGGCGCTTTCTGGGGCTTTCTGTTCGGCCTGATCTTCTTCATGCCCTTCCTTGGTGCCGCCATAGGCGCCGGTACGGGCGCGCTAAGCGGCTCCCTGGCCGACGTCGGCATCCACGACGACTTCATCAAGGAGGTGCGCGATAAGGTTACGGAAGGGACTTCGGCCCTCTTCGCTCTCACCAGCGGGGCGACCGCTGTCGACAAGGTGGTCGACGAGTTGAAGCAGTACGACTTCGAGATCATCTCCACCAACCTGCCCGAGGAGCAGGAGCAGAAACTGCGCGAGGCCTTCGCCCAAGAGTAGTACGGGAGTGAGATCACTGCGGGGCGGTTATCTGATCGACCGCCCAGCAGCAAAGTGGGTTGGGCGCCTAACACAGCAGAGTCGTGTACGCAGCCAAGGGGTTTTAGGGATGCTCTCGAAGTTCGCAGCCACCGTGCTCTTGTCCATCGTGGTACTCATCGTGGTGACGCTGTTCGTGAGCCTGGGGGTGCTGTGGTGGACCGGTGATGGCACCAGAAGCGTCCTTATCGGGGTGATCTGCGGCACGGTGACGGTCCTTACGGTCCGCGCCGTGAGCTGGTACGGACGATCGGGGGAACGCCCCGGCGACGAAGACTAGCGAACTCGGGATGGACGGGATCGCTGAGTGGGGCTCGAGCCCTCCAACAACACGACGTTCCTCCCTATGTACCCAACGTCTTAGAAGGAACTTGCATTCATCTAAAGCAGGAGTATGTTGGAGTCGTTACTAGTCGCGTGAGCGGACGGAGGAGACAACGGATGGAGATGACGGGACATTCCTACAGCTCGGGTGAATGGTTGGTTAGTGAAGGAAGCGAGGAGGAGTTCATCGAGGCCTGGACTAGCTTCATCGAGTGGTCGTTGGAAAACGCAGAAGGGGCCGAGACCTTCGTTTTGGTTCGGAGCACAGAAGACCCCAGGAAGTTCCTCTCTTTGGGGGCGTGGGAGAGCCAAGAGGCGCAGGAGGCGTGGCGAGAGATGACCCGGATGCAGGTGATGCTTGGCCAGTGCCGGGCGCTGTGCGACGAGTTCGACACCCACCGATACACCTTGGCGGCTAGCCCGGGCCGGAAGGCGTGAACGCCTAGGGCTAGAGAGCTATGGACGAAGAAAAGGCCCCACAGCGGGACTCGCAGGAGAAACCGCAGGCAAGAAACGAAGCGGAACCTGCCCAACCCGAGGTGTCCGGACCAAGCAAGGACGCCGGGTGGGCGGGCGCCCCGACCTCGCAGATAATGCGTACGGTCGCCGCTACCCTGCTCACCACGGTGGTGCTGCTGGGCGCGCTCTTTCTCCTCTGGCAGGTGAGGACCTTCGTCGGCTGGTTCGTCATCGCCCTCTTTTTGGCGGCGGTGCTCAACCCTCTTGTCAACTGGCTACAGCGCCGACACAGACTGATCAAACGCCCCCTGGCCATAGCGCTAACATACCTGGGACTGGTGGTGGTGCTTCTCTTCGTGGTAGGCATCTTCCTGCCCCTGCTTGTCGACCAGGTAAACGGTTTCATCAAGTTCGTCAACACCGCGGCCCAGGCGCCCGAAGGGCCGACGCAGTACATCAAGGGGCTCCTCAAGCAGAACGGCCTAGGTGGGCTCGTGCAGAGGATCGACGTCGAACTCTCCGAGCTTAGGAAGCAGCTTGGGGAGGTGGTAGGGAACCTCTTCTCTGCCACAGGACAGATAGCCATAAGCGCCGCCTCCTTCCTCGCCGCTCTTGCGACCGTGCTCACGCTCACCTTCTTCCTCATCCTGGGCAGCGAGCGGTACGTCGAGGCAGGGGTGGCGCTCTTCTCGGAGAGGCACCGGGAACTCGTAAGGCGCATCCTCGGGCAGGCGGCGGGGGCCATAAGCGGCTACGTCACGGGCAACCTCGCCATCAGCGTGATCTGCGGCGTCACAACCTTCATAGTGTTGCTGGTGCTCGGTATGCCCTACGCAGCCCCGCTGGCACTCTTGGTGGCGGTCTTGGACCTCGTGCCGCTGGTCGGCGCGACTTTGGGCGGGGCGCTCTTGGTGATCGTGGGGTTGTTCGTGGAGCCGTGGAAGGCGGTAGTGCTTCTCGTTTTCGTCCTGGTCTACCAGCAGGTTGAGAGCAACCTGCTCCAGCCTTTGGTCTACAGCCAGGCCGTGCAGCTCAACGGGCTGGTGATCCTGATCGCGCTCTTGGTGGGCGGGCAACTGCTGGGCATCCCAGGGGCTTTGCTTGCCATCCCGGTGGCCGAGATCATCCGCATATTGATAACCGAGATAAGCGATTATCGGCGAACGACGCAAGTAGCGAGCGAGACGGCCGCGACGTCCTCCTCGCCACCCGCTGCATCCGAGTGAGGGAAGTCGGCCGCGTTGGCGCGAAGGTGCCGCGCAAGACAACGCTGAAAGTGGGTACACCCCTATCTTGCGAACATGCCGGCGCAACCCGGAGGTTGGACCATGAACGAACCGATGAACGGGAGAGGTGGAGTCCCCGAGGCCGTGGCCTCCACGCTGCGCCAAACCTCATTCTTGCGCGTGATGGTTGTCCTCGCGGCAACCGTGATCGTGCTCGTGGGCATACGCCTCGGCGCGCCGATCCTCAACCCCATCCTCTTCGCGCTGGTCCTATCACTCTTGTTCAGCCCGGTCTACTCCTGGCTCAAGCGCCGCGGGCTGCCTTCCCCGCTGGCGCTCGTGATCATGCTGCTCGTCATAGGCGCGCTCTTCATGGGTCTCTTCTTCATCCTGGGCGTGTCGATCAGCAGGTTCAGCGAGCGCGTCGGCTTCTACACCTCGCAGCTGAACAGCCAGCTCGGCGATCTCGACGACCTCCTGGAGCGTCTGGGGCTCTCGAACGTCGACCTTCGCGACGTGGTGAAACCGAACGCCCTGGCCGGTGCCCTAGGCGCGATCCTCTCGGGCGTCGCCGGGTTCCTCAGCGACCTATTCCTGATCCTGATGATCATGTTGTTCTTGCTCGGGGAGGGATCGGCCATGATGGGCCGGCTTCGCGCCGGCGCGGGCCGAGACAACCCGCAGGTCGAGCGGCTTACCACCGTCGGCCGGAGCGTTGTGCGGCAGTTCGGGCTGCGCGCGGTAGTCAACCTGGTCACAGGCGCGGGCGTCTCCGTCCTGCTGTTCCTGCTGGGGGTGGATTTTCCGCTGCTCTGGGGGATACTGACCTTCTTCCTGAGCTTCGTGCCCTACATCGGGCTCGTGCTGGCCGTGACACCAGCGGTGGTGTTGGCCCTCGCGGAGTTCGGCGTGAGTCGGGCGGTGCTTGTCATCGCGGGGGTGATCGTGATCAACGTTCTGGCCGAGAATGTGCTCTCGCCCGTGATGATGGGCCGCGGGCTCAACATCTCCCCGACCATCGTATTCTTGTCGTTCATCTTGTGGGCCTGGCTCCTGGGAGGGCCGGGGGCCTTCTTGGCGCTGCCCATCACCCTCTTCGTCGCCGTTATGCTGGACACCTTCCCCGAGACCCGCTGGCTGGCGAGCCTCATGGGCATAAGCGACGCGGACGCCGGGGCCGCGGATGATGCACCGGACGCTCCTACGCAGGATGGGGGGGCCAGACCTCCGACATGAAAACCACGACGCCCCTGCTACTTCAAGGTACGATTACGTTCCGACACTGCCAGGCTAGCCGCAATCGGGACCTTCGTGCATTATCGATGCGTCCACCGTGGATTGGGCAATCGACAACGGCGGGGGTGTGGATGGGAAGCGGAGTGGGACGCGGCGGGGGTTACCTTGCAGGGGTACGGGCGGGGGTGCCTTTCGCGCTGGTTGTGGGGTGGTTGGCTTCTCCTAGCCCTTAGGAGCGCACCGTTGTATGCACGAAAGCTTCTTCGGGTCGCTCTGTGGCCCACGCGGTGGGGTCGCGCCCCGAACAGCGAAGCGGCGTACTGGCCGTCCATGCCGGGGGGCGCAGACTCTAGCAGGATGCTCGTCGAGTCCCTCAGGAGCCTGAAGGAGCTGAAGAGGACCAGGATCCCTATGACGACGCTGATGAGGGGGTCGGCGTAGCTCCAGCCGGTGAGCAGGATGACGCCCGCTGCGACGATCACCCCCACGGAGCCCAGCAGGTCAGCCAGTATGTGCCTGAAGGCCCCCTGCATGTTCAGGTTCTCGCCCGCCGAGCGCTGCAGTATGATCGCGCCGGCGAGGTTGACAACGAGGCCCGCCACGGCCACGACCATCATCCAGCCGCCCAAGACCTCCGGCGGCTCGAGGAAGCGCCTGTAGGCCTCGTAGAAGATCCAGATCGACACCGCCACGATGGTGACGCCGTTGAACAGGGCGGCCAGAATCTCGCTCCTGCGGTAGCCGAAGCTCCTGTTGGGGGTGGGCGGCCTATCTGAGAGCCAGAAGGCGAAGAGCGCGAGCCCCAGGGCGACGTTGTCAGACGCCATGTGCGCCGCGTCGGCCAGGAGCGCCAGCGACCCGGTGAGGAGGCGTGTCGGGCGAAAGGTACGGGCCGGTAGGCCGCCCGAGCTTCGTGAAACGGCGGCGCCTGGAGAAACGGCGGAAGGCCGGGGTCGCCATTACGCCCAGGTAGGCGGCCCACCGTAGGAGACGTCTTGCTTTCGGCGTTCTTTCCTCGAAAGGCCCAAAGAGCGTCGAGCCCGTTACCGCGACCGTCGCCGAAGCGAACCATTCCAGAGACATCCCATTCTCCTTTCCTGCCTACCAAAGCGCGCGGGCCTCGCCGTCAGCCGCCCCCCTTCTTGAAGAGCCTCAGGCCGTTCAGGGTGACAGCGATGGAGGTACCCATGTCTGCCAGGACGGCCATCCAGAGCGCCACGAGCCCGAAGGGGGCCAGGAGGACGAAGAGACCTTTTATGAGGATCGAGACCGCCACGTTCTGCCTGATGATCCGCTCCGCGGCGTGCGAGAGCACGACCGCCTCGGCCAGCTTCGGCAGGTCGTCCTGCATCAACGCGACGTCGGCCGTCTCCAGGGCCACGTCGGTGCCCGCCGCCCCCATGGCGAAGCCGACGGAGGAGGCGGCGAGGGCCGGGGCGTCGTTCACGCCGTCGCCGACCATGCCAGCCCCTCCGTGCTCCGAGACTAGTTCGCGCACGGCCTCGACCTTCTGCTCGGGCAGGAGCCTCGCCCTGTATCCGACGCTGAGCTCCCCCGCGATCCTCTTCGTCGGCGCCTCGGCGTCCCCGGTGAGCATCACCATCTCCTGCACTCCGGCTCGG
This sequence comes from Actinomycetota bacterium, assembly GCA_046734875.1. Taxonomy (GTDB): domain Bacteria; phylum Actinomycetota; class Rubrobacteria; order Rubrobacterales; family Rubrobacteraceae; genus Rubrobacter_D. The sequence continues at coordinate 3,367 of JBKPSF010000121.1, read as the reverse complement.
CGTAGCGCGTCCAGGGTCGCCTTCGCTTCGGGGCGCACCGCGTCGGCGATCCCGAAGATGGCCAGGACCTCTCCCTCGCGCCCGAGGATCACGGGCGTCTCGCCCGCTCGCTCGACCTCGGCCAGAGCATCGCTCGCTTCGTCTCCTAGTTCGATCCCCCTCTCGGCGAAGAGCCTGGGGCTCCCAATCATGCATCTCTTGCCGTCGACCTCGCCCTCGGCGCCCCTGCCGGCCACCGAACGGAAGCTTGCGACCGGCGGCAGGCCGGCGCCTTCCGCGGCCCGCTCGGCTCCGGCGGAGAGGATGGCGTATGCCAGGGGGTGCTCCGAGCGCCGCTCCAGCGCCGCCGCTAGAACGAGCGCCTCCGTCTCGCCGCTACCGTCTAGCGCCACGACGCGCGAGAGGACAGGGCGGCCCTCGGTCAGGGTCCCGGTCTTGTCGAAGGCAAGGGCCTTGAGCCTCCCCGCTGCTTCGAGCGCCGTGCCGCCCTTGACGAGGATGCCGCGCCTGGAGGCCGCCCCGATGCCGGAGACGACCGTGACGGGCGTGGAGATCACCAGGGCGCACGGGCAGGCGATGATGAGCAGCGCCAGCGCCCTGTAGAACCACTCCCCGAAGCCCGCTCCGAGAATGGGGGGCACGACCGCGAGCACGAGGGCCGCTGCCACCACGATCGGGGTGTAGACGCGCGAGAAGCGGTCCACGAACTGCTCGGAGGGGGCCTTCGACGCCTGCGCCTCCTCGACGAGGCGCGCCACCCTCTGCAGCGTCGAGTCCCCAGCCCGCCTACTCGCCTCGACGAGCAGCCCTCCCTGGCCGTTCAGGGAGCCGGAGTAGACCGTGTCGCCCGCCACCTTCTCGACGGGCACGCTCTCGCCCGTGACCGGGGCCTCGTTCACCGCCGAGGAGCCCTCGAGGACCCTGCCGTCCAGCGCTAGCCGCTCACCCGGTTTGACGACCACCGTCTCGCCGACATCGACGTCCTCCGCCCGGACGACGACCTCCGAGTCGCCCCTCCTGACGAGCACCTCGTCAGGAGTGAGCCTGGCGAGAGCCCTCACGGCCCCGCGCGTGCGGTCTATAGCGTAGACCTGCAGGGCGTTGCCGGCAGCGAAGAGGACCACGACCGAGGCGGCCTCGGCCCACTGCCCGATCCCCACCGCCCCGATCGTGGCCGCGCTCATCAGGACGTTCATGTCCAGGTGTCGGGCCTTCAAGCCGGCGACCGCCGCCCGGAAGATCGGAACCCCACCCAAAGCGATGGCGGCGAGGTACGCCCCAGCCCGCGTGATCTCGGGCGCCCCGGCCAGGGTAAGCGCCAACCCGAGGGCGAACAAGAGGGCTGACGCGAAGACGGACATGGCCCTCGGGATGCGCCAGAATGGTGGTCTCTCGGCCTCTTCCGTCTTGGCCACCCCGTAGCCGGCGGCCCTCACCGCGCCTTCGATCTCCTCCGGCGCCAGGCCCGGCTCGTGCTTGGCGTCGAGCCTGCCGGCGGAGAAGTTGACGGTCGCCGAGCGGACGCCCGGGAGCCTGCCCACGCTCCTCTCCACGGTCGCGGCGCAGCTCGCGCAATCCATCCCCTCGACGCGCACGATGGTCCTCTCCAGGACGCCGGACGCCGCGCCTACCTTCGTCGGCCTCCCCTCCGGCGCCTCCGGGTTCGCCTCCCGCGTCCTCGGGGTGGTCGCGGGCGCCTTCACAGGCTCGGGTCCCCGGCAGCAGTCGTCGGTGCAGCCGTCGGCCGCCGTTTCCGGCCGCTTCACCTCCGGCTCCCAGGGCGCCTGACCCAGCACCGGCAGCATCTTCTTCGGGCGGCTCAAGATGCTGCCATCTCATCTGCCAGGGGCGCCGCCAAGGGCTTGCCCAGCACGGCCGTCAGCAGGATCTCGCCCTCCTCCGTGAGCGAGTACATGACCAGCTTCCCGTCCCTCCGGAATCGGACGAGGCCGCGCGAGCGCAGCGTCCCGAGGTGGTGCGAGACGAGGTTCTGCGAGCGTCCTACGATCCAGGAGAGGTCGCACACGCACAGCTCCTCGCCGTCTCGCAAAGCGGCGGCAAGCGTCAACCGGGTGGGATCGGAGAGGGCCTTGGCGCGCTCGGAGGCCACCAGGGCCTCCCCCTCGCCCAGCAGCCTCTGGCGTATGCTCTCGGCGCGCGGGGCGTCTATGCAGATCAGGTCGCAGCGGTCTTCGGCCATGCGCACACTCCAACGTCCGTTGATACGTTGTGTTAAGGATAGCAGTCCGGGGCGCCCGGAACCAGCGACGTCGCTTATTCGCCCAACTTCGGAGGCCGGTGGCGCCGACTTTGCGGTTCTTGGCATCGCGATCGGGACGGCCCTCGGCTGGGGCAACGCCGCCACCGTGGTGGTGTCGGTCGCCCTGGCGTTCTTCTTCGGCTACTCGCTCACCATGCTTCCGCTGGTGAGGTCGGGGGGCGCCCTGGCGGCGGTTCTACCGCTGGCCTTCGCCTCGGACACGCTCTCGATCACGGTCATGGAGATAGTGGACAACCTCGTGATGGTTTTGGTCCCCGGGGCGATGGAGGCTGGGCCGACGAGCCTGCTGTTCTGGGGCAGCCTCGCCTTTGCGCTGCTCATCGCCGGAGCGGCGGCCTTCCCGGTAGACCGCTACCTCATATCCAGGGGCAGGGGCCACGCGGTCGTGCACCGGTACCACGGTGGCCACCACGAGCACACCGAGGACTGAGGTCGCGAAACCACAAAGGAAGGGCCGGGGCATAACTCCCCGGCCCCTCCTCTCGTTCCTATTCGCCTAACCTCGGGTGAGGATTGTTATCAGGAAGGACTGGTGCGAGGGACAGACCCCGCGTCTACGGTCCCGCCGTGACTCCGTTTCGGCGTCGTGCACCACCATGGTCCTCGTCGGCTTCCTCCAGCTCGTGGTACCAGAACAGCTGCCAATAGCCCTCGTTGAGCAAGACGTCGAGGGCCGGGTAGTCTGGGTCGCCCCACCTCTTGGCTATCGTCCCTTCTAAGCCCCGAAAGTCCGTCTTGCGATGGTCGTCCCTGACCCTCACCCGCTTGCCGATCTGCGCTTCTTCTGGCCTCATGAAATTCTCACTCCCTTACTCCCTTCCACCAGCCTGAAGACCGGCCCCTCAGCCGGCACGTTCCAGACCCGCGCCACCGTGTGCTCCCAGAGCATCAAGGGATTGCCGAAGGGATCGCGGAACATCGCCTGCGTCCCCCTGGGCGTCTGCGTGGGCGGCAACTCGAACTCGATGCCCTTGGAGACCAACCCCTGGTGGACCGCCTGGATCTCCTCGGTAGCTAGGACGATGACCCGGTGCATGCCCGGGAGCATGCCCGCCTGCCAGGTGACCAGCATAAGCGATGTCGTGG
>JBKPSF010000120.1:0-2413 GCA_046734875.1 Actinomycetota bacterium | reverse complement strand
GATCCCAACTAGGCTCTCGCGGACCTCTACGAGCGATGAGCGCCCCTATCATGTTGCGCGGGTTCCTGCGGCAAGTAAATCGTAAATCGGGTCTGGCCCGGCCGCGAGTCTACGGGGACAACACCGCCGTGGCTGGCCACGACGCGGCGGACGATATCCAATCCGAGACCAGTTCCTTCTCCGACCTCCTTGGTCGTAAAAAAAGGGTCGAAGATGCGATCCTGGGTCTCGGGCGGTATGCCGGGGCCGTCGTCGAAGATCTGTACGCGCACACCGTCTCCGTCTCGAAACGCTCCCACTACGATCCGCCCCTGACCCTTTAGGGCGTCCGCCGCGTTATCTATCAGGTTGGTCCACACCTGGTTGAGTTCGCCAGCATTGGCCCATATCTTCGGCAAGTTTTCGTCGTACTCCCTCTCTACCCCCGCCCCCTTCAGTTTGTGGGTGAGGATAGTGAGCGTGTCTTCCAGGCCTTCTCGCACGTCGACCGCGGCGTACGCGGCCCGGTCTGTCGACGTGTAGACTCTCATGGCCCCAACCAGATCCGAGATCCTTGCAACGCTCCGCCCGACCTCGTCGCCAAGCTCGGCCGACTCCAACGCGGCCGCGAGCCACTCCAGCACCCCCCCGAGAGACCCGCCGTCGCCAAACTCGGTGTTCAACTTCTCCAGGCGCCCGGTATGCAGGCCGGCAGCGCCAAGGATCGGCGCAAGATGCCAGGCTTCGGCGAATCCCCTCACCTCTAACCAGCCGGCGATCTCTTCCTCCCGGTCGCTCTGGTAGAGCGGATCGAGGGCGTCGGTGCCGCCTACGGTAAGCTCACTCAGCATCCTGACAAGTGCGTCTCGTTGTTGAGGAGAGAGGTTTCCGACGTGCTCGAGGGCGAGTAGTTGCGCCTCGAGCGTCACCTCGCGCAATCTCCCTGCCGCGCGTCGCGCCGCGGCGGCCGGGTTGTTCAACTCGTGGGCAAGTCCGGCCGAGAGCTTGCCCAGGGCCGCCATCTTCTCCTGCTCCATGCGCTTACGCCTGCGCATTTCCTGCTCGAGGGCGGGTTGCACAACCTCCAGGTTGTCCGATTCGCTCCACTCCTCCAAGATCTTGCCGCCGGCTATGCGGTGGATGTGGATGCCCGAATAGCTCGTCTCCTGGCCGGTTGGATCGGCCCCCAAGTACTTGCCCTGGTGAACGCTTGTTCCTGTGAACCTGCTCACCACCATGTCACCCTCGGCGATCTGGGCCTCGACGGTGAAGCCGGTGTTGGAGAACACGGAGAGCATGTCGGAGAGCGACCGCTTGTAGTCCTCGCGGCCCGACTTCTGACCGGGCAGGAGGCTGCGATCGACAAAGTCCGGGGCCATCAGCTCGTCAAGCGTCTCCATATCACCCCGCGCCTGTGCCTCCAGGAAGCGACGGGCCAGAGCCTTGTTTTGTTCCGACACCGCTTCCTTTCCCGCTGTCCGCATTCACGCAACGGGTGCATCATCTTACAGAGCCGAAACGAGCGCATCGTGCAAATGGGCTAGTTCGGGGCTTTTTCGCGCGCCGTGCCGAGCCCGCATGAACGGGACGGCCTGTTCGGGAGCCGGGATGCGGTCAGGTTATCATCAGGCACATTGACGTGATATTCCTCCACAGGGAGGGGCTTTGAGAGCAACGCTTGTGTTTGTGCCGCCCGGCGGTGGCGATGCAGACTCCCACCTCGCCCGGCTAAGGTGGTCGCGACAGGCGGATCGCGGTGACCTCGATCCAGGCGAGCAGCGCGACGAGGAACAGATAGTAGGCCACGCCCGGCAGCAACAGCAAGAGCACGGCTGATATTCCCGTAGCCAGGGTGTAGCGGGCGTGACGCTGCCAGCGAGCATCTTTCCTCAAGCTCCACCACAGGAAGAACAGGGCGGCGAGAAAGGCGAGGACGAAGATCACGAAGGCCGAGTCGTGGATCAGGCCGCGTAGACTGCGGGGCCCCACCCTCTGGATCGGATCGGTCCGGAAGCCCATGAGCGCCATCGCAACCCCCGCAACGAAGAGTAGGGCGGGACCGGACGACGTTGAGCCGCGCCTTTTTGCCACTTCGAAATGAAGGCCGAGCGCGAACAATGCGAGCAGTAGACCCGAGACCACGAAGTTGGCCATCTGCGCGGCACCGTAGGGGCCAAGGGCGAGCCCGCTGGGCCAGGCGCCCGACGGGTTCGACACGGGTCGCCATCCGATCCGGAGCATGAAATCGTACTCGAGGACGCTCAGCGCGAGCAGGATGCCCCCGAACAGGACGGGCCCGATCGCCCCGGAGCAAGCTGCCAGTTTGATGATGGTGTCTCTTCTCACCACGATTCTCGCCGCGGCGGGTTGTGTACATCCAAGCATACCCTGGTTATTCGAGCATGATCTTCTCGGCAACCACGAGGCGCAAGCA
>JBKPSF010000119.1:0-3885 GCA_046734875.1 Actinomycetota bacterium | reverse complement strand
AAGCGCTACTTCCACAAGGAGGGCCACGTGGTGTGGGCGCTCCTGAGCGTCTCGCTCGTGCACGACGAGGAGGACGAGCCCCTCTACTTCGTCTCCCAGATCCAGGACATCACCGAGCGCAAGGTTCTGGAGGAACGCTTGAAGCATCGGGCGTTCCACGACGCCTTGACCGGTTTGCCCAACCGCCACCTCTTAGTGAACCGACTGTCTCACGCCCTAGACCGCACCCGGCGTAGGGGAGATTGTCAGGCGGTGGTTCTCTTCATGGATCTTGATGGCTTCAAGGTCGTAAACGACTCGTTGGGCCACGATGCAGGAGATTATTTACTGGTACTCCTCGCGGAGCGCCTACGCAGATGTTTGCGCCCGGAGGACACCCTGGCACGCTTCGGGGGTGACGAGTTCGTCGTGCTCTTGGAGGATGTGGAAGACCCTGGCGAAGCCGTGCGGGTGGCAGAGCGGATCACGAGCGAGCTCAAGAGGCCGTTTATGATGGATGGCAAGAGCCTGTTCGCCTCCTTCAGCATCGGCATCGCCCAAGGCAACGCCCGCACCAAGAGCCCGCTAGATCTTCTCAGGGACGCAGACACCGCCATGTACCGGGCCAAGAGTGAGCACGCCGACTACAGGGTCTTCGACCCGGCCATGTACGAGCGGGCTGTGAGACGATTGGAATTAGAGAACGACCTGAGGCGCGGCGTTGAGGCCCAGGAGTTCGTTGTCCACTACCAGCCGATCGTGGATCTGGAGACGGGCGAGACGTGGGGTATGGAGGCGCTGCTGAGGTGGGAGCACCCCGAGCAGGGTCTGCTAGAAGCTTCCGAGTTCATGGCGGTCTTTGAAGAGAGCGGGCTGGCCATCCCCGCGGGAAAAAGGGTGCTCGAAGAGGCCTGCTGGCAGGCGCTGCTCTGGCCAGTGCAGCGCCCCCTAACACCACCGCTGGTGGTCTCCGTGAACCTCTCGGCGGTGCAGCTTGAGCGCTCAGACCTCGCCCGCCTTGGCGCAGAGGTGTTGAGAAAGACGGGCCTCGACCCACGCCGCCTTAGCCTGGACGTCACCGAGACTGCCTACATCCGTATCCTGGAGGAAAGGATCGCCACGCTGGATCGCCTGAAGGAACTTGGGGTGGGGATTGCCATCGACGACTTCGGGGTAGGCTACTCCTCACTCTCCTACCTCAAGCGCCTGTCCGCCGACATCCTGAAGATAGATCGCTCATTCGTGAGGGGCATAGGCGAAGCCGAGGAGGACACGGCCATCGTGCGCATGGTCATAGACCTTGCACACACACTGGGGATGAAGGTGGTGGCGGAGGGGATCGAGGAGTGGGCGCAGGCAACATTGCTTGCGGAGATGGGCTGCGACATGGGTCAGGGCTTCTACTTCTCTAGGCCACTGTCGCCCGAGGCAGTGCCGGAATTCCTAGCGGGGTAGGTTCTCCGAGTCTTTGAGGAAGCCTCACACACAAGATGTGTCTTCAGCCTACCTCCACAATACGTAGACCGAGAGGCGGGTATGTGTTGTGGTCAGACATTCACCGGAGTGTGTGGAATGGGCATTCTCCGAAGTTCGCGCATAGCTCCGGTCCACTACCCCGTAAGGGTGCTCTGGCACCTCACGCTTCTCCGTCAAATGCAACACAGGGCATCGTCCATATCCACAAAGAGCCTCCAAGAGGTGTTGCGTGGGGCTGGGATTCGGTGTAGGGTGCATTCAATGCAAGCATTGGAATAGTGCTTGCAGGACAGCGCATCCTTGTGTGTGCGCTAGCGAGAAGGGCAAACCCGTCGTGAGGCGGGGACGCAAAGCCCATGGGTCTCCTGGAGAGCTAGCTCTCTAGGAGGTAGCCGGGTCGCCGAAGAGCGTGGTGGGGCAAGAAGAGAGCTCCGCCCTCCGATGGGAAGGAGGCACGCGATGCCAAAAGAAGACCACACTAGTAGCGACCGATCAGACCAAGGCCTCCCACAAGGAGGAGTAGAACACTCCTTAGACGAGCTTGCCAAGGGGCTCGCCAGCGGCACCGTCTCCAGGGGCAAGGCCATAAGGTGGATGGGCGGCGCCCTCCTAGGAGCAGCATTGGCCTCCGTTCCAGGGGTGGCCTGGGCCAACGATTGCAGGCGCTTGGGAAGGGAATGCCGCAGGGATTCCCAGTGCTGCTCGAGGAACTGCGTAAGGCGGGGGGACGACAAGGTATGCGGCTGCCCGGAAGGCCAGACCCGCTGCAAGGACAGGTGCGTAAACCTCAAGACGAACGAGAATCACTGTGGCGAATGCTTCAACCGCTGTGAGGAGGGGCAGGAGTGCGTGAAGGGTATGTGCTCCGGAGGCGAACCAATATGTAATCCGCCCTGCCCAGAGGGAGAGAAGTGCACGCAAGGTGTGCCGGGGTCACTGCCATTCTGCGACCCACAATGTGATCCTCCCTGCCCGGAAGGTTGTGCCTGTGAACGCTCCGGTGACGGTAGTGGTAACGTCTGCACCGGCTTCGTCAGTGGAGAGGTTCCCAGTGTGAGTAGTTGCGACCAGTGCCCCACCGCAGACTTCCCGGGGTATACGATCTGCGTCGACATCGCGCCGGCTCCCGACGCGTTCTTCCTTATTTGTGAACCGCCCTGCTAACCACCGACTTAACAGGAAACCGAACATCTTGTGAGAAAACCTCGGGGCGTTGAGAAGCATCGAGGGGAACCGTCTTGATTGAGGTCGGGCCCCGCGGAAGGTCGCAGCACAGTACGCCACCAGCGAACCCTTGCCTTGCGCGAGCTTCGCGCGAGGCGATCTATAAACTCAAAGGAGGTTCTCGGTGAATATCGCCCTACTCCTAGGACGGCTGCTGCTGGCCCTGGTCTTCGCCGTGGCCGGGACGGCAAAGCTCTCAGACCGCGAGGGCTCCCGGCAAGCCATCGTCGACTTCGGGGTACCATCGGCCATAGCCGCCCCCCTCGGGCTGGTGCTTCCCCTGGCAGAGCTTACCGTCGCCGCGACCCTCTTGCCGGCAGCCACGGCCTGGTGGGGTGCCCTGGGGGCGTTGGCGCTCCTCTCGGTATTCGTCGTGGGCATCACCTACAACCTGGCTCGGGGTCGCAAACCCGAGTGCCACTGCTTCGGGCAGCTGCACTCCGCCCCGGCAGGGTGGAAGACCCTAGCCCGCAACGGTGTACTTGCGGCCGTGGCAGGCTTCATCCTTTGGGCGGGCTACGAAGGCGGCGGTGCCGGGCCCGGCGCTCTCTCCTGGCTCGGAGCCCTATCGACTGCCCAGCTTGTGGGCTTCCTGGTCGGGGTCCTCGTGCTCTCCCTCTTGGCCGGGCAGTGGTGGTTCCTGGTGCACCTCCTGCGGCAGAACGGAAGGCTCTTGGTGCGCCTGGAGGCCGTGGAGGCGAGCCTTGGCACGGGCGGTAGCGTCGTAGCTCCGTCGGCAAACGGCACCCCCGTCCCCCAGGCGGAGGGGCTACCGGTAGGCTCAGAGGCACCAGATTTCAACCTCTCTGGGCTCCACGGCGAGACCCTCACCCTCGAAGCCCTGCGCTCTTCGGGCAAGCCGGTGATGGCGCTGTTTACGGACCCGAACTGCGGACCCTGCAACGCTATGCTGCCGGAGGTGGGAAGCTGGCAAGAGGAGCACGCCCACAAGCTTACCCTTGCGCTCATAAGCAGGGGCGAGATGGAGGAGAACGAGACCAAGGCCCAAGAGCATGGCCTTAAGAACGTGCTGCTGCAGAAGGACTGGGAGGTCTCCGAGTCTTACGAGGTCGGGGGCACCCCGAGCGCCGTGCTCATCGCCCCAGACGGGAAGGTCGCGAGCCCCGTGGCCGGAGGGGCGGAAGGGATAAGGGGCCTCCTCTCCTACGCGGTGGGCGAACGCGCCCAACTGCCGATGCGACCCCC
>JBKPSF010000118.1:0-4346 GCA_046734875.1 Actinomycetota bacterium | reverse complement strand
GCGCTCCTGGGGATGGCGTGGACGCTGCTGCTTTAGGCGTAGCCAGAGAAAGGGGAGCGCGATAGAGACGCAACAGAACAAACAGAACATCGACGCGAGTACCTTGAGGGACATGCTCGAGCGCGGCGAGCGAGTCACGGTCGTGGACGTCCACAAGCGGGAAGAGCACGCGGAGGGCTCGATTCCCGGGAGCGTGAAATTCGACTTCTACGACGCCCTGAAGGCCGGAGACGAGCGGGCCATGGAGGGGCTGGGGCTCCCCGAGGGCGCACGAGTCGTCACCTTCTGCAACCGCGGGCACTCCGGTGCGGCGGCCGCCGAGCAGCTGCGGCGGCGAGGTTACGAGGCGTACTCCTTGGAGGGCGGGCTGGAAGCCTGGAAGAACCTTCGGCGTGCCCGTGCGTAGCACGCATCGGTCCGTATCGTTCAATGGGTTAAGCTGAGGCCGTGGAGAGACCGCGCTGGGTGCTACTGATCTACCGTCTCCCGAGGGAGCCCTCGCGCCACCGCGTGGCGGTGTGGCGCAAGCTTAGGGACCTCGGCGCCCTCTACCTCCAGGACGGGGTTGCGGCGCTCCCGGAGGACGCCGTCACCCGCGAGCAGCTGGAGTGGCTGCAGCTGAGGGTGCAGGAGGCCGGGGGCGAGGCGACCCTGTGGGAGGGAAGGCCAGGGACCGTGGCCGAGGAAGCCGAGTTGGTGGAGGACTTCCGTCACTCCCGGGAGGAGGCCTACCGGGCCATCATCTCAGGGGCGGAGCGCCTGCGACGCAAGGCCCAGATGGGTGACGGTGGCGTGTTGGAACAACTCCGCAAGCTGGAGCGCGAGTTCAGGGCGGAGCGCCGCCGCGACTACTTCCGCTCCCCCCTGCGCCTCGAGGCGGCGGAGGCGCTCAAGGCCGCCCGCGAAGCCGCAAGGGCCAGTGAAGGATCGGCCGGGATACTAGGCGTCGAGGGCAAGCCTTGATGCTGTGGGCCACACGTCAGGACTGCCACGTGGACCGCACCGCATGCATCTGGCTGATCCAGCGCTACTTGGACCCAGATGCCTCCTTCGCCTTCTTCGGCGATCCCGCGGAGGCCCCGGAGGGGGCGGAGCTCTTCGACGTGGTGGGGGCCAGGCTCTCCCACCGCGGGGAGGACTGCTCCTTCGAGACCTTCCTCAAAGAGTACAACCTCGCGGACGATGCCGTGCTGCGCGAAATAGCCGAGATCGTCCACGACGCCGACCTCATGGACGAGAAGTACGGGAGGCCCGAGTCCGAGGGCCTGGACACCATCGTGCGCGGCATGCAGCTCTCCCTGCCGGACGATCACGCTCTCATAGGACACACCGACGTCTTGTATGAGGGTCTCTACGCCTACCTGCAGCGGGTGGCTCTCTAGCTTGGACCGGCCCAAGATAGAGGTCCGCGGTCTCCGCTACGGGGTGGGCGGCACCGAGATCCTGGCCGGCGTCAACGCGAGCATGCCGGACGGGGGAGTCACGGCCGTCGTGGGGCCTTCGGGTGCGGGGAAGAGTACCCTGCTGCGCGCGATCAACCGTCTCATAGAACCGTCCTCGGGAGAGGTCTACCTTGATGGCGATCCGACGAGCTCCCTCAACACGCTGGAGCTGCGCCGAAGGGTCGGGATGGTCTTCCAGATACCCGCCCTCTTCGGGACCTCCGTGGAGGAGGCACTCCTGTACGGGGCGCGCCTCGCTGGTAGGAGCCCGGACCCCGGTCGGCTACTCGAACTGGTGGGACTCGACCCTTCGATGTCCGGGCGTGCCCCAGAGACGCTCTCAGTCGGGCAGCAGCAGCGCGTCTCGGTGGCGCGGGCACTAGCCCTAGAGCCCGAGGCGCTGCTCCTGGACGAGCCCACGAGCGCCCTCGACGAGGCGGCCAGGCGCAAGATCGAGGACCTCGTTCGCGACCTGAACGCCCGCCTCGGGCTCACGATGATCATCGTGAGCCACGACCTCTCCCAGGTCGGGCGGGTCGCTGATCGGGTCGTCTTGCTGGCAGAGGGGAAAAGCGTGGGAGAGTGGGAGAGGGAGGACTTCTTCTCGGAGGCGGGAGAGCGGGCACGGCGACTGATCGCAGGGAGGCACTAGGATGGAGGGGCTGCAGACGGTCGGTTCGGCGCTGTTGACGCTCGGGCTCGTTGCCGTCGCTGTTGCGCTGAGCCTCTACGAGAGGCTCGATTTGGAGAAGGAGATCGGCGTTGCCGTGGTTCGCTCGTTCGTGCAGCTCGCCGCGATAGGCTACGTCATAGACTTCATCTTCGGGCTCGAGAGCGTAGGGGCGGTCGCGCTCTTGCTCGCGGGGATGGTTCTCTTCGCCGCCTGGACTTCGGCGCGCCGGGCCGGGAATGTCCCGCGGGCTTTCGGGGTGGTTGCACTCGCTGTGGGGGTAGCGGCGGTGGCGACGCTCGGTTTGCTGCTCGCGCTTGGGGTGATACCGGCGACGGCGCGCTACCTGATCCCGCTCGGGGGCATGGTGATCGGCAACTCCATGAACGCCGCCAGCCTGACGCTAACCCGTATCCGCGACGACGTCAGAGAGCAACGGTCCAAGCTCGAGGCCGCACTCGCACTCGGGGCCACGAGCCGCCAGGCCGTGTCCCCCATCCTCAAGACGGCCCTCCAGCGCGCCCTCATACCGCTCTTAGACGCCACGAAGACCACGGGGATCATCTTCCTGCCCGGCGCGATGGTCGGCATGATCATCGCCGGCGCGGACCCTTTGGAGGCCGTGCGGCTCCAGATCGTCGTCCTCTACATGCTCTTGGGGAGCGTCTCCATGGCCGCCATCCTGGTCGGCACGCTCTCCTACCGCTCCTTCTTCACCCCAAGACACCAGATCCGGAAAGGGGTATCGGACGAGTAGCCGGACACCCGTGGTTCCTGGGGCTGCCGCCGCTCGTGGAGGACGAGCGGGCGCAGGCGGATCTGGCCCATCTCGCCGGTTATTGCGCGCTCCCGTTCCTCGCGCTCGTCGCCCTCGTCCTGGGCCGCATGGTCTACTGGGAGAGATCGTGGGTGGCCGTGGGTGGCCCTGGCCGGCGGCGCGTTGCTGCACGGTTGCTGCACAAAGGCTCCGGAGCATATACGGGGCCTTTATTCGCGCCGTCTTTTTTACCTGCAAAACGGCATTTTTTCGATGTGGGCCTGCCTGGACTCGAACCAGGGACCTCTTCCTTATCAGTTCGCTTGCGGCTCTCCTGGTGCGTACCATCACGTATCGGTACGTGACTTATCGAAGCCGAATACTCGGGCGCGGTAGCGTCGCCCATCCCACTGCGTACCGTCCCGTACCAACCCGGTTGCAGTACGGCTGCAGTAAATGGCAGTGCAGAACGTTGGTGTTGCTGGAATGCCCCAAGGTACAATTAAGATCATGTAAGGAAAGCAGCCATACTGCTCGTGGGGACTAGCAAGACACCTTGACAAAGTTGCCGGATCTGTCAGTGCAAGAGCTAGCCACTTTACTCGACCTGCCTTTGGACAAAGCTCAGAAGTGGCTTGATGTAGCCAAGTCGATCTCCAAGGCAGAAGCGATCTACAAGTCCCAGATCTACAAGGATCGGCCGCGGGTTTCCGAGTGGCTCGAGCTCGAGACCGAGTCTGCCACCTCTCTCCAGCGCTCCTCCGTGAAAGAACTGATGGGGCTCCTTGTCGATGAAGTGAAGGAGTTGAAAAGGACGGGAGATTTTTACCGACGCTTCCCTTACTTCAAGCGCAAGGTGCCTACGGACGCCGACACCCGCTTGCGCTATCTGCGGGACCTGCTGGGTCACGAGACCGAGTTCCAGGCGAGGTATCCGGTGGCGTACGAGCTGCTGTTCGGGCGGTCCGAGCAGATTGGTGGACTCCCGCTGCCCTCGTTCGGCGTTCGGATTCTGCACCACGAACCTCAAGATAATGTGGTTCCGGCCCTCTGGTTTGAGAAGTCGAAGAGGTCCCGAAGGAGCGGAGACGCCTACTCCCAGATGTCCGTAGGAAAAACACAAGGAGACAAGAAGGTAGACTAGAGCCTCGCTCCGCTAGACCGCGGCTACATGCGCGGTGTCTTGTTGGCCGTCCTGGGCAGGGAGGAGTTCCAGGAACGGATAGCAACGGAGCTTCACGACGAGGCCTTGCGCGAGCAGATAGGAGCACCTGCTCAAGCCTCCGTACGGATAACCGACCTTCGGCTGGCCATGGCTTCCGATTTGGAGAATAGTGGCGACCTGCAGGAGCGCTCGCTTCTGGTCTCCCTGCCCTCCATACCCGAGGAGGAGCGTAGGGAGGAGGCCGCGTTCTGGGCCGACTTCGAGGCCGCGAGGCCCAGGATCTTCGGGGCGCTGCTCGAGGGCGTCAGCGCC
>JBKPSF010000117.1:0-1336 GCA_046734875.1 Actinomycetota bacterium | reverse complement strand
CTCGTCCTCCCGCCCCACCACCGGCCGGAAACGCCAGAGTACCAAGTACATGATCACCTTCTCCCAAAAAGAGCGTCGGGTCGTGAGGATCCATCTCGAACCTCGAAAGGCGATCTCAGCCTACACGGCTTCACGGGCATCTTCTGCGGCGAAGTTCGCAGAATACCCTTCTACGATGTTGGGTGAATAAGAGTCTAGCTGCAGGCGTGTTCGGGAGTCCCGCTCCTATCGGGGGGTCGGGTAGCCGTAGTATTCGTAAATTTTGCTGCGTAGTTCTGGGTGCAATCGGATATTCGGGTCTAGCTCCGGGCTCCCGTGTACCTGCTCCTTGCTCAGCTCGGTCTTTACGAAGCCTCCGCCCACGTAGCTCACGGCCTCGATGGGAATCAAGCAGTGGCGTTCGTCGAGGCCCAGAAACCCGCCCTGCGTGACATGCAGGAAGCGCACCTTCCAGTCGACCTCGTCTATGAGCAGGTCCCTGACGAAACCTATGTTCTGGTCGTTGGGATCGAGGACCTCGCGGTGGATCAGGTCGCGTGGCATGAGGAGGACGTGGGTCCTTTCGCGCGCATCATCCATGCCAGACCTCCTTCTCGTTCTGTGTTCACCAGAGGACCGTACAACGGCACTCATGCACATGTTGCCATCTGTCGGCTTCCTACGCACATAGGATCAGTCTACAGCGGAGCGCTAACTTTCGAGAACGCCTTCTACGCAATGCGGTGAATAAGGGCAAGGAGAGGAGGGGTAGGCCGTACGTACAGATCAAGCTGAGGGACGATCATAGAGGTCTTTGCGTATCACCATCACCGAGCAGCGTGCGTAACGCGCAACCCTCTCTGAAACACTGCCCATGAGAAAGCGTCTCATGCGACTGAACCTGCCGCCGAGCCCTTGGTTACCGATGACTATGAGCCCGGCAACTATCTCCTCGCTGAGGCGCAGGATCTCCTCGTCCGGTTTGCCGACCCGCAGGTGCGCTTTCGCAACCTCTCCCCCGGCCTTCTTTATCTCATCCACCTGCCAGTCGAGGACCCCCTGGGCCTCTTGCCTTATCTCCTCGTCGGTCCCCATGGGCAGGGCGGGACCGGAGGCGCGGGGCGGGTAGACGTGCGCCGGACCGACGTGGACGACGTGAAGCTCGGCACCGGTGTCGTCGGCCAGCGAGATGGCGGCCCGGGCCGCGAGCATCGCATCCTCGGAGCCGTCGGTGGCCAACAGTATCTTCCCAGGAAAATCGCTCATCTCGCCCTCCTTGGGTTCGTCTTTCGGTAGCCGCTACTATGGACCCCAGCTGCCGGCCCGGGGGTCCTGTAAACACGGACGCTTTCCCGCC
>JBKPSF010000116.1:0-5930 GCA_046734875.1 Actinomycetota bacterium | reverse complement strand
AAGTTGCTCAAGAGCAAGACGGCCCGCAAGGTCGCCATCAAGGCCCTGCAGAACAAGAAGGTCCGCAAGATCGCCGTAGACGTGGCGAAGCGACGAGTGTTGGGGAAATAGCAATGCAGCTAGTCAGCTAGTCAGCAATTCAGCATTTCAGCAAGATCAGGGTGCCGAGGCGGAGTCTGTCTGTCCACCATCGTATCGTGCGAGTGTACCGTAATTCCCTTAAGTAAGCGGGAATCCACGGCCTCCGGGAACGTTATCGGAAGCGACGGAAAGTTCGGTACGAAACGCTGAATTGCTGACTAGCTGAAATGCTGAATTGCTGATGTTCTGTTCACCAGGTCCTTCGCCACTTCGATGGTGGAGCCGGTCTCGTTCCACACTTCCAGCTGGCGAACTGATTCCGTGGGTTCGTCCAGGGTTCTCAGGAGGGGCGAGAGGTCCCTTCTGGTCGTTCTGGACAGGCGTGTTACCAGGGTTTCTATGGCCGTTGCGGTCTCTACCGGCTGTCTGGTCTCGTGGTCCAGGAAGATGCCGTCGAGGCCGTAGCGCTGGGCGCTCCACTTGTTTTCCTCGATGTCGCGGTTCGCGAATATAGGCATGAGGTCGCCGGATTCGTGTTCGGCGGCCAGCATGTCGCAGAGGGCGGCGGCGAGGGTCACGAGGGCTTCAGTGCGGGCCGGGGAGGTCTGGGCGTCGAAGGCCCTTATCTCTACGGTGCTTAGGCCGGGGTGCAGCCTGACGTCCCACCAGATCTCACCGAGGGTGTCGATGAGGCCTGCACGTTTGAGGGTGTTGACGTACTCCACGTATTCGTCCCAGGAGCTCAGGGGACTGGGGAGGCCGGCCCTGTGGTAAGCACGGGAGAACATAAGGACGCGGGCGGAGTGCATGTCCGTGTACTCGCCCTGCCAGAACGGGGAGTTGACAGATAGTGCGAGCATGTGCGGCACGTACTCGCGCAGGCGGTTGAAGAGGTAGACCGCCTTCTCCCTGCCGTTTATGGCGTAGTGCACGTGCAAAGAGAACGTGTTGTTGCGCCGGATCAACCACCCCAGCTTCCTCTTCAAGCGCTGGTAATGGGGCTTGTCGATGATCTCCTGTTCCCGCCAGTCGCCTATGGGATTCGTCCCACTGGTGCCGAGAACCCGGCCCAGGCGCTCCGCGTGCCCGAGCAGGACGCGCCTGCGCAAGACGAGGTCGCCCGCGACCCCAGAAGGCTCGTCGTGGACGCCCGTATTGGATTCGATCTCGCAGTCTATGAGCTCCCCGGAGAAGAGTTCGGGAGGCTCTGCATCGAGTATCTCCTGTGCCCCGCCGGCAAGCTTGAGGGTCTCGGGGTCCGCGAGCCACAGCTCCTCCTCGGCACCCAGGGTGCCCTCGAGCACGCCCGTCTCGAAGGCGTCCTCGGAAACGAGAGAGATGTCATCGCGAATGTTCAAGCTCCTCCTCGCTGCTCCCTATTTACCGTAACGCTTCTCGCCCGCCTCGATCCTTACCGGCAGGATGTTCTCGGCGGGTGCCAGGGGGCAATGCCAGCGGGGATCGTACGCGCACGACGGGTTGTACGCGTAATTGAAATCAACTACCAGGTGCCCGTTCTCGGACCCGAGGTCCGCGTGCTTTATGGTATCGAGGAGATACCGGCCACCGCCGTAGGTCTCCCCCGTGGCGGTCGCGTCCTTGAAAGGGAGCAAGATTCCGCCCCCGTAGCCAGAGATCCAGAACAACGACAGCGTGAACTCGTCGCCTTCTATCACGAAACGGATCTTGCCGAATCGCCGCAGCCGCAACGGACCATCGTCTTGCAACGCGATCTCCAGCACGCCTGGTTCGACATCGTACTCGACGGATAGCGCGAACCTGAGCGACGGATCGTAGTCGAAGTAGCCCAACCCCGAGAAACGCTCCTTCTCCGCGGCCGAGAGCGGAGACTGCGGGTGGTGCGCGAAGAGACCGTCTCGCTCGGCGCGGAACCGCCGACTGCGGGCTGCGAGGTCGGGGGAAGACCCGGCCCTCTCGCCGCGCGCCCCCGCGTAGATGGCGGCGACGGAGCGACGGTAGTCGAGCAAGTCCTGGTAGTTCATCGCGACGAGTATAGTACCCGCCCGCAAGGAACGTTAGACGCCCCGCGTTAGAATGGTGGACTTGGCGGCTACGCACAGGAGGTACTCGTGCCGGCAGAGGTAGCAGAGAAGGCGGACGCGGTCCTCGCGGATCCAGACGGGGCGTTCTAGGCCGGATGGAGCGTCCGAACACACGGTTCGTGCCCGAGAGCGTCGTGGCAGCCTGCGCCGTGACGGCCATGACCCTGGTCTACAGCGCGCCGACCCCCGGGACGGGTTCCCGCTACCTAGATGGCCGCTTCGCCCACGAGGCGAGGGTGCTTTCGGTCGCGCCCGTGGGCGACGCCCTGGCAGGGGCGGACACGAGGGGGGTGGGGGAGACCGTACTGGAGGCCACCCGCTCTTCGATCTCGCTGGCGGGCTTCGCCGATCCCAGGGGCGCGGGCTACCTGGCCCCGCTGGCCCGCGGTGCCCTGCGCGGCGAGCCCTCGGCCGGCGTCCTCGCGAACCTGGGACACGCGGAGATCTCACCCTTCGCCCGCGCCATGGAGCTGGGCGGCGAGGAGGCCCTCGCGGGCGCGCTATCCTACGCCCTCGGGGCGGGCAGGGACGCCACGCTGCGTGACGCCATGCGCTTCTCGGCGGGGCGCCACGCCCTGGCCCGCGAGTATGCCAGGGACTTCGAGGTCACCCGCGAGCTCGCGCGGCCCGCGCTTCTCACGGCCCTCTCCCGCGCCGACTCCGTTCGCGGCGCCCTCGTACAGGCCTACCTCGAGGTACTCTCCGAGGTCCCCGACCTCGACGTGGCAGGCCGCGCGGGCCGCCACGAAGCCGAAGAAGTCTCCCGAATGGCCCACGGGGTCCTCAAAGCCGGCGGCGTCCACTCCAGACGGGGCCTCGAAGGAACGGCCAACCTCGGCGGCCTCCTGCGCGCCGAGCCCCGGCTCTCTCCCACCACGACCGAGTACCCGGTAATGGCGGCAGCCTTCCTCGTCGCCCTGGAGTACGGTCACGACGCCCTGAGCCACAGGCTCACACCGGCCAGGGGGGTAGGCAGGGGAAGGTGATGCGAAGGGGCAACGCCCCCTTCGCGAGCGGTTAGCAGTTAGCGGTTAGCCACAAGCCAAAGGCTACCCGCTTCCAATTGATAGAATCAGGTTGCATTGGCGGCTTTACAGGAGGCGTATGAGGGCTCTCGTCATCGTGGGACACGGCTCGCACCTCAACGGGGACTCGGGTTTGCCCGTCTACGAGCACGCGGAGAGGATCAGGGTCACCGGAGAGTTCGACGAGGTCGTTGAGTGTTTCTGGAAGGAAGAGCCCTCCATGCGTCACGTGCTCGACACCGTCGAGTCCGAGGAGGTGTACATCGTCCCCGCCTTCATCTCCGAGGGATACTTCACCCAGCAGGTTGTCCCAAGGGAGCTGGGCCTCGCTGGCTCCATCACTAGGAAGGGCGACAAGAGGGTCCATTACGCGGGGCCTCTTGGCACCTTCGAGGGGATGCCTGATGTGATCCTCGAGCGCGTAGACGACCTGATGCGCGGAAAGGAAACACCCGGTCGCACGGCACTCGTCTTGCTTGGCCACGGCACCGATTTGAATAAGAACTCGGGGGGCGTTATCTACCTGAACGCGGATCGCATCAGGGAGCGTGGGATCTACGACCTCGTCGAGGTCGGGTTCCTGGACCAGGAGCCCGAGATAGGCAGCGTGGTAGACAACGTAGAGGCCGAGAACGTCATCCTGATACCCCTGTTCATAGCAGAGGGTTGGCACACCCGCGAAACCATCCCGGAAGACCTCGGCCTGACCGGCGAAGTCACGATCCGCGATGACAAGACGATTCACTACGGCGCACCCGTTGGCACGCACCCCTC
Organism: Actinomycetota bacterium; assembly: GCA_046734875.1. Classification (GTDB taxonomy): domain Bacteria; phylum Actinomycetota; class Rubrobacteria; order Rubrobacterales; family Rubrobacteraceae; genus Rubrobacter_D. The sequence goes on along the minus strand of JBKPSF010000116.1, from coordinate 1,987 downwards.
GATGGCCAACCTTATGGCGGCCCGCGCCCGCGAGACTATGGCGGAGAAGCAGGTTGTTTGAAGCCGTCTCCGAACGGCCTGGCCCCGAAAACGTCGCCGCGGCTTCGCGCAGAGCCTTCGCCCGGTGGGTCGAAGACGCACCGGAAGGCCGAATTTTCGGGCAGGTGATGGTGCGCGCGACCTCGACCGGGGGCTATGTGCTACGGCACGTGGACGATGCGCAGGCTGCGGAGCTCGAGTCGAGCGAAGACCCGCGCGACGCGCGTGAGATCTCCAGGATCACCGAGAACGGCGAGTACAGGCCGCTGAAAAGCTCGCCGAACCTCAGGCGCGGCTGGGAGCTCAGGGTCGCGGACGTGCGCGCCCTTGCGACCGCCATGGACTACCTCTATCCCGCTGGCGTCGTCCACTGGTATCTCCACCGGGAGGGCAGGCTCTCTCTCACGAGCTTCAGGCAGAACGCCGCACGGCAGAGCGGCATCTACAAGCGCACGCAGCGGCTCTCCGACCGGGGCGTACAAGACGCGGCCCGCGCCTGCTGCGAGGATGCGGTGTGCCTCAAGAGAACCCTGTGGGACGTTGACGACCAGACGCCGCTAGACATCGAAAGGGGGGAAGGTGAGATCCCCTGCCCCGAACCCTGCAGCATCTTCGTCTCTTTCGCGCGGCGCGTGAGGCTCTTCGAGCGGGAGAAGGAACGAGACACGTCCGGATTCACGTCTTCTGAGCGGGAGGACCTCGTGGCCCTCGTCGAGGCTGCGGCCTCCGGAGATTTCAGGTTCGCCCGCGAGGCCGAGTTCGAGAAGCCGCTCAACGAGCGGAGGATGCGCTACAGGAGGCTCACCCTTCTACCGAGGCTGCATGGGGATGGATAGTCCTCCGGCCAACGACGCGCTGCTCGCCCGGTTGGTCTGCGGCGCCCCGTGGCTGTTTCCTGATGTACCATTAGGGGTATCTCGGTGTTTCGAGAAAACAGACTCCGCCAGGATGGAGGTAAACGATGGCGAGCAAGAAGATGAGGGGCGCCAGAGCGGGCGCCAGGGTAGGAGCGAAGGTGGTTCCCAGGGCGGGTAGGGCCGCCGGAAAGGTCGCGTGGAAGGCCGGCAAGGGTGAGGCCAAGCTCATCCGCAGGGCGATGAGCGCCCAGCAGTCCCGGAAGTCCCGCTACTTCAAGTACGCGATCTTCACCCTTATCGGCCTCGCCATCGGCGCGGCCATCGCCCGCTCCAGAAAGGGCGATACCTCGGGCACGACCGGCCAGCACTCCCCAGACGCGGGTAGCCCGGCCGGCAGGCCGGGCGAGACCTGGGGCAGCGGCACCCCGACCAGCACCGCGGGCGGGCAGGAGACCAGCACCGGTGCAGAGCGAGACTACTCCGACCCCTCCGCCGGGCCCCTCATCGGCGAGCAGCATGGCCCCGTCGAGGGCGTCGGTCAGGAGCAAGCCGAGCTCGAACAGCGCATCCGCACCAACATCGGCGAAGACCCGCGCACCGCGGAGATGCCACGCGTAAACGTCGAGGTAAACGACGGCGTCGCCGAACTACGCGGCGTGGCCCCATCCGAGGACGCCAAGCTGGCAGCCGGCGAGATCGCGCAGGCCGTGGAAGGCGTGCGCGAGGTACGCAACTTGATAACCGTAAGCTAGTCAGCACGCTGCCTTCGGCAGCTTGTCAGCACGGCGCTTCGCGCCTTGTCAGCACGCTCGGCTTCGCCTCGCTTGTCAGCACGCCGCCTCGCTGCGCTCGGCGGCTTGTCAGGAAGTCGTCTCGGGGCGTTGCCGCGAGCGTAAGACCCACCGTATCGGGCGGCTGTTCATTGGGAGCGACCGAGCGAGGTCAGCACGGCAAGAAAACTGAAAAGGCCCGAAGGGCCGTGCTGACAAGCTGCCGAAGGCAGCGTGCTGACAAGGCGCGAAGCGCCGTGCTGACAAGCGGAGCCCGAAGGGCGTAGCGTGCTGCTCAGCCTCGGATGAGGCTGAGCAACT
>JBKPSF010000115.1:0-8626 GCA_046734875.1 Actinomycetota bacterium | reverse complement strand
CGTCTCGCCCTTGTACTCCTGTAGCTTGAAGTTCATCACGTCCAGGGATTCGTCGCTCAGCAGGTGCAGCCACACGGGTTGTCCCTGGTTGTCCAGGATCACGCACCCGTCCTGGCTGGGATGGGCCTCCTCGGGCCCGTTTTTCGGGGCGACGAAGACCAGACCGGGAGCGGTATCGCGGGCCGGTTTGGTCACGTTGATGACCGGAGGGCGGAGATCCGGGCGCGAGCGGAAGCTCCACGTCTGGCCCACCGGGGACGTTGCGGCGGTCGCCCTGGCGTCAGGGGCGGGATCGCAGCCCAGCGTGCCACCGAGCGCGGCCAGCGCAGCGCCGCCGGCCGTGGCCTGCAAAAACCTCCGTCGTGTGATTTTGGGTTTCAAATCACCGCCTCTTTCTCGCTACTAACCTGTGCGCCAACTTCCTGGCGCTACGCAAGTTACACCATTTTGTTTCGCTCTTCGCCCGCGGCGTGCCCCTTCGGGACGGTGTCCTTGCGGAGCTTTGCTAGCTTACTACGAGGTTGACGAGGCGGCCCGGCACGTAGACGCTTCTGCGGAGCTCTTTGCCTTCCAGGTGGGGACGGACCCTGGCGCTCTCCAAAGCCAGTGCCTTCGCCGCCTCCTCGGAGATATCCGCCGGGGCCTCGATGCGGTCGCGCAGCTTGCCGTTTACCTGCACTATAAGGGTTATCTCGTCGGCCCGGATCAGGGCTTCCTCGTAGGTCGGCCAGGCCTGCTCGTGCACCGAGTACACCTCCCCGATCTCGGCCCACATCTCCTCGGCATGATGAGGAGCGAACGGGGCAAGGACCAGCACGAAGCTCCGCAGGGCCTCCTGCCACTCGTCCTCCCCGACGCGGCCCTTGATAGCGAGCAGAAAGTTGGTGTGCTCCATGAGCACGGCGATGGACGTGTTGAAGCGGAAGGCTTCCAGGTCCTCCGTGAGCTTCTTGATGAGACGGTTCGTCCGGCGCTCCAGCTCGGAGGGGTCAGCATCACCGCCTGAAGAAGCATCTGTTCCCGTCAGCGAGAGCACGCGCCTGAGCCAGCGCGAGACGCCCTCCATACCCTTACCGTCCCAGGGGCCGCCCTCGTTCCACGGGCCGATGAACATCAGGAAGCCCCTGAGGGCGTCGGAGCCGAAGCGGTCCACGTACTCCTGCGGGTTGACTACGTTGCCGCGGCTCTTGCTCATCTTCTGCCCGTCGGGGCCGAGTATGGTCCCCTGGTTGCGCAGGCGGGTCATCGGCTCGTCGAAGCCTACGAGCCCGAGGTCCCTCATCACCTTGGTAAAGAAACGGGCGTAGAGCAGGTGCAGTATGGCGTGCTCGATGCCGCCGGTGTACTGGTCCACCGGAAGCCACTTCTCCCCGCGCACGGGATCGAACGGTCCCTCGTCGTAGTGCGGTGAGAGGTAGCGGTACCAGTACCACGAAGAGTCCATGAACGTGTCCATCGTGTCCGTCTCGCGCGTGGCATGGCCGCCACAGCGGGGGCACTCCGTGTTATAGAAGTCGGGGTCGAGCTTCAGGGGGGACTCGCCCGTCGGCATGAACTCGGCCTCTTCGGGAAGGAGCACAGGCAGGTCCTCCTCGGGGACGGGTACGATGCCGCATTCTTCGCAGAAGATAATGGGGATCGGGGTTCCCCAGTAGCGCTGGCGGCTGATCAACCAGTCGTGCAGCCTGTACGTCACGGCGGCCTTGCCGGCGCCGCGGTCCTCGAGCCAGGCCGTCACCTTCTCCCTACCTTCCTCGCTCGGGGTGCCGTCGAAGCCGTCCGAGTTGACCATCGTGCCCTCGCCGGCATAGGGTTCTTCGAGGTCTCTGCCATCCCAATCCAGCGGGGCTATAACGGTCCGGATCTCGATGCCGTGCTTTTTCGCGAACTCGAAGTCCCGCTCGTCGTGGGCGGGGACGGCCATGATCGCACCCGTCCCGTAGCCCATAAGGACGTAGTCGGCGATATAGATGGGGATCTCTTCTTCGTTGGCCGGGTTTATGGCGTGCGCGCCGGTAAAGACGCCGGTCTTCTCCCGCGTGGCGTCGGTGCGGTCGATCTCGCTCATCCTCGCGGCCCTCTCCACGTAGGCGCGCACGTCGTCGGCCTGCTCGGGCGTCGTTATCTGCTCCACTGCCGGGTGTTCCGGGCTCATCACGAAGAACGTGGCGCCGAAGAGCGTATCTGGGCGGGTGGTGAAGACCTTGACGGGGCCGTAGTCTTCGATCTCGAACCCTATCTCGGCTCCTTCGGAGCGGCCGATCCAGTTCCGTTGCAGCGTCTCGACCCGCTCGGGCCAGTCTATGGTCGAGAAGTCGAGCAGCTCCTCGGCGTAGTCTGTGATCTTGAAGAGCCACTGCGGCAAATTCTTCTTGATAACAGGCGTCCCGCACCGCTCGCACCGCCTGTCGGGACCCACGACCTGCTCCCTTGCGAGGGTCGTGTTGTCCTTGGGACACCAGTCCACGGGGGCCTCCTTGCGGTAGGCCAGCCCCTTCTCGAAGAACTTTACGAAGAACCACTGGTTCCAGCGATAGTACTCGGGGTCGCAGGTCACGACCTCGGAGGAGAAGTCGAACATGGCGCCCATCTGCCTTAGCTGCACGCGCATCCGCTCGATGTTCGAGTAGGTCCACTCGCGGGGTTGGATGCCACGTTGTATCGCCGCGTTCTCGGCCGGCAGCCCGAAAGCGTCGAAACCTATGGGAAAAAACACCCGAAAGCCTTTCATGCGCATAAAGCGGGCCCTGGTATCAGAAGGCGTCATCGGGTACCAGTGCCCGACGTGCAAATCGCCGCTCGGGTAAGGGAGCATCGTGAGCGCGTAATGCTTCGGCTTGCTCTCGTCTTCGTCCGTCTTGTACAGGCCGCTCTCGGCCCACCGCTCCTGCCAGCGGCGTTCGAGGGCCGTGGGATCGTATGTCCTTCTCTTTGTCTCGCTCACGTGAGACTCCTTCGGTTACGGGCTCGGGGTGGTTCTAGATCGAAAATTCGCGCAGGGCTCTATAGTCGGGAGTCCGACTCTTGAACCTTGTGATCCCTGGCATACATACGCCTAATATAGCACCAAGGGTGCTTTCTACAAAACACTAACGAGTTCCGCCAGCCGCCTTCGAGCCGCATGGCGTCGAGGGAGCCGTCGTAGAAAAGCAGGGACCGCAGCCCGTCGATGGCGTAGCGCAGGGGCAGCTAGTTCGCGTAATCCTGGTAAAAGGGTGGCAGGGCCACAACGGCGATGGGTATGGTCGGAGGATTGGCGATGTCGGAGATGCGTTGCGTGTAATCTTTCGGGATCACGATGGCACCGTAGTACTCGTCGTTGCCGATGATCTCCAGCGCCCCGCCGCGGGTTTCCGGCCTCGCCCACTCGACGGCGCCGGCCGCCGGCGAGCCCGTGACCTCGTAGAAGACCAGGGCAAGCACGGCCACCATGCCGAGGACGGGTCCCCAGACTCTGGGACTCGCGAGCATCCTCAACGTATTCATCCCACCGACTTCTCTCTCGCAACCCGCGTCCGGCCGACCCTGCCCGAGGGCTCTCTACGCTTAACATGCTCGGGCCAGATGCCGAACGCGATGATGCGGGCCGGGAGGTCGCGCACCGAGCGCAGTCGCAGGAGAGCTCTGGCAGGCGAGGGGAGCGAAGGCGCCCCGTCCGGTCCGAGGGAAGAGGAGATCACACGCCGCTGGGCTACGGACTGGAAGGCCTGTATCGCGCGGGTTGGCAGCTCACGCCTGAGCTGCACCGCCGCGAGGTCGAGCGAACGCACCCGTCCGGCTTCCAATGGTCCCGCCAGGATGTTCGCCGCCGCGACGGCATCCGCGATGGCGAGGTTGATGCCGACGCCGCCAACAGGAGACATGGCGTGGGCAGCGTCCCCGATGCAAAGAAAACCTGGTATATACCAACGTTGCAGTCTGTCGGCCTGCACGGACAGGAGCTTCACGTCTTCCCAGTCTCTGAGTTCGCCTGTACGGTCTGCGAGATCCGGGATCGTCTCGCCGACGGAGTGCCGGAATGCTTCGATACCGCCGGCCTGCACTTTGTGGTAGGCATCTTTCTCTATTACGTAGGCGATCTGCCAGTAATCGCCGCGGTTTATGACGGCCATGAAGCGACCTTTTCCGGCGTACCCGAAGGTGTTCTCGGGGTCGCCATCGCGCCTTGAGAGCCTGAACCACAGTACGTCTATGGGCGGAGAGGTCCTGACTATCTTCAGGCCGGCCTGCTCTCTGAACGGCGATGACCTTCCGTCGGCGGAGACCGTAAGGAGGGCGCGCGCCTCGCGGGGACCCTCGGGCGTCTCGTAACGCACGCCGCGAACGACCCCGTTTTCCAGGATCAAGTGCTTCGCCTCGGCGTCCATCTGCAGGCGGAAGTTGGGGTAGCGGCCGGCCTCTTTCGTTATGTAATCCAGGAAGTCCCACTGGGGCATGAAGGTGATGTACGGGTAGCGCGTCTTCAGGCGACCAAGGTCGGCCACGGTGACGGTCCCTCCCGGGAGGCGGGCTTCGATCTTCGGCGCCTTGGTATGCTCGAGTTCGAGAAGCCCCTCGGCGAGACCGAGCTCGTCCATTATCTGCATGGTCGAAGGGTGGAGTGTGTCCCCGCGGAAGTCCCTAAGGAAGTCAGAATGCTTCTCGAGCACCAGCACGTCCACGCCCTCTCGCGCCAGCATGAGGCCGAGCATCGCCCCCGCAGGGCCGCATCCAATAACACAACACGTCGTCCTCCGGACCTCCCGGTTCTTCATGACCAGCCTCCTTCGTCAGGTGATCGCACGCAGGTACAACTCGACGATCTCCTCGAGCTTCTCCCGTGCCGGCTGGCGCGGCGGCCGTTCGACCAGGAGTCCATCGAGGACGGCGTAGGTGAGCAACGGTCCTACGAACATGCGCGCCGCAGCATCCCCGTCGACGCCAGCCCCGACCACCCCGCGCTCCCGACCCTTCTCGATAAAGATGGCGAAGCTCCTCATGGCCCGCTCGGGTACGGAGGCGCGAAACAGCCCACCGAGTTGAGGGAACCTGTGGGTGTCGGCGATGGTCGTCCTTAGCAGAGCCAGATAATCAGGCTGCATCATCGTCGCAATGATCTTGCCCGCTAGCTCCAGGAGATCCCGGCGTAACTCCTCCTCGTTACCGGGCGACTTCTCCTCTATGGACTCCAGGGCGCGAGTCTGCGGGTTCTCGATCGTCAGGTCGCGCATAACCCCGGCGAAGAGTTCCTCCTTGCTCGGGTAGTACGCATATAACGTCCTCTTGGAAACCTTCGCCTCAGCCGCGATCGCATCCGTGCTCGCAGCCGCGAAACCATCGCGCAGGAATACCAGCCGCGCACCAGAGAGGATCTGATCCCGCTTCGCCCTCGCCCTCGGCCCTAACTCCTCAGATGTCGTAACCAACCCGTTTCTCCATCCAATGTAAACTAAACAGTACCGTTTTATTATGAATCAGCAGATATGGGGGGTCAAGGGGGTCAAAGGGGTCAATGGTGGTTTTCGGGTCAGGTGAGGATAACGGCGAGCGTGGCGGCGACGAGGGTGCAGACGGCGTTGGTTATCTCGTTGTCTAATTGGGGGTAGCGATCACCGATCAGGCTGTCAGCCACGGTTCCCAGGAAGGCGGCGAGCGCGACGAGGATTGCGGATTGCGGCGTTTCGAGCAGGCCGAGGGCGAGAGCGAGGGCTGCGGTGAGGCAGGCTGCCGTAACGCCGGCGAGGGTGCCAGGAAGGGAGATGGCTCCGTCGGTGCCCGGGGGGACTTTTCGCCAGGTCGAGATCAGACGCGGCGTACGGCCGAAGAGCTGTCCCACCTCCGACTCCGAAGTGTCGGCGAAGGCCGCGCCGAGGGAGGCGACGAAGGCCACCGTAAAGAGGTCGGAGCCCGTCGACCTGGCGAGGACGGAGCATAGAACGGCGATGGCGCAGTTGGCCAGGGCGTTGCGGGCGTCACGGCGTCCGCCGTGTTCCTGGGCAGTGCCAGCGCGCTGCTTGCTCCGGTATCCTATCTTCGTCAGGACGGAGCCGCCTACCACGAAGAGGGCGAGGACCGCGAAGCCTCGAGGTCCGAGGCAAGCGTAGACGATTGTTCCCACGACAAATCCGCCCAGGGCGCCGCTGCGGCTGACCATTCCGAGCGCGTAGGCGAGGCCGGCGAAGGCCGCGGTCACGAGGAAAGCTATCAGGAGTTGGGTTGCCAAAGTACCTTCGAGAGGCGTTGGAAGAGGTGGCTGGCGTAGCGCTCGCATTCTATGGGGACGGCGTGCAGGAGGGCGGGCTCGACCATCCCCGCCTTCGCGCCTGATCCTGTCAGGCGCCCGACGCCCTGGTAGAGGAGGGATCCCGCCAGGGGGCTGGACTTGTTGGGGACGGCGACGATCACGCCGTACAGGTGTGGCACGGAAGCGCCTGTGGCGTCTATAGCGTCTATCGCGTCGGGGCGGTCCTGGCCGATGACGAAGATGTGGGCGGATGTGCTTTCGGGGGCCGTGATGGTGGAGGTCTCCCGCAGGCTCTGCCAGCGTGCTGTGGTCTTCGTGAACCCCGCCTTCAGCGCGGTCCTGTAGAGCCCGGACCAGACCTCGCCGGCCACCCTGCTGGCGAGCGGGCTCTCGTAGTCAACGAGGATGCCTATAGTGGCTTCCGACGCTACCCCTCCCCCTCCTCGCGCTTCTCCAGCCGGCGCAAGAACACTTCTATCTCCTTCACGGTTTGAAGGTCGCCGTTTTCCTTAGCCACGTCTTTGCCCTTCAGGAAGACGTCTTTCGCCTGGGCGTTCTCGTGCAGCTCGTAGTGGGAGCGGCCCAGCATCCTGTAGGCCACGGAGTAGTCGGGCTTGTTAGCGATCGCCCGCTGCAGGAGATCCCGGGCCTCCCCGTAACGGCCCTCCTTGAAGAGCTCGTTGCCGAGCGAGTAGAGGATCATGGGGTTGTCCGAGTCCTTCTCCAGAAGCTTGCGGAACATGTCCGTGCGGGATGCGTTCATGGGCTCTTTTTAGCACGCGGGCGTACGATCTGGTAGATTCGGCCACCGTGTCTACAAGTCTTCACGAAAGGCGGCAATGGACGTAGATCCTCTCCTGCGGGACCTTGCCGAAGGTCCCGCGCTCGGGCCGTTCCGGGCCCTGATCGAACCCCTACGGGAGCAGGATCGGGCGCGCGGCAGCGACCTGGTGAGAACCCTGAGGACGTACTTCGCTGCCGGGACGAACGCGAGCGAGGCCGCTGACCGCCTGTTTTTGCACCGCAACAGCATGCTCTACCGCCTGGAGCGCATCCAGAAGTTGACCGGTTTAGACTTGAGGGACGGCAGGGTAGCACTTGCGCTACAACTGGGACTTATGGCCAACGAGAGAGGAGAGCGAGATGCAACTGAGCACCCGTAACCGGCTACCGGGCACCATCACGGAGGTCGTCAAGGGCGAGGCAGCGGCCAAGGTAACCCTGCAGGTCGGGGACAACCATCTGGTCGCCCTCATAACGCGCGAGAGCGCCGACGAGCTCGGCCTCGAGGCGGGCAAAGAGGCGACCGCGCTCGTCAAGGCGACGGACGTCATGATCCTGACCGAAGGCGGCGACCTGGCCTGAGGCCCGCTACGCTTCGTGCGTGGCGCTCCTGGCGGTCAAAAATCTGACCGCCAGGATCACGACGAACGCGAAGCCCAGGACGAGCACGGAGAGCGCGACGGCCGCGTCTATGTCGCTGTGGAACTCGGCGAAGATGGCGAGCGGGATGGTCTGGGTGATGCCCCTGAAGCTGCCGGCGAAGATGATGGTGGCCCCGAACTCGCCCAGGGCCCGCGCCCAGGCCGTGAGTGCCCCCGAGACGAGCGCGGGGAAGGCGAGGGGTATCGTCACCTTGAAGAACACCGTGAAGCGGCCCGCCCCGTCGACGAGGGCAGCCTCCTCTATCGTCCGGTCCACCGCGGCGAAGCCCGTCGCAGCCTGCCTGACGTAGAAGGGGGCGGCGACGAAGACCTCGGCCATCACCACCGCGGCCGTGGTGAAGGTCAGCGTCACGCCGAAGACGTTCAGATACTGTCCGACCAGGCCGAGCCTGCCGAATGCGAGGAGCAGCGCGATGCCGGCCGCGCTCGGCGGCAGCACCACGGGGATGTCAACGAGCGTGTTGACCGCGCGGTTCCCCCTGAAGTCCACCCTGGCCAGAACGTAGGCGGCGGGCGTCCCGACCACGATCAGGATCGCCATCGTTATGGCCGTGGTCCTGACGCTCAGGAGCAGGGCGTCCACGGCGATCGGGGACGCCATCGCCCGCCAGGCCTCCTTGTCCACCGTCCAGATAACCAGGCTCAGCAGCGGCAAACTTACGAAACCCGTTAGAAGCGCCAGGGCCGCTACGGCCAGGCCGGAAGCGAGCGTGTCATCCCAGGGAAAAGTTCTCCGGGAGGAGCGTTCTTTGTCCCGCCGCTTCACGCCACGGGCTCGAAGTTCCACTTCTCCAGCACGCGCTGCCCTTCCTCGCTCGTGACGAGATCCACCCACTCCTCGGCGAGCCCGGGGTCCTTGGCGTCCTCGAGAGCGGCTATGGGATAAGTCGCGATTATGTTGAGATTGGGCGGGATAGGAATCACCTTCACCCTGTCCCTTATGTCGGGGGTGTAGTCG
>JBKPSF010000114.1:0-11161 GCA_046734875.1 Actinomycetota bacterium | reverse complement strand
TAAGAGACAGTGACGTACCTGATCCCTTTGGAGCGTGCCCTCCCTGGTTGGCTGCAGGTTAAGACGTTAGCACCCAACACATCTTCTCGTGCGAAGATGTGATGGTTGCTAACGACTCGCTCACTGAAACCCATGCTGCTCAGTCCGTGTCTGCTCGAAGGGCATGTTCGCGTCCGAACGTCCGGCAAGAATCCGTGCCAACAGCTTTTCGCGTCTTCCCATTTTCTGTTTTCGGCATCGACACGTCTTCGGTTTAATGCGGTGTATCTACGGTCGCATTATCATCTCACCCGTGTTGGTCGCGGCTTGGTCAGGCCGCCGTTAGCGCGGACGCGCGCGTTGCGGAGCAGGTACAGGCCGTAGGCGACGAAGCCCACGGTGCTGAGGAGTATGACGAGGCGGAACGTGAAGGTTCCGAGCGTGGCGATGCCCACGGCGAAGGCGAATGCGGTGTGGACCACGATGGCGGGCCAGATGGAGGTGGTGCGCCAGCGGAGCGCGCCATAGGTGAAGCCGCCGCAGAAGGTCAGGGCCGCGAGGCGGACGGCTTCTGGCCAGGGGCCATCTGTCGCCGTCCTTCCGAGGACGAGCAGGCCAGCGAGGAGGGAGGTCACCGCCACGGTCAGGACCGGTCCCTTGTCGATCAGAACCCTCCAGAGGAGACCGCGGAAGATGATCTCCTCTCCGAGCGTGGCGACGAGCACGGCAAGGAACGTGGACGCCAGGGCGGCGGGTCCCCCTGTGAAGACGCCGCCGGAGAGGGTGAGGGCGCAGACCAGCAAGGGAAACGCGACGAGCCGCATGTTCCGCCACCGCGAGGGACGGGTGAAGCCCGCGTCGACCCACCAGCCGGTCCAGGCGAGAAGCGCCAGACCGAGCACGATGGCTATAGCCCAGAACAGCACCTCCGGGCTCTTCATTTCCGACAGGATCAGGCCAAGCCCCTCGGGCGGCTCGAAGGTCTTCTTCGGCAGCTTGGCGACGTTCCCGACCGGCACCACCGGCAAGACCACCCGACACAAGAACGTAATCCCGAACAACAGAAGCGTGATCAGGACGGAAAAGAAAAAGGGATGCTCTTCGGCGAACCGCTTCACCGGCACCTTCCCGAAACGCTCGGTCGAAGCAGCGTACAACGAGACCTACCGTGAAGCTCCACCCTCAGAGCTTTTCCTCGAGGCCGGCGATGATCAGGTCGAGCCCGAACTCGAACTCGGCGTCGTGGTCCACCGTCTGCAATCGGTCATCTAACTCGTGGATGTGGGGGAACTCGTCACCAGGCAGCGTGGAGGCGCCGAGCCGCCCCCCCGCCGGTTCCATGGCGAAGCCCCGGATCTCCGCCATCGCGTACCCCGACGCAAAGCTGGAGAGCGCCCGGAACGCGTACAGAGCCGTCTCGGGATCGAAGCCTGCCTCCCTCAGGGTCTTGAGGAACTCCTCGACCAGCCATACCCCGTCCATGGTGTCAGGCGGACGGACGACGAGCAGCGGAAAGACGTTGGGGTGCTCGTGGGCGAGCCGCCGAAACGCCCGGTACGCCTCCCTGATGCGGCTCTCCCACCCCTCGCTCTCGGGCGGAATCCGGAGCTCGCCTAGCAAAACCTCCACCATGCCGTCGAGTAAAGCCCCCTTGTTGGGCACGTGGTTGTAGAGCGACATCGCCTCCACCCCAAGCTCGGCCCCGAGCTTCCGCATCGACAGCGCCTCCAAACCCTCATCATCAACAAACCGTACCGCCGCCTCCAGAATCGTTCGCCTGTCGAGCGTCCGCCTTCTCTCCTTTACCATCCGCAAACCTCCATCCGCAAAAACCCTTGACAGCTTACAGCATAAGCTTTATCCTTACGATACAGACTTACACTGTAAGTATTGAAAGAACGGGCGAGAAGCGAGGTGGAGCGATGAGGGTAAGCAAGAAGGACTTCGGGTGGGCTGTATCTGAGGGTGTGATCTCGGGGGCTCAGGCGGAGGATCTCTGGCGCGCGCTGGAGGAACGCAACGCGGACCGCCCGCGCTTCGACCTTCCGCACGTGGCGTACTACCTCGGGGCTTTGGTCGTCATCTCGGCCATGACCTGGTTCATGACTCTGGGCTGGGAGAGGTTCGGCGGCGGGGGAATACTCGCCATCTCGCTCTCCTACGCGCTCGCTTTCGTGGTCGCCGGCGGTTTGCTGTGGCGCGAGAAGGGCCTGAAAGTTCCTGGCGGGCTGCTCGTCACGGCGGCCGTGTGCATGACGCCGCTGGCCGTCTACGGCTTCGAGACCTTGACGGGGGCATGGTTGCAGGGGGCGCCCGGCGAGTACGGGGACTTCTACGACTACATCAAGGGCGGATGGTTCCCGATGGAGGTCGCGACGATTGTCGCCGGCCTCGTCGCCTTGAGATTTTTCCGGTTCCCGTTTCTCACCGCGCCGGTCGCCTTCGCGCTGTGGTTTATGTCCATGGACCTGACCCCGCTAATCTACGGCGAGCACTACTACGAGGCGCAGGGCTACCAGGTGGTTTCGCTCGTCTTCGGGCTCGTCGTGCTTGTGGGGGCGTACGTGGTGGACCGTCGCACGGAGGAGGACTTTGCGTTCTGGGGCTACCTCTTCGGGATGTTCGCGTTCTGGGGCGGGCTTACCCTGTTGGAGGGTGGAAGCGAGCTTGACTGGTTCCTCTACGGTCTCATCAACATGGGTCTCATAGTGCTCTCCGTGCTGTTGCAGCGTCGGGTGTTCGTGGTGTTCGGTGCTGTGGGCGTGTTCGGGTACGTGGGGCATCTTGCGTGGGAGATCTTCGAGGATTCGCTCCTCTTCCCGTTCGCCCTCTCGGCGGCCGGGCTCGCCATCATCGCGCTCGGCATCATCTACGCCAAGAATCGGGATAAGATCGAAGGCGCCGTGGTACGCGCGATACCCACGACCATCCGCCGCCTGCTCCCGATAGAACGTGGGGTGCGTTAAGAATAGTAGGGACGCTTTTCGAGAGGTGAAGCAAGGGCGGTTCGTTTTTGGGTGGTTCGCGAACCGCCCCTACAGGGTTGTGGGGGTACCGGGGTGCTATTCGTAGAGGCCGGCCCTTTGTTTTTGTCGTTGGAAGGTGTTTTTGATCCTGCGGGCGTCGGGGAGGGCCATGCGGTTTAGCGTGTAGACGCGTCCCTTGTTGGTCTCTATCGTGAGGGTGACGTTGACGAGGCCTTTGATGTTGATCAGGGCGACCTCGCGCAGGCCGATGCTCTCTACGTTCTGGGACTGCCAGCCGGTCTTCAGTTCGATGCGGTCCGCGTAGACGGCGACGATGGTATTGTTGTGGCCGGTGGCCTGCGTTATGGGTCTTATGGGTCCTTCCAAGCTTTCCTCCGTGCTGGTCCGCGTCTCGTGAAGAATACAGGACGGCGTTGTTAGATTTTGGCCGGACGCGAAAAAACACCGGCCGGATCTCCTCCGGCCGGTGTCGTTCTTGCCTTCTCTAGGCTGTGCCCTCGGGAACGCCTTCGATGGGATCGGGGATCTGTTTGCTCCCATTGCCGTTCTGGTAGTCGGTGGCGACGAGGTCAGGGTAGCCGAAGACGCCGTGCTCGTGGATGTCGAGGCCGTCGAGCTCCTGCTCGGGCTTGACCCTGATGCCGATGGTGGCCTTGAGCGTGGCGAAGACAGCGAGCGAGGCGACGAACACGAAGCCGCCCGCGGCGACGATCCCAAGGGCCTGGACGCCGAGCTGGTAGAGGCCGCCGCCGTAGAACAGGCCTGGCTCGCCGACGGCGGCGAGGGCCGGGGTGGTGAACAGGCCGCAGGAGAGCGTGCCCCAGACACCGCCCATACCATGGGCGGCGATCGCGCCGAGCGGGTCGTCCACCCCTATCTTGTCGACGTAGACGAGGGTCGCGTACATGATGATGCCGGCGACGAAGCCTATGACTATGGAAGCCCACGGCGCGACGAAGGCGCACGGCGCGGTGATGGCGACGAGGGCCGCGATGGCACCGTTGCCGCCCATCCCCACGTCGACGTTGCGCCTGTACAGGTAGCTCATCCCCATCGCGCCGAGCACGCCCGCGGCCGCGGCAAGGTTCGTCGTGAGGGCGATGTCGGCGATGTCTGGCACGGCCGCCATCGTCGAGCCCGGGTTGAAGCCCCACCAGCCGATCCAGAGTATCAGTACCCCGAGAACCGCAAGGGGCATGTTGTGGCCCGGAATGGTTACCGGACGACCATCATCGTCGTACTTGCCGAGGCGCGGGCCGAGCAAGAGGGTGCCGGCGAGGGCGGCCATGGCGCCGGAGAGGTGGACGACGGTGGAGCCGGCGAAGTCTTGCATCCCCAGCTCGGTCAGCCAGCCGCCGCCCCAGATCCAATGCCCCACCATCGGGTAGATGAGGCCAGCGAAGACGACGGCGAAAACGACGTAGACGGCGAACTTGGTTCGCTCCAGCATGGTGCCCCACACGATGGCCAGAGAGACCGCGCAGAAGGCGACCTGAAAGAGGAACTTGGCCGAGAGCGGAACCTGAGTCCAGGAGAGCCCGGCGTACACATCATTGACCTGCCCCGCCGGAACCGCGAGGAACCAGCCCTCGGTGCCCACGAGCGCGTTGCCAGTGCCGAAGGCCAGCGCGAACCCGAAGGCCCAGAAAAGCAGGGCCGCAATAGCCAGATTCACCAAAATCTTCGCGACCACGCTACCGACGTTCTTCATCCGCGAGAAGCCGACCTCGAGCATCGCGAACCCTGCCTGCATAAACAACACCAGGCACGCCGTCACGATCACCCACACCGTGTCCATCGCTAGCGAAAGCTCCGCCGTCGAAGGACCTTTCTGGGCCAAAGCCAGCCCCGGCAACGCCAGCACCAGCAAGAGAACAGCCGTCGATAGTAACGCGAGCCTCCGCAAAAGCTTCCTCCTCATCAAGGTATGTACCGATGGAATATAGTCTAGGCACCAGATGTGGGAAGGGTCTTTAGCCACATGTATAAAGATGGCGTGAGATGTGGGCGGCATCGTTACGCAGCGTGTACAAGAGAGCATTTCAGCACTTCAGCATTTCAGGTTGCGTCATTCGAAGCGCTTCGGGCGACTGGCGCAGCCAGGTATATAGCGAATCTCGGCTGCACCCTTCGCAACATCACCTGACAAGCTGAAATGCTGAAGTGCTATCGGTCCGAGAAGCTTGATGGCCTTTCGGGGACTCGGCCGAGGAGTTGCATGGCTTTTATGCCGAGCGTCAGGCGTTCGCGGTCGGCGCTTTTGTCTACGTCCAGGCCGGTGAGCTCGCCCACGCGGTCGAGGCGGTAGCGGATGGTGTGGCGATGGGCGAATAGGTCTCCTGCTGTTTTTACGGTCGAGGCGTCGTTGGCCAGGTAGGTTATGAGGGTCTGGACGAGCTCCGTGCCGTAGCGCGAGTCGTAGTGGACCACGGGCTCCAGGGTCTCGCCGTAGAAGGCTTCTAGCTCTTCGGGGTTCTCCTGGAGCACCCTGAAGAGGAGCTTGTACGTTCCCGTCTCCCCGAAGGTAGAGACCGAGGAGGGGCCGTGGATGCGGTGCCCGATCTCCAGCGCCACGCCCGCCTCGGAGTGGGCCTCGCGGAGCTGCGCCGGGTCGCGTTTGAAGCCGCCGATGCCGACGGAGACGGTAAGGTCCGGGAGGAGACCCTTGACGTAGCGCTGCACGCCCCTGGCCAGCAGTTGCGCCTTCTCTAGCAAATCGTCAGCTTCTTCTCCTTCTGTGGGACCGAGGAAGAGGATGACGTTGTCGGAGCGTGGGCCGAGGAGGAAGTTCGAGAAGTGCTGGCGGGTCTGCAGGCGTACCGCGTCGGCAAGGCGTCGCTTGAGTTCCTGGATGGCTGGCTCTTTGGGTTTGCGGCGCGCTAGGTAGTGGGCGAAGTCGTCTATGTCCACGACCATCACCATGGCCCCTTCGGACAGGTCGGCGCCGAGGTAGCGGGCGCGTTGTAGGAGGAGTTCGACCGAGCCGTAGTGGCCGCTTACCAGATCGTCCACGAAGTCCCCGCGGAAGCCCAGCTCGGTTTCGAGGCGTATGCGCTCCTTGCCAAGCTCGGCTTCCAGGACGAGCCTGGACCAGTACAGGAGTACCACGTCTTCGGGTGTCAGGTGGGCGCCGTCGAGGTCGATCCAGAGATACCCTGCCGGGGCGCCGGACCCTATGGGGGTCCAGAACATCTCGCCCTCCTCGACGCGCCAGCGCTCGACGGGCACCGAGAGGTAGCCGTCGGGCAGCCTCGCGTAGCGGTCGCGGCGCTCCCTGCGGGTCTCGTCTATGTTCTGGCTCCTGGAGGCTCTCAGGCCCTCCTCTTCAAGCGTCGCGTAGAGAGAGTTCTCCTCCAGGGGGTTTCCAGAGCCCGAGATCAGGCGCCCCACAGGGTCTTCTACGACGACGGAGCGCCCGAGCATGCCGGAGATCCTGGCGGTCAGCTCCTCGACCTTGGTCTCGCCGCCTGCGCTCTCCAGAAGGTTTCTGCCCGCGCCGTGCGAGAGCACCAGCAACCCGTCATCCTCCGAGAAAACCTCGAAGAGGCGACCTAAAGGTACGTCCGGGGCGAGCAGGAACAGGCCGAGCCCGAGCGCGGCGGCTTGCTGTACGGCCTCGGGCTGCGCCGCGCCTTCCCGGCGAGAGACGATGGCTGGCGAGCCGGCTGAGGCTACGGCTTTCATGAACTCTTCGTCCAGGGCGTCCCGGTCGGTTACGGCCACTCTGTCGGGAGAGATCCAGCCTTTGATGGGCTCGTCTATGGCGAGGCCGCTCACCCGTCTGGTTGCGTCGCCGGGGAGCGGGCAGTCCGCATCCAACTCTTCTAGAAGGATGCGGGAGAAGTCCTTCAGGATCACTGCACGCTCCGTTCGCGGGTGGTCTGACCGGCGCATGTTATTGTGGGCCCCAGGTCTGGAAATGGCAAACCCGGCCATAAAGGTGAACCCCTCAGGTGGTAAAATCCTCCCCAAACGCAAACTGCTTCTTTGGCCTCCCAACAGGGGGCCGTATACTTGCCAAAAATGGCTCGTCAAGAGGGGAGAGAAGAGATCACGGACAGCCAGATCGTCGTGCGTGGGGCGCGCGAACACAACCTGAAGGACATTACGGTCTCCCTGCCGCGCGACGTTATGGTCGTCGTGACCGGCCTCTCGGGGAGCGGCAAGTCTTCGCTGGCTTTCGACACGATCTACGCCGAGGGTCAGCGCCGCTACGTGGAGAGCCTCTCCGCTTACGCGAGGCAGTTCTTGGGCCAGATGGACAAGCCGGACGTTGACCATATCGACGGTCTATCGCCGGCGGTCTCCATAGACCAGAAAACGACCTCCAACAACCCCCGCTCCACTGTCGCCACGGTGACGGAGATCTACGACTACCTCCGCCTTCTCTACGCCCGCGCTGGCAGGCCGCACTGCCACGTGTGCGGCTTCCCCGTGGCCTCCTCGACGCCGCAGCAGATGGTCGATAAGGTCCTGACGCTCCCGGAGAAGACGCGCTTCATGGTCCTCGCGCCAGTGGTACGTGGTCGCAAGGGCGAGTACGGCAAACAGCTCAACGAGTACGCCGAGCAGGGTTTCGCCCGCGTCCGGGTGGACGGGGAGGTGCACGAGCTTCCCGTGGATCTCGGGCTGGACAAGAACTACAAGCACGACATCGAGGTAGTCGTAGACAGGCTCGTGATCCGGGACGGCATAGAGCGCCGGCTCACGGACTCCGTCGAGACCGCGCTGAACCTGGCCGAGGGATTGGTCCAGATCGAAACAGTAGCGAGTGATGGTAGCGGAGCCGGCGAGTCTATGCTCTTCTCCGAGAACTTTACCTGCACGAACTGCGGGGCCTCCATCGCGGAGATACAGCCGCGCACGTTCTCGTTCAACAGCCCGCACGGGGCCTGCGACCGCTGCGACGGCCTCGGGAGCCGGCTGGAGATAGATCCCGCGCTCGTCGTCCCCAACGAAGATCTCAGCGTCAACGAGGGGGCCGTGGTGCCTTGGGCAAACTCGCAGACCGAGTACCACGCGAGCGTGCTCGGCTCGCTCGCTGACAAGTACGGCATAGATCTGAACGTTTCCTGGCGTGAGCTAGATGAGTACCACAAAAACCTCATCCTCTTCGGCACCAACGGTGATCGCATCTACGTTTCCTATCGCAACCGCTACAACCGCCGCAGGCAGTACATGACCCGTTTCGACGGGGTCGTGGGTAACCTGGAGCGGCGTTATGCGGAGACCGACTCGGAGTACAGGCGGGAGAAGATCGAAGAGTTTATGAGCCACGTCCCCTGCCCGAAGTGCAGGGGCGCCAGGCTCAGGCCGGAAGCTCTGGCCGTGACGGTCGGCGGTAAGAACGTCTACGAGTTTACGGAGCTTTCCGTAACGGAGGCGCAGCGCTTCTTCGACGACGTGGAGTTCACCACGAGGGAGTGGATTATCGGCGAGCGGGTGGTCAAGGAGATCCGCGAGCGCCTCGGCTTCCTCGTCGACGTGGGCCTTGGGTACCTGACCCTGAGCCGCTCCGCGGGAACGCTCTCGGGGGGAGAAGCCCAGCGAATTAGGCTCGCCTCTCAGGTAGGGAGCGGACTGGTCGGCGTCCTTTACGTTCTCGATGAACCTTCGATCGGGTTGCACCAGCGGGACAACAGGCGGCTTTTGACCACGCTGGAGAAGCTGCGCGACCTCGGGAACACGCTCATCGTGGTCGAGCACGACGAGGAGACCATACGCGACGCCGATTATGTGGTCGATGTGGGGCCTGGTGCCGGGGTGCACGGGGGTGAGATCGTCGCCATCGGCAGCGTCGAGGACATAGAGGCCGAGGAGCGTTCGGTTACTGGCGACTTTCTCTCCGGGCGGCGGCGGATAGAGCCCCCCGAGGAGCGGCGGGAGCCGACTGGCACCATAACTTTGCTCGGGGCGACGGAGCACAACCTCAAGGGCGTTGACGTAGAGTTCCCGCTCGGGGTGTTCACGTGCATCACGGGTGTTTCGGGGTCGGGCAAGAGCACGCTCGTCAACGAGATCCTGTACAAGGCCCTCGCCAACGCCGTCAGCCGCGGCAAGCACAGGCCAGGAAGGCACGCGGGCCTCAGGGGCGTCGAGGACGTGGACAAGGTCATAGACATCGACCAGAGCCCCATCGGCAGGACGCCGCGCTCCAACCCGGCGACCTACACCAAGGTCTTCGACCACATCCGCCAGCTCTTCGCCTCGACGCCGGAGGCCAAGATCCGGGGCTACAAGCCAGGCCGATTCTCGTTCAACGTGAAGGGTGGCCGTTGCGAGGCCTGCCGGGGGGACGGCCAGATCCGGATAGAGATGCACTTCCTCCCCGACGTCTACGTCCCGTGCGAGGTCTGCAAGGGCCGCCGCTACAACAACGAGACCCTGCGCGCCACCTACAAGGGCAAGTCGATCTCCGACGTACTCGACATGACCGTCGAGGAGGCCTGCGAGTTCTTCGCCCCTGTACCGGCGATCTCCCGCCGCATGGACACTTTACGCGACGTGGGCCTCGGCTACGTAAGGCTCGGCCAACCAGCGACCACCCTCTCGGGCGGCGAGGCCCAGAGGGTCAAACTGGCGAGCGAGCTCGGCAAGCGGGCTACGGGCAGGACCGTCTACATCCTCGACGAGCCGACTACGGGTCTCCACTTCGCCGACGTGGAGAAGCTCCTCGCCATCCTGCACAGGCTCGTGGAAGCGGGCAACACCGTCATCGTCATCGAGCACAACCTCGACGTTATACGCTCGGCTGACCACGTCATCGACCTCGGCCCCGAGGGCGGCGACGCGGGCGGCGAGATCATCGCCACCGGCACCCCCGAAGAGGTCGCAACCGTGGACGAATCCCACACCGGCCGCTTCCTGCGCGGCCTCACGCCCGAAATCGTCGCCACGCGATAGAAAGGCCTATGTAGACGCGATTCGCGAACCGCCCTCGCCACGGCGTCGACGCTCAAGGGGTCGAGGTTTGAAACCGCTCGGGCCCCCTGATAGATTCAACGGCCGTGAGTGCGAACAGCGGAAATCCAGTGGTTACCACGCCCCAGATCATGTCGGCCGGGCTCGCGGCCACGGGGGCGTCACTCGTGACCTCCAAATTCGGGGTGGCTGGCACGCTGCTCGGCGCCGCGCTGACGGCCATGCTCGTCACGGGCGGGTCGGCGATCCTACGTTCTTACCTCGAGACGCTCTCGGGGCACGTGAAGGGGATGCCGAAAAAGATGCGCTCGCGCCGCGGGCAGCAGGGCGGCGCGACCATGCCGGGGCGCCCGGACCTCAGGGATAACTTCGTGGGCAGGATGCGTGCCGCGCTCGGTTGGTTCTCCAATCTGCCGACCCTCCGCCGGCGCTCTATCCTAGTCAAAGGGCTCGTGGCTGCCGTGATAGCGTTCGTGATCTGTATGGGGCTCGTGTGGGGTACTGAGAGGTTGATCGGCAACAGCCTCTCCTGCGGACTGTGGGCGGAATGCCCGTACGGTGCCACCCCTGGCGTTCACCCGATGGGCTACGGCGACACGGGCGCCGGCTCCTCGCTCTCAGGCGGCGCCATGAACACCGGCGGGCAGACGAATCCCCTCGACCGCCTGCGGCAGAACGGTGGAAACCCATTCGGGGGGGACCAGCCCGTATTCGGGGGTAGTAATTCTGGCGGTGGGGGCGCACCTTCGGCCAGCCCGGAACCCGCCGCTTCGCCCGAGCCGGGCGGGGGAGGGTCGGCCCCACCCGCCGGACAAGGTGGCGGCTCCGCATCGCCCGCGGCAGGAGGGCAGGATCCCGCCTCCAGCGCCGCGCCTAGGGCGGGTCAACAGGCCGCCTCTTCCAGCGCCTCACCGGCAGCCGGCCAGTAATCGATCTCCTCCTGGGCTAGTCGTATCTTCCGGTAGTCGCTCGCCTGTCGGAGTTGGCTCTGAAGGGCGTTCGAAGCGGTAGAATAGACCGGTGTTGACGAACGCCGAGAACAATACTCCGAAACCCGCCCTGCTCCTCGTGCTCGACGGCATCAGGCCCGACGTGCTGCGGGCGGCCATCAGGGACGGGGAGGCGCCGCACCTGGCCGCGATCTCGGAGAGGGGAGAGGCGGTCTGGGACGCGGTCTCGGTGTTT
Organism: Actinomycetota bacterium; assembly: GCA_046734875.1. Lineage (GTDB taxonomy): Bacteria > Actinomycetota > Rubrobacteria > Rubrobacterales > Rubrobacteraceae > Rubrobacter_D. The sequence goes on along the minus strand of JBKPSF010000114.1, from coordinate 89 downwards.
CCTAGCATCACCCCGGCGGCGACGGCCGCGATCGCCACCGGAGAGGCGCCCGCCAAGAGTGGCATCGTGGGCCACGCCTGGTACGACGA
>JBKPSF010000113.1:0-6875 GCA_046734875.1 Actinomycetota bacterium | reverse complement strand
CCTCACGTAAGCTATTCGATCTCCGTCGGGTGACCAGGCAGGGGATTCCTTACCATCGGTAACTTCCTTGCCCGTTGAGGCTGCCTCCAACTTCTTTAGATGCAAGGAGGGCGCGATTAGAGTCTCACTAGAGCAGTCGGCATCCATCTTATAAACGCTCGGACTGCCGGTGGCATCTGCGTAGCTGAAGGCTATCTCGGTGCCGTCAGGCGACCAATCGGGATCAGCGGCTAGCCCAGAGGAGTAGTCGGTGAGAGCCCGTGGTTGGTCCGTGCCATTTTCCTCGCCAGGGCGTTGGCGACATATACGTTAGACACACTATATCCTTCCTCGTCCACGCCCTCACCGTTTGTGTAAGCTATCTTCTTTCCTTCTGGTGACCACGCGGGAGTGGAGGCACACTCCGGTCCGGTCGCGAGCTTCCTGGGCTTTCCTGAGCCGTCTGCATCCATGACGTAGATGCCGCAAGACGTGAAGTTTTCACCCCGGTAGGTTTTAGGATGCTCGTCAAGCGTGAGCGCTATTTGCTTGCCGTCGGGCGACCAAGCAGGTTCCATGGCAGCCCTCCTCAGAAGCTGCTTCCGAACGTTTGTGCCAATAAGGAAAACTGAGGGCGTCTCTGTATAAGAGCTTCCGTCAATAGGCTCATGGTCTGCGGGATGGTCGCCCTTCCCAGCGATAGCGCATCCAGCCTTCTTTGACCAACCGCCTTACGATGATGACCACCTCGGAGAACGCCACCCAGAAGTCGATCACCCTCCCCACCCGCTCCGTGCACCAAACGAGCTTCTTGTGGGCGTTTTGTGCCACGCGCTCGTCCGCTCTACCACCCACCGATACGTAGCCCAATAAGGCGCCGGTCTGCCCTTCCCCGAGATCTCCCACCCAAGCCCCAGCTCCTCAAGGCGCTGGCGGGTGAGAAGGGAGTCGTAGCCTCGATCTAGGTGCACGCTCGCCTCCTCGGGCAGGGAGCCTAGCGTCTCAGTCGCCGCCTTTAGGGCGCGGCGACCGCGTCAGCGTTTTTGTACAGCACGTAGTCGGGGAACTTCGTGCCGTCCGGGGTCGCGAGCGCCGGTTGGACCTCGAAGGTATGGCCGAGGAGGCGCAGTATCGGGCGCATCAGTTCCTCCTCGAGCTGCGCCTCGTTCTTGCTCGCCGTGTAAGAATCGAGGAGGCTTGCTATCTCTTCAATTACGGGCCGGGCTTCGACAGCAAGAGCGACAGCAAGAGCTTTCCAGTCGAGCCGCGCGGGCAGCGTTACGTTAAGGTAGTGATCCGAGAACAGGCCATGGTTGCGGTGGGGTCTACCCGCCTGCTGCGCATTTTGCATGGTCAAAGTATAGTCACAGCACGGTGTCCTCACGCAAGGTACTAACGACGGACCTGCGTCGGGCGAAACCCTCCGCGTCTTTCTTCGTAACTGGAGATGGCCGGGCTCTATCATCCCCCCTCCATATTCGAGCCCGGCCGCTCGGCTGTCGTAGGCTAAACCTATCGGAATCGTACATGCCATCGAGTACAATCGATTGGATGACGGAGTCGATGCTCGCGGACCGGCAGATACTCAGGGCCAAGCTCTACGTGCCCCGTGGACGGCCCGGCGCCGTCACGCGTTCACGCCTCTACGGGCGGCTGGAGGAGGGGGTACGGCGCGACCTGACCGTCGTTTCGGCGCCGGCCGGCTTCGGCAAGACGACGTTGCTCGCCGACTGGAGCAGGCAGAGCAGGCTCCCCGTGGCCTGGGTCTCGCTGGACGGGAGGGATGACGACCCGGTCCGCTTCCTCTCGTACCTGATGGCGGCCATAGGGACGATCCATGACGGTTTCGGGGAGACCACGCGCGCCTTCCTCGGCTCCCTCCCTTCCCGGGAAGAGCTGGAGCCCGTGCTCACCGCCCTTAGCAACGAGATCCTGGAGGTCCCCCAGGACTTCGTGCTCGTCCTGGACGACTACCACGTCGTGCGCTCCGAAGCGGTTCACGACGCCCTCGCTTTCTTGCTGGACCACGCACCGCCTCCGATGCGCCTCGTCGTGGCCGGACGCGCAAGCCCTCCGCTGCCGCTAGCGAGACTACGCGCAGCGGGAAGGCTCACCGAGCTCGGCGAGGCCGACCTGCGCTTCACCTCCGAAGAGGCCTCGGATTTCCTCCGCCACACCATGGGGCTTGATCTCTCCGCCGATGGCGTCGCGGCGCTCGAGGACGGGACGGAAGGTTGGATCGCCGGCCTCCAGCTGGCGGCGCACGCCCTGAAAGGCCGCGAAAACAGAGCACGCAGCCCTGAGACCCTCCCGGGGAACACGCGCCAAGTTTTCGACTACCTGGCCGAGGAAGTACTCTCCTGCCAGCCAGAAGAAGTCCGGGATTTCATGCTAGAGACCTCCATCGTAGAGACCTTGAGCGCCTCCCTCTGCGAGGCTCTCACGGACGTGGGCGACGGAAGGGCGATGCTGGAGAGGCTAGAGCGGGAAAACCTCTTCCTGGTTCCGCTGGACGAAGAGGGGCGCTACTACCGTTACCACCACCTCTTCGCCGCCTTCCTTCGCGAACGCTTGCGGCGCACGCATCCTGGCGCCGTCTCCGGGTTGCACAGCCGGGCCGGGCTCTGGTACGAGCGCGACCGCTGTATCGCTGGGGCCGTAGAGCACACCCTGGCAGCCGGAGACTTCGTGCGGGCAGCCGACCTGATCGAGGAAGAGACCGGCGCGCGAAGCAGGTACGTCGACGCCTCGCAGTTGATCCGCTGGGTGGAAGCGCTGCCGGACGAGATGGTCCGCTCCCGCCCGAAACTCTGCTTGCTCTGCGCCTGGGCGCTCGCCCACTCTGGAGAGCTAGAAGACGCCGAGCGCCGCCTCGAGGATACGGAGGCAGCCCTCCAGCTCGACGTAGAGGCACAGGCCGGCGCGCTCTCCGACGAAGAAAGGACCCTGCTCGGCGAGGTTTGCATCGTGCGCGGCCGCATGGCGGCCATGCGGGAGGATGCGCCGCTCACTACGCAAATGTCCAACAGGGCCCTGGAGTTGCTGCCCGAGGGCGAAGTTCGCCTGCGCGGCGGTGTGGCGCTGGATCTGGGTCACGCTCTGTGTTCGACGGGAGACTTCGACTCGGCCAGCGAGGCATTCGCCGAGGCGGCGGCAAGCGGCCGGGCCGCCGGATCGGGCGAGGTCCCTGACAACCTCAGGACTGCCCTGTTCGCCATCCATTACCAGGCTACACTCGAGATCGCGCGTGGACATCTCTCGAACGCGGAGAACCTGCTGCTCGACGGGAGAAGGCTCGCTGAGGGCCGCCCTGACGGGGTGCCTTCGGTCGCCGGCATCATCGACGTCGGCATTGGTTACCTCCTCTACAAGCGCGGGGATCTGGACGAATCGCGTCGGGTGCTAGAGGAAGGGATCGAGCGCGGCAGACAGGCCGGCGAGGCGAAGATCCTGGTCTACGGATACATCAACCTATCCCGCGTACATATGGCCCGCGGCGAAACCGACATGGCGCAATCGCTCGTACTTCGGGCCGGCAGGCTCACGCCGAGATGGCCCTTTATCTGGGCTCGGCAGGCGCGGGTGTGGCTGGCGCAGGGCGACGTGGCGTCCGCGGCGCGGTGGGCGAGGGAGTACGAGACCTCGGAAGACTACAGGCGCTACCCGCGCCACCTGGAGCGCATCACTATCGCCCGGGTGCTGCTCGCGGAGGGGAGAACCGACGAGGCGTTCGATTTCATCGAAGAGCTGCTGGTAGACGTCCGGTCAGCCGGAATGAAGGCGTACGAGATGGTGCTGCTCACGCTGCTTGCGCTCGCCTCCGAGCGGCGCGGTGATACTGGGCTGGCGCTTGAGTACCTGAGGGGCGCGCTTGCGCTCGCAGAACCGGAGGGCTTCGTGCGCGTGTTCCTCGACGAGGGACCGCCGATGGCCGCCCTGCTGAGGCGCCTGATCCAGGAATCCAGGGACGGTGGGGACGGGGACGCTTCGAACGGCGGTCCGGAAGGGTACGCTGGCCGGCTGCTAGAGCGTTTCGCTCTCGAAGCACCTCCTTCGGGCAATGGTGGCCCGCGAGGGGCACCCGGTATCGAACCCCTCAGCGATCGCGAGACGGAGGTGCTAGCCCTCGTCGCCGACGGCCGCACGAACGCCCAGATCGCAGGCGAACTCTACCTCTCCGTGGGTACCGTGAAAGCGCACGTGCACCACATCTTCGGCAAGCTCCTCGTGCGCAACCGCTCCCAGGCCGTCGCCAGGGCCCGCGAACTACATATGCTTGATTAGAGAAGCTTTAAACCCCTGGTAAACCACAGAATACGACCTTCGGTAGATGGAGGCTACAAGGACCGCTCCTAGACTGGCCACAGAGCTAGTAGAGGAGAGCGGCATGGTGTTGTTGATGGACCTTAACGAGCAGGCTGACAAGGACTTCGGCGTTGCCCGACGCAAGGCATGGCTGCGAAGGGTTGCGCTACGGCTCCGCGGAAAAACCGCTGGCGACAGTGCGCCGCCTTCTTTCCGGGAGCTACAGAATGCACTCCGCGCGCACAACCGGGTCCGGAGGGGGAGGCGCCTCGTCGATACCGACGAGATCGTGGGTAGCGTGGGACGCAGCAGGGACTTCGACCGCCGTTTCTCGCCCCTGCGCGCGAGCACGGGCGAGCGGTGGAAGCGCGTCGATCTCGCGTTCCACAGGGGCGAGGACCTGCCGCCGGTGAGCCTCTACAAGCTGGACGGAGCTTACTTTGTCCTGGACGGCAACCACCGCGTCTCCGTCGCCCGCTACCATGGCGTGCGGACCGTGGAAGCCGAGGTCACGGAGTTTCTGCCGGCGCGCGCCGGAGGAACCGCTCGCGCGACAGGACCGGAAGCGAGGGCCGCGTGATCTCCCGGAAATTCCGGGCTGCCTTATCATGTGACGCTCAGGTGTCGATGCGGTTCAGGAACGAGATCACCCGTTCCCACATCTTCTCTGAGGACGCGCGATCGTACTCGGGATAGTCAGGGTCGGCAAAGAGGTGGCCCGAGCCGGGGTAGACGTACGTCTCGAACTCTGCCCCGGCATCTCTGACGGCGTCCCCGAGCGGGCGCACCTCCCCTTCCACCTCCACCCAGGGGTCTTCGGCCGCGTAGTGCACCTGCACCGGCACACCTTCGGGCCAGCGCTCGATACCGAAGAATTCCTTTAGCTCCTCGACGGGTATGGCGCTGTGCATGAGCACCGCTCCGAGGGCGCCCGGCTTTTCGGCGGACAGCAATTCGGCGTAAACGACCCCAAGGGAGAACCCGGCGTAGACGAGCCCCTCCGGCAACCCGGCGACGGACTCCCTCGCCCGCCTGGCGATCTCCCGAAATCCGAGATCCTCCTCCTTGCGCTGTCCGGCCTCGATGCCGTCGAACACTTCACCGTCGAACAGGTCGGGCGTGTGGACCGTGTGCCCGGCCTCCCTCAACAGGTCGGCCGCACCCATCACCCCAGGCCGGAGCCCCAGCACAGAATGGAACAGAACAACCTCGGCCATCCGAATACCCCCGATCCGACGCTTCCCCAAACCAGTTCCTAGAGCCGATGCTGAGTCTACGTGCCCCGTGGCAACTTCCCAACTGGGATCATGGTGCGGTTCGCGAAAGAGAACGGCGGCCCCTCGCGAGGGCATTAGACGCTCGAAGGTAATGCCGGCGGCCTCGGCGGCGAGCGGCCGCGCCCTATCAATACCTCTTTAACTTGACACAGCCCGTGCACTCGTTACTATTCGTACCTATCTGCGCTTTAGGGTCACGCCCCGAGGGAAGGCCGAGGGAAGGGTAGTCGATGTTAGGACGAATAGCCTTACTGATAGCGGTTATGGCGACCGCGACCCTCGCTCTTGGCGTGACATTCTTCTCAGCCGACAGCACCGCCACCGCGCAGACCGCTCACGCAACGAGCACCACAAACGCCGGGCTCGCCTGGGGCAAAGTCGATCCTACGTCGGCGGGGCGCACCCCGACGGTTAATACCCCGAGCCAGGGAGATCCGGTCATGGTCGGCGCTGGGGACATAGCCAGTTGCTCGAGCGAAGGCGACGAGGCTACCGCCGCCCTCCTGGGTGGTATCCCCGGCACGGTTTTTACGACGGGAGACAACGTCTACGAGACCGGCACGGCTAGCGAGTTTACCGATTGCTACGGTCCCTCCTGGGGACAGCCAGATATCCTGGCGCGCACGAAGCCGAGCGTGGGCAACCACGACTACGAAACGCCGGGCGCCCAGGGCTACTACGGCTACTTCGGCGCCGCCGCGGGCGACCCGCTGAAGGGCTACTACTCCTACGACCTCGGAGAGTGGCACATAATCAATTTGAACTCCATGTGCGAGGAGGTGGGCGGCTGCGGGGCGGACTCGCCGATGGTCGCGTGGCTCGAGCAAGACCTGGCGGCCAACCCCGGGGCGTGCACGCTGGCCTACTTCCACCACCCCCTCTTCAGCTCGGGCTCCGAAAACGGCAACGATCCCAGAATGAGGCCGGGCTGGGACGCCCTGTACGCGGCGGGCGCAGATGTGGTCCTGAACGGCCACGACCACGACTACGAGCGCTTCGCCCCCCAGACGCCGGATGGCACGGCCGATCCGGCGCAGGGAATAAGGGAGTTCGTCGTCGGCACCGGTGGCAGGAGCGTACGCCCCTTCGGCGTCATCCAGCCCAATAGTGAGGCGCGCAACGCCGATACCTTTGGGGTCCTGAAGCTCACCCTGCATCCCGGTAGCTACGATTGGCAGTTCGTTCCCGTGGCTGGCGGGACCTTCACCGACACCGGCACCGGCGAATGCCACGATACGCAACCGACGCCAAACCCGACACCTAACCCTACGCCAAACCCGACACCTAACCCTACGCCAAACCCGACAACTAGCC
>JBKPSF010000112.1:0-9151 GCA_046734875.1 Actinomycetota bacterium | reverse complement strand
GCACGACGCCTACGACCTCGCTTGGAAGCTGGCGCTCGTCTTGCGGGGCGACGCGCCACGGTCGCTGCTCGACGATTACGCGGTGGAGCGCGCCATCGCGGACCGCCACGTCCTCGACGTCTCGGACCATGTGCACAGCGGGATCATCGGCATCGCGGACGCTGTCAGGGAGGGCCGCGAGCCGCCCGCCGCGGCCGCAGACCCGGTCACGGCCGCGCTTCTGCGGAACTCGCGCGCCATGATCGACTTCGACTACGCGGGGAGCCCGCTGGTCATCGATCACGGTGGGAACGGGACCGCAGAGCCGCATCCCGGGCAGCGCTACCCCGACTGGACGCGGCTCGGGGGTCTGTCACACCACGTGCTCGTTTTCGGTCCCGTCGCAGACTCCGCGTCGCTCGCGCGACTGGACGGGCGCTGGTCCGACCTCTTGCAGGTTATTCACGACCCCGACCTGGATCCCGCCCGCGCCGGCGTCCCGGCAGGGGGCGTGGTCCTGGTCCGCCCCGATGGGCACATCGGTTTCCGGTCCCCGGTTGCCGACACGGCGGCGCTTGCGGCACTCGAGCAGCACCTCTCCTCGTACTTGATCCCGGCCGGAGGTCGGGCCGGGGAGGCGAAAGATAACATCGTAGATGGGGGCGCCTGAGAGCAGGCGAAGAGGATCTGATGTCGGTAACCGGTGGAGAAGAGAAAGCTCCAAAGCCCGCGGCTGATGCCCCCGAAGGTTCGCCGAACCCGGATCACGCAGCGGAACCCTCCAGCCAGGAGGTCCCCGAGGATCATGAGAACGAGGAGGGCACGACGCCCGAGCAGGAGGCGAGGACGGAGTCAGAGGAGCGTGTACGAACTCTCCTGAAAGCGTACCAGGAGACGCTGGACTCCGTCGAAGAGCTACCCGCGGTGGTCTGGGTGCCTTGGGACAGGAAGCGACCGGGAAGCTTTTTCAAGGTTCCCTACCTCAGGTGGTTTCTCAAGGACTTCGTAGTACACCACATAGGCAGGAGCCTGGACACCCTCAACCGCCGCTTCTACGCGCTCGCCGCGCTCTCCGACGACCCCGACGCCAACAGGGAGAGCCGCGAGACCGTGAAGCTCTACCTCCAGTCGTTGCCGAGGCTGCCTTATCGGGCCTTGATCTTCATTGCGGTACTCGCCGCGCTTGTGATAGCGCTTCCCTTACAGAGCTTCGGAAACGTGTTCTACGTGCTCGACCTGGTTGGGGCGGTGTTGAGGTCCGACGTCGGCTACGTCGGCAGAGCATTGGAAGGTAATAAACTTGGCCCCACGGTGCGGTCCATCATCGTTCTTCTGATTGGGCTCATCGTGGTGGCGGGCCTGATCACCTCCCCGTTCGGCTTGAAGCGCATACTCTTCAACCTGCATCCGTGGACCACGGAGAGCCTCGACTCGACAGCGGCCAGGGGCCACGGTCTCAGGGCCGAAGGGCTTTATGCCCTGGAAGACAAGGTTTTCGAAGATGCCGGCATCCGGCGCCCCCACGAGGGACGGTGGGATCTTGCGTTCCAGACCTTCTTGCTCTCGTTCCTGCTGGTTTTCGGGCTCCTTATGGCGGGCCTCACCTTCGTGATCTTCATGTCGTGGAACTTGAACCTCAAGGTGGACACCGGGGCGCCCGCCGACGTCCACCTCTACTTGCCGAATTTATCCTGGGAATACTTTGCCCTGTTTACCGTGCTCGTACTGGCCGGGTTCGTTCTACTCCTCAAGAGACTCGTCGCAGGCTGGAAGAAACGAAGCCGGAACGCGATCGGCTAGGAAAGGCCGACGTCTGATCGCTCTAAGAAAGCCGCCACAGGCGTATAGCGGTGACCTCGATCCATACGAGCAGCACCACGAGGAACAGATAGTAGGCCACGCCTGGCAGCATGAGAAAGAGCACTGCCAAACTTCCCGTAGCCAGCGTGTAGCGGGCGTGGTGCTGCCAGCGACCATCCTCCCTCCAACTCCACCACAACAAGAACAGGGCGGCGAGGAAGGCGAGGACGAAGATCACGAAGGCCAGGTCGTGGATCAAGCCGTGCAAACTGCGGGGACCTACCCGCCTTATGGAATCGGTAGGGAAGCCCAGAAGCGCCATCGCAACCCCCGCGACGAAGAGGAGAGCGGGACCGAATGGCGCCCGGCCATGCCTGATTGCCACCTCGAGATGGAGACCCAGCGCGAAGAGGCAAAGCAGGAGGCCCGAGACCACGAAGTTGGCCACCTGCGCGGCCCCGTAGGGACCCAGGGCGAGCCCGCTGGGCCAGGCGCCAGCCGGATCCGACACAGGCCGCCACCCGATCCCGAGCATAAAGTCGTACTCCAGGATGCTCAGCGCGAGCAGGATGCCCCCGAACAGGAAGGGTCCGATCGCCCCGGAGAGACCCGCCAACTTGATGATGGTCTGCCTTTCCATCCCGATCTCCGCTGAGGCGGGCTGCTTACGCCCAAGCTGTTTGCAGTTAGCAATTGGCTAATAGCTTAAGGCAAACAGTGCGTGGAGATCTGGCGGATGCCATCATACGCGTTGGGAGTCCGGCGACGAGCGAGGAGGACGAGGGTGAGCATCTTTCCGACGAGAATACTTTTGGCCGCCGATGGTTCGGGCGAGGCCGAACTCGCCACCAGGACCGCGGTGGATCTGGCGCGGATGTCCGGCTCGGAGTTGCACGTGGTCCACGTCCTGGACGCCGCCCCGAGTCCGGCCCTGCTCTATCCGGAAGCCACCGACCCTGAGGGGGCGGAGGTCTCGGATCAGGTCCTCGAGCAAGACCTCGAACGCCGCGCGGAGCAACTGGGCAGACAGATACTGGACGCGGAAACAGAACGGGTGACCTCGGCAGGCGGAACCGTCGCCGGGACACACCTGGCGATGGGTGATGCGCCGAGGGAGATCGTCCACCTCGCCGAAGACCTGAACGCCGGCCTCATCGTGATGGGCAGCAGGGGTCGCGGAGGAATCAGGAGGGCCCTGATGGGCAGCGTCTCGGACGCCGTGGTCCGCCACGCCCACTGCCCCGTCATGATCGTCCGCGCGTAAACGAAAGCAAGGAGCCGAAACGCTGACCTGCTGAAATGCTGAAGTGGTCTCATCCCTACTCCTCTGTGTCTCCCTGTGGTGCCCGTTCATCGATCTCTTCCAGGGGCGTGCGCCTGCGTCCGAGGTTGCCAACGAGGGCGGCGACTGTGGTGACCAGGTAGATCTGGCCCAAAAGTCCCTCGGTTACCGCGAGGGCCCGGCCGATGCCTCCCGCGGCGGTGAGGTCGCCGTAGCCCACGGTGGCCATGGTGACGAAGCTAAAGTACGTGTAGTCGCTGCGCGTACCCGCCTCGTGCGCGGTGAAAAAGGGCTTCGACCCGAACTCGCCGACGCACTCGAAGGCAAAGGCGAAAGACAGCCCGAGCAGCACGTAGATGCCCACGGCCGCCATAACCGTGGGGCATGTTTATCTCCGCGTGCACCCTCACCCGGCGCACGATCGCGCCCGTCGCGAGCAGCGTGATCAGCAGGCTCGTAACCGAGAGGTACCTCCTCGCATCCTCTTCCTGCACGAGGGCTACGATGATGCTCACCCCGAGTCCGGCCGCGGCCAGGGCCATCCCCGCCCGCACCACCTTCGACCGCGCCCCCGAGGCGAGCATGGCGAACGTCAGGCTCGCGGCCAGGGTCGCGGTGGTCGCCAGCCAGGCCCACGGTTCGTTGGGCACGGATATGGAGAAGAACCAAGTGACCATGAGCAACACCAGAACGACGCCGAACTGATCCCGGACCCGGGACCGCTCGCGCTCCTCAGCCGGTACGGTCCGTTCCGGTGGCGATCTCTTGCTACCCACCAGGCGAGACTATTCTCTACACGGCCCGCACGCAACAACCCAGCGCCAACCGTCGCGGTGGCCCTGCTTGCTATCGCTGTCCCATAAGTACGAAGGGGGCCCAATAATACGGGTGCGGGCACCTCTTCTTTAGCGCCAGTTGGGCTTCGCGCAGGGACGCTGCCCTGCCGGTGCCTTCGTGCAGGCGGGCGTACCAGTCGTCCATCATCCACGCCGTGGTTTCGTCCTGCACGAGCCAGAGGCTGGCGACCAGCGTGGAGGCGCCGGCCCCGAGGAACCCGCGGGCGAGGCCGAGGAGCTCATCTCCGGCCAGCACCTGGTTGCGCGCTGACTCGCAGGCGCTCAAGGTGACGATGGTGCCGTCGAGATCCAGCCGCAAAACGTCGGAGGCGGTCAGCCAACCGTCGTGCAGCCTGAGCGACGAGAACATGGGATTGTCAGCGCGGAACATGCCGTGGCACGCCAGGTGCAGGATGCCGCAACCCGGAGCCTTCTCCCTGATGGCGTCCGTGGTCGCCATCCCGTCGGACAGGGCCTCGGCGCCGGGGAGGTGGGAGGCTACCGCGAGGGCCTCTTCGGCCACGTTCGGTATCAGGGGGTCTGATACGCTCATCACCAGGGCCCTGTCGAGGCCCCGAGAGACCTGATTCTGGCAAAGGGAGAAGACCGTCGCGCTCGGGGCGTAGGAGATCTCGAAGCGGTCGAGCAGGTAGGCCTTGCCGTCGAACAGGGCGTGGAAAGGCACCCGATGAAGCAGGCCGTGGGGAACGATGGTGATCTTCTGCTGTCTGTCTCCTACCACAGGCGACGTGCCGAGTAGTGGATCTAGCGGTGCGACCAGCTCGTCGTAGAGCGAGGCGAGCACGCGTTGCGTGAGCCGGGTCAGGTGCTCCGCGTGCTGTTCCGCGAACCCCCGGCCCGCCCCCATACGATCCCACTGCACGTCCAACTGCCGCAGGAGCCGCGAGACGACCCCGACCGAACCGCAGTCGCGTACGATCCGCATTCGATCCCTTCCCCCGACGAACGCGATGATCTCGTCGCCCGCGATGTGGTAGGCGAGCAGCGTCAAATCGGGGGGGAAATCCTCCCACACATCGGACGGCGCGGTCGTGGTGAAGGGGTCTGATGTGGTGGGGACGGTGCGCAGGCGGAGCTCGCTGATCTCCCGCTCCAGCTCTACCGCCCTTCCGTGCAGGTTCGGGAGGGGGGTCCTCGGCGCGGTCTCTCCGACGCCGAGCAGCTGGTTGTAGGTGGCGTTGAGGTCGGCCTGCAGGCTTCGGATGCGTTTTTGCAGGGGCCCCTCGGAGATCCCGGCCGGTTCCCTGGCGGCGCCCGTGAGCAGGTCAACCAGGCTGCGCGACTTGGCCCGTTCGGCGACGGCGAACACACCCCGCGGGTCGCTATCCGACCACCTGGAGAGGTAGACCTTCAAGAGCTCCTCGTAGGCGCCGATCTTGTCGAGCAGGAAGGAGGCGCGCATTGATTCGTGGGTGACGGTGTCCCTGAGGCGTTCGATCTCGTCTATGGCCTCCTCGAGCGCGACGAGCGCCTCTTCGTCGTTGCCCTGCAGCCTCCGCAGGCGGCCCAGCCTCTCGTTTAGCCACTGGCGTAACTGCGGAAGCGCGAGGCGTTCGGAGAGCAGGCGCGCTTCGACGAGGTGCGGTTCGGCCCTGCCCACGTCGGGCAAGAGCAGATCGACCAGGCGCAGATGCGCGTACACGCGCTGCACGGACCAATCCTTCTCCTGGACGAGTTCCAGCGCCCGACGCGCGTGCGTCAGGGAAGCCCGGACCTCCCCCTGCCTCTCCTGCACGAGCGACTGGTCCAGCATCACTCCGCACAGAAGCGAGGAGTTACCGGCCGCTGCGAAAAGCTCCGCGGCTTCGGCGAGGGCCGGCTCCGCCTCCTCGAAGTTCGACGCGGCGGCGAGCGTCACGCCGAGGCCCCATAGCGCCCGCGCGCAGTCGTGGGCCATGCCCGCTTCGCGTAGCTCGGAGCTGGACTTCCGGTAGGCCGCGAGCGCCTCGGGGTAGAGGTTGAGGTCGAGGTAAACGTTGGCCGTATCTAGCGAGAGCAGGCTCGCGTCCGTGAGTTTGTCGAGGCCGTCGTAGAGAGCGCGCGCCTGCTCTCGCGCGGCGAGACTGGAGCGGTAGTTGGCCAGCTGCCGGTGCGCCTCCGCCATGTTGCTGAGCGCCTTGGCGCGGGGAAGAGTAAGCCCGGCCTCCGTGAACACCAGGAAGGCGGCCTCGTGTGCCGCCAGCGCCTCTATGCCCCGTCCCAGGTGGAGGAGGATGGCGCCCCGGTTGTCCAGGATCTCCCCGACGCGCTCGACCTCGCCGAGCGCCCGGTATCGCTCCTCGGCCAGGCGGTAGGCTTCGAGTGCATCTTCGTAGCGGCCCATGTACTCGAAGCAACCGCCACGGTTCTGCTGCACCAGCGCGGTGAGCATGTCGCGCTGTGGCCCTGTGGAGGGGATCCCGTCTTCACCGTGGAGCGCGTCGAGAACGACCTGTCCGGCGTCGAGGGTCTCCTGGTAGAGACCGAGCTCGAGGAGCACGGACATCCTGCCAACGTGGGTGCGCACGGCATCGAGCGGTCTGCCGCCGGCCATGTATCCCTCGTAAGCCTCCCTGGCCATGCGCAGCGCCGCATCGAACTCACCCCTCGCGAAGTGCGTCCGTAGCCGGACATAGGCCGAGCGGGCCTTGAGAGCGGGTAGCCCGCGGGCTTCGGCCCCCGCTGCGCACAGCTCGGCCAGACGATGCGTTTTGCCCGGATCGCTGTAGACCATTTCCTCCGCGGCGTCGAGCAGCCGGCCGAGGCCTTCCGTGTCCAGAAGGCCCTCAGCACGCAGCAGATCCGTGCCCCGCTCGGGGGTTGTGGATCGGGCCAGCAACCTATCGACTAGAGCGGGGGAGATCACACCTCCAGCATCGAGCGCCACGCGCTAGAGGCCCACGTCGAGGGGCAGTATCGACACCTCGATTCGCTCGGCGCTGAGGACGAGTTCGTAGCCGCCCGGCGGAACACCCCGAAAAGCGAAGCTCCCCAGATCGTCGGTGACGGTGAGGGCCAGTTCGCCACCGTCGCGCAACAGCTGGACGCTGAAGAGCTCCGGCTCCGAGGCTTCGCGGGGCAGCACCTGGCCGTCCAGATCGAGGTTGTTGTCCGAACCGCGCGCCAGCAGGTTGATGGCGAGATCGAACGCGTCGGCGTGGTAGATGAGCTGCCGGCGCGACTGCCGGGCGCCGATGGCCCTAAGGCCCGCGGCCGGTTGCAGGTTGCTGTCGAAGGTCAGCCCGGCGAGCACGCGTTTTACGAGCCCGGACGGCCGCCGGCCCCCCGTATGGGCCTCGAACGTTTCTACCAGCGCAGCCCTCAGCCCCCGGGGGGGTGACTCGCCCATGGCGCCCACGGTCGCCCGGCGGAACCTGCGGAGCCAGGCCACGTCGGCTAGCGTCACGTCGTCGGCCCCTTCCAGCGCCTCTTCGATGGCCCCGGCCTCGTCTTCGGGAAGACGACCTTCCATCCAGTCGACCAACCGGGCGAAGTCTACTCTGTCGTTATCTTCCGGCACCCTATCCCGTTCGTGTGAAGCGGCATCCACCGCCTGTCGTTACATCTACTAGATGCTTCCCATGCGGGCAGTAGATACAAGAAATTTCTACCGGCCGCGTAATCTCTGGTGTCCAGGCGATGCTACTCATCCATTACCCGCCGCAAGCGCTCGAGGCAGCGCATCCTGGTCGGGCCGACGCTGCCGACGGCCATGTCCAGACGCTGTGCAACCTGGGCGTAGGAGGGCTGCTCGGGGTCGAGGTACAACGCACTGAGAAGGCTCCTGCAGAACTCGCTGATCCTGGACAATCCCTGGTCGAGCCACTCTGCCAGCTCCCATCTCTCGAACGCGTCCCCGCCCGCGGAGGAAGGCGTGTTCTCGTCCAGGCTCGCAAACCTGTCGATGCCCTGGCGGCGGTTTCGCTCCAGAAGACGCCAGGTGTGCCGTCGGGCGACGGTGGTCAGCCACCCGCCGAGCCTGCTGTCCTCGGGCAGCCTGTCGATGCTCTCGACCAGGATGGTAAAGGTAAGCTGGGTTACGTCGGCGGCATCGTCCGGGGAAAGCCCGTATCTCCTGGGTACCGAGAAGACGATCCGCTCGTACTTATCCAGCAGGCGTTGCCACGCCTCCACCCGGCCCTTACGGCAACCCCGGATCAGGTCGCGGTCGGACACGCTCGCGGCGCTCCTGTCCGCCTTGAAGCTAACCGCGAACTCCGGAGGGCGCCGCCGAAACCTTGCCGGACGCCCGGCCCATTTCAAGTCGAAGGTAGGAGGGGGCAGCGCCGACCCGGGACCCCCGCGAGGGCGCCACCGATGTCCGCGTGACCGGCGCCCAACATGCCGGTGTAGATCGCTGGATTCTTGTCGTTTATGCAACGGGCGCTGGAACGTATCCGTAGCTCCACTCCGGCGGGGTCGAGCGGGCCGTCTACGCTGTGGATCAGTGCCGCTTCCCCGGCCACGAAGGGCGTCGCCATGGAGGTGCCGCTCCAGTACGCGTACCTGCTCACCGGGTAGGTGCTTAGGATCTCCTCGCCGGGGGCGGCGATGTCTACCCACGTGCCCCAGTTGGCGAAGTCCGATTTCGCCTCGACCGGGTCCACCGAGGTTACCGCGAGAAGCCCATCAACCCCTGATGGTAGCGGGACACGATTGCCGGCCGGGTACTGCGGTTGAGGGGAGTCGTAGTTGCCGGCGGCGGCGACCACGACCGCGCCGTGGCCGATAGCCTCTTCGACCTTCTCCCTGAGCAGCCGGGACCAACTCGGCGCGCCCAGGGAAAGGTTGATCACGTCGGCCCCATTGCCGTCGGCGAACGTGACCGCTTCGGCAACGTGGAAGACGCTGCCGTAACCTTCCCTGTCCAGCACCCTGAGCGGCATCAGGTTCGCCTTCGGAGCCACGAGGTTCACGATGCCAGCAATGTGCGTACCGTGGCCTACCACCTCTTGCGAGAGCTGCTCCTCGTCCGTGGCAAGCGGAGGCTCCGAGGGATTGGTGTCGTCGTCAACGAAGTCGTAGCGAGGAACCCCCTTGAAGCGCGCATTCAGCGCCGGGTGGTCGAGTTGCGCCCCGGTATCGAGGACGGCGACCGTGGTGTTCGCTCCCTGGCTGATCCTTCGCGCGTCCGTGAGGTTGAGTGCCGAGTCGGGGTAAGGGGAGTCTTTGGAGGAGTAATTGTGCGTCGTCGGTGTCGCATCATCAACGGGGAAAGCCCTGTGCCTGGCGCTCGCGTCAGTCTCGTCGTCCG
>JBKPSF010000111.1:0-15966 GCA_046734875.1 Actinomycetota bacterium | reverse complement strand
TCGGCATAGCCCTCATCACGGCCGGCGTCTTCGTGCTCACGAGCGAAGGGGTGAGCCTCAGGTCCGGGCTTGGGGCAGGCGTCTTCTACGGCCTCATGACCGGCGTCTTTATCGCGGCCTACACCATCTGGGACAAGCAGGCTGTCAGCGCGCTCCTCATCCCACCCGTCCTGCAGAGCTGGGCCACGATCATGGTCACCACGCTCTTGCTCACCCCGGTCGCGATGGCCAACCGGAAGAAAATTACGGCCCTCTGGCGCGGCTTCAAGCCGGAGGTCATCGGGGTAGCCATCCTGAGCCCGCTCTCCTACATACTCGTCCTCACGGCGCTCGTCTTCACCCCTGTAAGCTATGTCGCACCTGCGCGTGAGATCTCCATCCTCATCGGGGCCGCCATGGGAACGAGCCTGCTCGCCGAAGGACACTCCACCCGACGCCTCATCGCCGCCGCCGCAATGGTCATCGGGGTCGTCGCGCTCGCGCTCGGCTGACTTGCTGAAATCAGATCTTCCTCAGCCGTACGCTCTTTATCGAGTGGTTCATATCCTTCTCCAGGATCAGGCGTGCCCTGTCTCTGGTGGGCTCGATGTTCTGTTTGAGGTTGGGGTGGTCGATCTCGTCCCACACGCGCATGGCGAGGTCGGTGGCCTCCTCGACGGAGAGCCCCGCGAAGCGGTGGAAGTAGGCGCTGCTGTCCCCGAGCGCCTCCTCCCGCAGGCGCAAGAATCGCTCCAGGTACCACTTCTTGATATCGCTCTCCCTGGCGTCGACGTAGATGGAGAAGTCGACGTAGTCGGAGACGAAGACCATGTAACCGCCCGACGGTTCCGGCAAACCTGCCTCCAGCATGTTGAGGCCCTCTACGACGAGGACGTCGGGTTGGCCCACCATCTGCCTCTTCTCCGGGAGGATATCGTAGGTGAGGTGCGAGTGGATCGGGGCGCTCGTCTCGCCGCTGCCGGACTTGACGTCGGCGAGAAACCGGAGGAGGAGCCCCATATCGTAGCTCTCCGGGAAACCCTTGCGGTCCATGAGACCCCGGGCCTGCAGTATGTGGTTGGGATACAGAAAGCCATCCGTGCTCACCAGTGCGACCTCGGGGCTTCCGGGCCAGCGGGAGATCAGGGCCCGCAGCACCTCAGCCACCGTGCTCTTGCCCGCCGCGACGCTACCAGCGACGCCCACCACATAAGGCACCTCCCTCTCTTCCCCAACCAGAAACACCCGCGCCGCCCGGTAAAGACCCCGGGCAGCACCGAAGTGCAGATAAAGTAACCGCGAAAGAGGAAGATAAACCAGCCTCGCCTCCTCGACCGAGAGGCGAGGCTCTATCTTCCGCACATCATCATCGGACAACGAGAAATTGCCATCAACCGGCAACCGGACCCACTCCTCCCGAGAGAAACGCACAAACGGATAGAGGCTGCTTTCCGCGCCGTCCACGAGATCCTCCTCTCAAGCCGACCCCACAACAATCTTACACACCCCCCCAACAAGCTCCAACCACCGCAATCAAAGCTGACAAGCCTGCGAAGCAGGCGTGCCGACAAGCGAGGCGAAGCCGAAGCGTGCTGACAAGCGAGCGGAGCGAGCATGCTGACAAGCGCAGGCCGAAGGCCGGAGCGTGCTGACAAGCTCTCAGAGCTTGTCAGGGGCGCTGGTGCCTAGCAACCCGTCGGAGCTGTCTCTGGCCCGGACGGCGATGTAGGGGCCTGTGGTTTGGGCCAGCATGGCAGTCTCGAAGCCGTCGCGGGGGACGGAGCCCAGGGGTTTCAGCGCTTTCTCGCTCGGGCCGGACATCACCTCCCAGGTGGCTACCTCCGTGGCTCCGTTCCAGCTAGCGTAGAGGGCCACCCTGTTACTGGACCTCCGTTCTAACGCCAGGGACGGCGCTTCGGTGGGGTGACCGGTCCAGGAAAAGCGGAAGGCCCGGTACGACTCGCATCCCGGCGGGAAGTCCGCGTTCAGGAGCAGCCCGCCGTCTCTGGAGAACTCGGAGACGTGCGGCGCGCTGCCCCATCCGACGAACACGTTCCCGCCGGGGAGAAGCTGCGCGTTGCCCTGGGAGGTGGACAGTATCTTCTCGGGGGAGGCGTACTGGCGCAGCAACGTGGCGCCCATGCCCTCCTCGTCGAGCTCTACCACAATAGCGCGCGACTCCTCGTGCACCCTGGGATGGGCGCCGTTGTCGAAGATGGTGACGGTGCCGTCGCTCTGGCGGCGGGCGTCGTGCTGAAAGGCGCTCTCCGTGCCTCCCCCCATCTCGAAGTCGCTCTTCTTGCCGCCCAGGCGCCACAGGACCTCGCCGTTCTGGCGGTCTATCTTGTAGACGGCGGAGGTGTTGCGGGCCGAGACGAGCAGGTTTTCGTCGTGGTCGATCTCTATGGAGTTTATGTGGAAGTAGTCGTAGGCGTAGTCGGGGTCGTCCGGCGGGGAGATGTAGGACTCCTCGACGCCTATGTGATCGAGGCTGTGCCACTCGAAGAGGACCTCGCCCGTCTCGATGTCCACCTCCTGGGCTATGCCGTCCCACGCCACGCCGTACTCAGGGCCGCCGGCGGGGGAGAGATCCGCCGGCACCGCCGCGTAGGCGGTGAGCAGCGCGGTGTCCTGGGGGGTGATCAGGAACTCGTGCAGGTCCCCGTAGTAGCCGTTGCCAGCGCGGACCCGCGCGATCCGACGGTAAGTATCGTCGAAGACGACGTAATCGCCGGCGCCGTGCCCTGCGACGATGCTGCCCTCCCACCAGGTGAGCACCGGCCTGCCCCGGTAGTGCTGAACCTTGAAGTCCCTCGCTGTGAAGTAGTTTTCGAACCATACGAGGCGGCCGCGGTCGTCGAGGATCATGGGCCCGTGCTCTCCGGCTCCCTCTTTCAAGGCCAGGAAGATGTAGCCTGGCGCCGTACCGGAAGCCCGCACCGTCATCTCCGCCGCGGCAGGGGCCAGGTCGGGGCGAGAACGGAAGGCCCAGACGTCCTTTGGCAGCACGGGCGAGGCGCCGGGCAGGGGCAAGACCTTCGGAGCGCGCAAGGGGCCCGCCTTCGGGATACGCAACGACCCCAACTTCCGGGCGGGCACGTGGCGACCGCAGCCACTCGTCAGGGCGAGGAAGGCCCCGGCACCGAGTGCACCCAGAAAGCGGCGGCGTGGGAACCTGGCGGCCATCGGGAAAATCTACACGATCGAGGTTGCTTCTTCCGAACGGCCATGCCGAAGGGGGCGGCTATCTCAGGGAGAACAATGAGGCCGACGGCTGAAAGCTGATCGCCAAGAGGTCGTTCATCTTCGGGCGTCTCGTACGACCATCCCACCAAGTAGCGTGGTTGCCGCGTGGAGCCGCCACTGTTCCGGGTCGTCAGGGCGCAGGTTGCGGGCCTGCTGGCCGAGCAAGAGTTGCGTGGCGAGTACCTTGTTGTGGGCTTTACCGGCCAGGATCTCCTCGAGATCCGTCCACACCACCCGCATGAGCGCGGCGACCTGCTCGGCAATCTCGGCGACGGGAGGGCCGGACAGCTCGTCGGCCGACATTATGAACTGCGTGATGCGCCGCTCGGCCTCTTCGGGGTCCAACTCCTCTTCGTCGAAAGGCTCTTTGCCGAGCGTTTGGTCGCTATCCTCCCCCTCACGCCAGGACGTGCTTTCCTCGTGATCGTCGGGCAAGCTCCCCCTTTCGCTGCTCCACTACAGGCTACAGGTTTCAGGCGGCAGGCTTCAGGAAAAGCCTCGAGAAATTCGCCGCGGAGTTGCGTTCCGTCCTAGCCCAGCGCTGAATGCCACCTGTCTATGGCCAGCTGGCATTGCTCGAGGTCTGGTACGAGGGCGACCCTAACGTAGCCAGCGCCGCCAGGGCCGAACGAACTGCCGGGCGCGATTACGAGGCCCTCCTCCATGAGGCGCAGGGCGTAGGCTTCGTCGTCACCGTCGGGTACCTTGACCCACAGGTAGAAGCTGGCGTCGGTGGGGAGGTAGTCGAGGTTCGCCCGTTCGAAGAATCGGGTGAAGAGCTTGCGTTTCTCGCCGAAGACGCGGCGGCGCTTCTCGACGTGGGCATCGTCTGACCAGGCCGCGGTCGCGGCGTCCTGCACGAAGGATTGGGTGGCGACGCCGACGGAGGGACGGAGCTTGGCCAGGGTGGAGATGAGGTCAGGGTCACCGGCCATCATGGCGGAGCGGTAGCCGGTCATGCCGCTGCGCTTGGAGAGGGAGCAGAAGGCGAGCGTCCGCTCCCTGGTTATCTCCAGGATAGAAGGCGGTGGCCCGCCGGAGTAGATGTCGTTGTAGCACTCGTCAGAGAACAGGAGTATGTCGTGCTCGCGGCAGAAGTCCGCCACCCCTTCTAGGTACTCGTAGGAAACGGTTGCGCCGGTCGGGTTGTGGGGGTAGTTGAGCCAGAGTATCCGCGTGCGCACGGGGTTCACGGCTTCTGTGTCCAGCAGGAAGCCGTCTTCACCCTTCAACCTTACGGGCAAAGCTTCGCCGCCGGCGAACAGCGTGCCTCGTTCGTAGACGGGATAGCCGGGCGTTCCGTAGGCGACACCTCGACGTACGTGCGAGTGGTGGAGGAAGGCTAGAGGGGCGTGGAAGATAGCCTCTTTCGAGCCCGTGGCCGGCAGGACTTCTGTTTCGGGGTCGAGCGTGACGCCGTGGCGGCGTTCCATCCAGCCGCAGAACGATTCGCGCAGTTCTCGCTTGCCGGCCGTGCTCGGGTAGCGGCTCGTCTCCGGGACGCCGTCTATGAGGGCGCCTCTGATCTTCTCGTCCGTCGGCTCTCTGGGGTCGCCTGTGCCGAAATCGAAGAGCTCCAAGCTTTTCTCCTCCAACGCTTTGCGGCGTTCGTCGAGGCGCAGGAGCGGGTAGGCGCCCTGCCTGGCGAGGATAGGGTTCATGAGCAGGGGAGGGATAGAGTCAGTATCCATGCTCTTGTCGGGTCGCGGTGTCGCGCGTGGGTTCGGCACAGAGTATATTCTCCCTACGGCTCCGGTAACAGAGCCGAAAATATAGCACGCCCCGGCTACGCGAGGAGGTACGTTTTGGACGACTTTCACTACGAGGGGGGCGGACTCCGCTGCGAGGACGTGCCGCTCTCCGAGATAGCCGCGGGGGCGGGAACGCCCACCTACGTCTACAGCTACGCCGCCCTCGAAAGGGCCTACAGGGAGCTCGACGAGGCGTTCTCCGGGCTCGACCACCTCGTCTGTTTTGCGGTCAAGGCCAACGGGAACCTCGCCGTGTTGCGGGCCCTCGCTTCCTTCGGGGCCGGGGCCGACATCGTCTCCGGGGGTGAACTCTACAGGGCCATGCGCGCCGGGTTCGACCCCAAGAAGGTAGTGTTCGCCGGGGTGGGCAAGACCGAGAAGGAGCTAATGTCCGGCCTCGGTGAGCGTATCTTGCTCTTCAACGTCGAGTCCGCTTCGGAGTTGGATCTCCTGGACCGCATCTGCACCCGGTTCGGCAAACGGGCCCGCGTCGCTTTGCGTGTCAACCCCGACGTCGACGCCGAGACCCACGAGCACGTCACCACGGGCAGGGGCCGCGACAAGTTCGGCATCCCCGCAGACGAGGCGCTCGCGCTCGCCGAGAGAATACAGAACTACAGGTGCGTTGACCTCATCGGCGTCCACCAGCACATAGGATCCCAGATCACCAAGCTCGCCCCCTACACGGAATCCGTCGAACGCTCGGCAGGCCTGGTCGACGAACTCAATACCCGCGGCTTCGACATCAAATACTTCAACATCGGTGGCGGCCTGGGTATCCCCTACAAGGACGAGGAAACCCCGTCACCGAAAGAACTGGTAGACGCCATCCGTCCCACGCTCGAAGCGACGGGAACCAAGATCCTGTGCGAGATGGGCCGCTTCATCGCAGGCGCCGCGGGGGTCCTCCTGACCCGCGTCATCTACCGCAAAAAGAGCGGCGAGAAGAGTTTCGTCGTCGTAGACGCCGGGATGAACGACCTCCTGCGCCCGAGCCTCTACGACGCCCACCACGAGGTCCTCTCCGTAAACGAGGATGGCTCCCTCGCGAACGCCGACCTCGTAGGCCCCGTGTGCGAGTCCGGCGACTACCTCGCCCGCGACCGCGAGCTACCTGACGCTTCAGAGGGCGAGGTGCTCGCCGTCATGGACACGGGAGCCTACGGTTTCTCCATGGCGTCCAACTACAACTCCCGTCTGAGGCCAGCCGAGGTCATGGTAAGGGGGGATAGCTGGGCCGTCGTGCGCGAGCGCGAACAGAATCTGGATCTCGTGAAGGGCGAGCTGGTCCCAGCGTTCTTATAGCTGGTCAGCATTTCAGCTAGTCAGCATTTCAGCACTGCTTGGGCGTGACGGTGCCGGGGTGAGAGTGGCAGGAAGGGTGGATGGTTGGCCAGGGGGACTCATGAAGCCCTGCCGGACGAGCGCAACGAGAACATCCTCGTCTATATAAACGGCGAGTTCTACCGGCGGGATGAGGCGAAGATCTCCGTCTTCGACTCGGGTTTTCTGGTGGGGGACGGGGTTTGGGAGGGCCTCAGGTTGCACGAGGGCGAGTTTGCCTTTCTCGATTTGCATCTCGACCGGCTCTTCGAGGGTGCGAAGACGATAGGCCTCGACGTAAGTATGACGCACGGGGAGATCACGGCCGCCCTCCGCGAGACGGTCCGCCGCAACGGCATGGAGGACTCCTCCGGCGTGCACGTGCGCCTGATGGTCACCCGCGGGGACAAGAAAACGCCTTCTCAAGATCCTCGCCTCGCGGTCGGCGGGCCGAACGTCGTGATCATCGCCGAGCACAAGGTGGCCGACCCGGGCGTGAGAGCGCAGGGCGTAAGGCTCTTCACCTCGACGGTACGCCGCCCGCCGCCGGACACCCTGGATCAGAGGCTCAACTGCCACAGCAAGCTGCACGAGGTGGTGGCCCTCCTGCAGGCCCTCGAGGCCGGCGCTGACGAGGCATTGATGCTCGACCCCACGGGGGCGGTGGCGACCTGCAACGCCACCAACTTCTTCGTCGTGCGGCGCGGGGAGGTTTGGACCTCGACCGGCCACTACTCCCTGAACGGCATCACCCGGCGCACGGTAATAGAACTCTGCCAGACTTCGAACATCCCCGTCTCGGAGCGGTCCTTCTCCCTCACCGACGTGTACGGCGCTGAGGAGGCGTTCGTCACGGGCACCTTCGGCGGCCTTACGCCGGTCGTTGAGGTGGACGGGCGCAGGATCGGAACCGGGGAACGCGGCGAGCTGACCGCCCGCCTAACGGACCTCTACGCGCAGGCTGTCGCCGAGGCCACGGGAGGGTAACGCGGTGCCGGATTGCCTCAGGCTGTCGGTGTGGTCGGGGCCGCGCAACGTCTCGACGGCGCTCATGTACTCCTTCAGGCAGAGGCCGGATACCGTGGTGGTGGACGAGCCCCTCTACGGCCATTATCTGAGTACCACCGACGCCGGCCATCCCGGCACGGCGGAAATACTGGAAGCGATGGACGGTGACGGCGAGCGGGTGGTGCGGGAGGTGATCCTCGGCCCCTGCGTGCGCTGCGTCCACTTCTTCAAGAACATGGCGCACCATCTCCCAGGCCTCGACCCGGCCTTCCTGGACAGCATCACGAACGTACTCCTGGTCCGCGACCCCACCGAGATGTTGCCCTCGCTGGCCAGACAGCTCTCCTCTCCCTCCCTGCGGGACACGGGCTTGCGGGAGCAAACCTATATCCTCGACGCGATCCTCGCGCGCGGCGAAAAGCCCATCGTCCTCGACGCCCGCGAGCTGCTCCTCGACCCACCCGGCGTGCTGCGTCGGGCCTGCGCCGAACTCGGCATACCCTTCGAGGACGCCATGCTCTCCTGGCCGGCGGGCCCGAAACCAGAGGACGGCGTCTGGGCGAAGCACTGGTACCACAACGTCCACGCCTCGACCTGCTTCGCCCCCTACACTCCCCCTGAAGATCCGTTCCCTGCACGCCTGGAGCCGCTGCTGAAGGAGTGCCTACCCTACTACGAACGGCTAAAGAGCTACGCCATCACGGCCTGACAAACAATCGCTCAGGTCTGGCGGCGGTTGATCAGGAGCGGGGAGATCCAGGGGCTCCGCTCGGCGAGGCGGGAGTCCACGGAGAAGTTCTTCGCGGCGGGGCTGACCAGGATAATCACCGAGATCAGGGCCACAACCACGTTTATGGTGAGGAACTCGGGCGAACCGAGGCCCGTCCCCAACCGCACACCTCCCTGGGACAGCAGGATGACCGCACTCAACCCGACGCTGCCGATGGCGGCGAGGTTGGTGAGCACCCCGAAGATAAGAGCGAGGCCAAGCGTCAGCTCACCAGCCCGCATGAGCTGGGCAAACAGCTCGGCATTCGGAACAACATAGCCCTTCATAAACTCCTGAAAGAAGGGAGGAGCCTGCGACACGAACCCACCGGCCTGCAGGCTGGCGGCGAACTGCCGGGGAAAAGCCGGGTTCAGCAGCTTCTCCACACCACCGTTCAGCCAGACGGCCCCGATCAAAACACGCACCAACACCATGCCGTTCACCCGCCCGACTCCTTTCTGGACTGCCACGCTCTCCTACATACGCGCCAGGAAGCGTTTAGGATGTTTGGAGTAAGGCATCAGACTACAGGTCTCCTCCCCAACGGACCGGCCACGCCATAAGACCTGAAGCCTGTAACCTCACGTAAACCGAATCCGGATACATTGCGTATATCAGGGCGACCCCTAGAGCGACACCGCGGAGGTACTCACCTCGCAAATAAACCAAAACCTGAAATGCTGAAGTGCTGACAAGCTGAAAGGAGTACTCCTTGAAGATTTCGCGCGAGAAGTTCATCCGGCTCGGCACCGCGTTGGGTGTTGGCGCCGCCGGCGCCTCGCTTGCTGCGTGCGGGGGAAGTGCCAGCTCCGGTGGGGGTTCCGGCGGCAAGAAGTCCGGCGGCGATTCAGGCGGTGGCGACTACGGCGGGGCGAACTCCGACGGAGGCTCGAAGAAGGCGGCCTCCCCCGACAAGGCGGCCATCGCTGCCGAGTCCGACGTCGCGCCGGGCAGCGCCGTAACGTTCAAGGACGCGGGTAGCCCCGCGGTGCTCGTCCACCTGGACAACGGCGACTTCGTGGCGTACTCGGCGGTCTGCACACACCAGGGCTGCAAGGTCGAATACAAGAACGGCCAGCTCGCCTGCCCGTGCCACGGCTCGGTCTTCGACCCCGCCGACGGCGCCGCGGTCATCGCAGGCCCGGCCCCGAAGCCGCTAACCGAGATCCCCGTAAAAGTCCAGGGCGGCGACGTAGTCAAAGCCTGAAGCGCCTCGCGTAAGGCCCCAGCCGTACGCGAGGCGCGCTATCAACATTAGCGGTCAGCCAAAACAAGAAAGCTGATGGCTGATGGCTGAAAGCTAAAGTAAAATGGCGCCTATGGACAGGGGCGCGGAGATCATCGGTCTTAACGGCGCGGCGGCCGTCCTGGACATCGAACCCGAGGCACTCAGGCGCTACGCCGAGGAGGGCAGGCTCCGCCCAGAGGGCGAGGAGAACGGGGTTTACGTCTTTCGGTTGCGGGACGTGCTCGGGTTCGCGCGCGAACTCGGGGCCGAGTCCGCGGAGGAGGAGATCTTCGAGGGCGAGGTTATGGGAGAGGAGTCTTCGGGCAACTCCAGGCTCCCCGCCGTCCCCTTCGAGCGCTACGAGCGCCTCCTCCAACAAGGCCAGGACTACAAGACCCGCCTCGAAGAGCGTACCCGCCAGATCGAGGAGATCCGGCAGGAACGCGACGCGGCCAGGATGGAGATAGACCGCCTCTGGTCGGAGATAGAACGCCTGAACCTGGTCGAATTCCAGCGCGAACTGCAAGAAAAGACGATCTCCACCCTGGAGGAAGACAAGACGAAACTGGAGGCCGAACGCGAACGCCTCCTCAAAGAACAGATGGCCCTCACGGACGAGAAATCCGCCCTCTCGGAAGACCGGGTCCGCCTTGAAGCCGAACTGACCACCCTGAAGAACCGCGGCTTCTGGGCCCGCCTCTTTGGCAACTAGTCAGCATTTCAGCCGGCTGGGAAGCTGATGGCTGATCGCTGGAACGGCTTGCCTTGACAATATAATTTAGCTTAGGCTAAACTATATATTAGTTGGAGCAAAGGAATGATGATGAGCTTGGCTATCGAGACTGAGAAGCTGACCAAATCCTATGGGCGCAAGGCGCGGGGGATAGAGGCGGTTGATCTGGCGGTTGAGGAGGGCGAGGTTTTCGGCTTTCTGGGGCCCAACGGGGCCGGGAAGACCACGACGGTAAGGACGCTGCTCGGGTTCCTCAGGCCGACGAGCGGGCGTGGCGAGGTGTTCGGCCTCGACATCGGGAAGGACAGCGTGGAGGTCAGGGCCAGGGTTGGCAACCTGCCAGGGGAGTTTGCGCTGGAGGACAAGATGACGGGGGATGGGTTGCTCCGGTTCTTCGCCAGGTTGCGGGGGGTCAAGGACCTCGGGTATGCGCGCGAGTTGGCGGAGAGGCTTGGGGCCGAGTTGCACCGACCCATGCGCAGGCTCTCGAGGGGCAACAAGCAGAAAATAGGGCTCGTTCAGGCCATGTTCCACGGGCCGCCGCTCTTGATCCTCGACGAGCCGACGGGGGGCTTGGATCCCCTGGTGCAGGAGGAGTTCCTCGACATCATCGAGGAGGTCAAGGCCGAGGGACGTACCGTCTTCTTCTCCTCTCACAACCTCGCCGAGGTCGAGAGGGTGTGCGACCGCGTCGGGATCATCCGGGGCGGCAGGCTCGTCGCTGTGGAGACCACGGATACCCTGATAGACAAGTCCTTCAGGCACGTCGTCCTCACGTTCGCCGAGGACATCGATCCCAGACCCTTCGAGGCCCTCTCCGGCGTCGAAGACCTCAGGGCCGCCGGGAACAGGCTCGCCTTCACTCTCTACGACGACCTCGACGAGATGGTCAAGCTGGCGGCCGGCCACGAGCTGGTCAACATGGAGTACGAGCGGCCGAGCCTGGAGGAGGTCTTCCTCACCTACTACGAGCGGGAGAACGGAGAAGCGCGGTGAGCACGGTTGCGGAGCGAAGGCAAACCACAAGGGTGGCACCGCGGGGGACGCTCTTCGCGCTCGTGTCGCACACCGTCAGGATGCAGCTCAGGAGCATCGTTATCTGGGGGGCTGCGCTCGGGCTCTACAGCGCGGCGATGGTGGCCACGTTCACCGCGATCGAGGGCAGCGCCGCACAGCTCAACCAGCTCATGGAGGCCTATCCTAAGGGTATGCTCGAGGCCTTCGGCGTCACCGACCTCGGGGACCCCGCCAACTACCTCAACTCGCAGTTCTTCGGGTTAGCGCCCCTCGCCCTGGCTTTCTTCCCCATACTCGCCCTAGCGAACGCCATAGCCGGAGCCGAGGAGCGTGGCACCATAGACGTCCTGCTCGGCAACCCCCTGCCGCGCTGGCAGCTCGTCGCCGGCAGCTTCCTCGCCACCGCCCTCTCGCTGCTCGGGATCTGCGCCCTCGTCGGCCTCCTCACCTGGGGCACGGCAACCCTCATGGACGTGAACCTCTCGCTGCGGGAGATCACCGCCGGCGCGCTCAACCTGTGGCCCATAACCGTCGTCTTCGGCGCCCTGGCGCTGCTGTGCTCGGCGCTCTTCCACCGCAGGGCCCTCGCCATCTCCATCCCGGCCTTCCTCCTCTTCGGCATGTACCTCATCGACGCCATAGGCCGCGCCTCGAAAGACCTCGAAGACTGGCGCCCCGCCTCAGCCTTCTACTACTACGGCTCGGCCATCGAAAACGGCATAAACTGGACCCACTTTCTCAGCATAACCGCGATCGCACTCGCCCTCCTACTCCTCGCCGCCCTCGCCTTCCGCCGCCGCGACATATACACGTAGCGCCGTGCCGAAGTGCTAACATGCTTCTTCATGGAGCATGGAGACACGGCTGCACTTGCCGTCAGGGGACGTGCGATCGGAGTGCTGCGTGGGGTGCTGGATTCCCCCGTCGCGCGGGACTTTCTGGATTTGCTGGGGCTGCTGGAGGTCGAGCGTCCGGACCCTGACGCGGTCGCGAGAACCTTCGGGCGGTTGTGGGAGGGGCTTGCGCTCGAAGGAGAGCGTCTGCTGCCGGATGCGTGGCAGTCTTATCTCGTGGGCCGGATTCTGGACGACGAGAATCCTTTCAGTTTGGGGGCCGAGCGGGGAGAGTTGAGCGTCTCCGTGGCTGAGCAGGCGGGGCGAGACTTGCTGACGCTGCGGGAGTTGTTCGCGTTGGACGCGGCGGCGTTGCTCGGCAGGGTGGAGACCTCCGTGCCCGGTCTGTCAGGCGTCTGGGTACCCTGGACGGATGATGCGCCCGAGGAGTCCCCGCGCCACAGCATGGCGCGCAAGCTTGCGGCTGCCGGGGATTGGGGGGCTTGCGTAGAGCTTCTTGCGGGCCACTACGCGATGCACGGCGCGGGGCCCTTCGGCCGCCACGGGGTTTTCCGGTGGGGTGAAGGGAAGCTCAGGGCCGTCGTCCCTACAGATCCGGTGCGGCTCGCGGGCCTGATCTCCTACGAGCGCGAACGGGAACCTTTGATCCTGAACACGGAACGCTTCCTCGAAGGACTGCCCGCCCACCACGCCCTGCTCTACGGCCCGCCGGGGACGGGCAAATCCTCCACCGTCAAAGCTGTCCTCAACGAGTACGTGGGCAGAGGTTTGCGGCTCGTTGAGGTCAAAAAAGTAGACCTCTCGGAGCTTGGCAACGTCCTCGAAACCTTACGCGGGCGCGGGCCGCGGTTCGTCATCTTCGTGGACGACCTCTCCTTCGAGGAGCACGAGGTCGAGTATAAGGCACTCAAAGCGCTCCTCGAAGGCAGCGTCGAGGAGCCGCCCGAGAACGTACGCGTCTACGCCACCTCCAACCGCAGAAACCTGATCCGGGAGTCCTTCTCCGACCGCGAGGAGGTCTCCGATGACGTCCACGCCCACGACACCATGCAAGAAAAACTCTCCCTCGCAGCCCGCTTCGGCCTGCGCCTCACCTTCCCCGCCCCCAACCAGGCACGCTACCTCGAAATCGTGGCCGGCCTGGCCCGAGCCCGCAACCTCCAAATCCCCCAGCAAACCCTGCAAGAGCGCGCCCTTCTCTGGGACCGCTGGCACGCCGGCCGCTCCGGCCGCACCGCCAGGCAGTTCGTGGAAGAACTAAGAGCCGAGCTGGACGAGAACCGGCTCCGGTGAAGAAGGTATCAGGCCTGATACCTGTGGCCTGATACCCTTTCCGCAGACAGTTCGGATCTTGCAGAACCCTGCGCTACACGCTCATCGGCGGGGCCTCATTAAGACCCAACCAATATAGCTTGAGTTGTTCGACGGCCTTGACGAACTGTTCGAAGTTGACCGGTTTGCGGACGTAGCTGTTGGCGCCGAGACCGTAGCCGTCCAGCATGTCGCTACGTTCTCTGGATGAGGTCAGTATGACCACGGGAATGAGGCGCGTGCGCTCGTCGGAGCGCAGGCGTTTGAGGACTTCGAGGCCGTTCACCCTGGGCAGCTTGAGGTCGAGTAGTATCAACTGCGGCATGGTGGAGGTGTCCCTGCCCGCATGGGGGCCGCTCGCGAACAGGTAGTCGAGCGCCTCGACCCCGTCGCGGGCGACGACTACCTCGTTCGTGACGTTGTTCTTTCTAAGTGCCCGCAGGGCGAGCAGCTCGTCGTCGGGGTTGTCTTCGACCAGGAGGATGACGCCGTTGCTCATCCCGCCCCGCCCCCGCCCGGGAGCCAACGTCTCGACGAGCTCCCAGGCGTCTTTACTCTTGTCGGGAACGTAGTGTGTCGACATGGCATGCTGCTCTCTATACCGTGGTGGCGTCGCTGCCTTCAGGCTACGCGGCGCGGGGCCTCTATCCTGTCCGCTATGTACGGGTAGCGGTATTCGACGCCCTGGCTCACCTGGTAGGCCGCGTAGCAACCGTGAATTATGGGTATCACCGCCAGGATGGGCAGCAAGAAGAACATGAAGAAGCCGATGATCAGGATCGTCAACACCGTGCTTACGAGGGCGTAAGCCACAAGGATCACGATCCAGGCTATCTGGTACCAGAGCGCCTGCAGTGCGTGGAAGCGCACCCTCTCGGAACGGTCCTTGTAGATCAACCAGATCAGCAGCGCCCCGAAAGGCATGAGGCCCACGAGCGCAAGAAGCACGCTGAGGTGGGAGAGTATGGACCAAGTCTGCTCGTCCTGCGGGCTCATCGTCCGCGCGCCCGCATGGCTTTCGGTAGTCCTCTCTTGCCCGCTTCCGGGGTTGGGATCCTGTTGCATCGCCTCTCCTTCCGGTACCGTCTTTGCACCCGCGTGTATACAAAAGCGTAAGCGCCGCCATGATATCCCGCGGGTGGCACTCATGTATCCCCCAAATGAGTGATTTTCATTCATTTTCCGTGCGGGCTTCGAGTTGCTAGCGTGCCCCTGCGGCAATAGAATAGGGGCTCGATGTGATGGGAGTTGCACAAACGAACATGGGGGAGCGGCTGGAGGGGCAACGTGCTTATAGCAATACTAGCCGTTCTCCACGCCCGAGCATCCGGGCTGGTGCCTGAATAATGGGTGTGGATCTCAGGGTCTTGCTGGTCGAGGACTCCGAGGATGACGCCCTGCTCCTTTTGAGGACGTTGCGCAAGGGAGGGTACGATCCCACCTGGGAGCGGGTAGACACCCCGCAGGACATGGAGGCCGCGCTCGACGGGGGCGGTTGGGACCTCGTCATCTCCGACCATTCCATGCCGGCCTTCAGTTCCTCTGCGGCTCTAGGGTTGCTCAGGCGCAAGGGCTTCGTGGACTTGCCCTTCATAATCGTGAGCGGCCAGATCGGCGAGGACGCCGCCGTCGCTGCCATGAAGGCCGGCGCCCACGACTACCTCATGAAGGACAACCTCCTCAGGCTCAACAGCGCCATCGAGCGGGAGCTCAGGGAGGCCGAGGTGCGCCGCGAGCGCCGGAGGGCCGAGGTGGCGCTCAGGGCCTCCGAGACCCGTTTCAGGCTCATGATCGAACAGTCGCCCCTGAGTACCCAGATATTCTCCCCCGACGGGAAGACGCTCAGGGTCAACCGGGCGTGGGAGGAGCTCTGGGGCGTCACGCTCGACCAGATACCCGGCTACAACGTCCTGCAAGACACCCAGCTCGTCGAGAAAGGCATAATGCCCTATATCCGGAGGGGCTTCGCGGGCACGGCCACGGAGGTACCGCCGGTCAGGTACGAGCCTGACGCTACCATCGCCGGCGTCAGCGACGTCGCCCACCGCTGGGTACAGGCCTACATCTATCCCGTAAGAGACGCCGAAGGCGAGATTCAGGAGGTCGTGCTCGTCCACGAGGACATCACAGAGAGGAGGGAGGCCGAGCAGGAGCGCCGCAAGGCCGAGGAGAAATACCGTTCCATCTTCGAGAACTCCGTAGAGGGGATCTTCCAGACCACCGTCGAAGGACGGTTCCTCACGGCGAACCCGGCGTTGGCACGGATGTTCGGCTACGACTCCCCGGAGGAGTTGCTCGAGGCCGTCTCCAGCATCGGCGACCAGCTCTACGCTGACCCCAGGCGCAGGAAAGAGTTCACCCGGCTCGTGCTCAGAGACGGCTTCGTGAGCGGCTTCGAGGCGAATTTGCTCCGCAAGGACGGCACGCCGGTTTGGATCTCGGTCAACGCCCGCGCCATCTACGATGACGGGGGCCTCGTCGTGGGCTACGAAGGCACCGTCGAGGACATCACCGAGCGCAAGCGGGTAGAGGAGGCCCTGAGCGAGATCCGGGAGGCAGAGCGCCGCCGCATAGCCCGCGAGCTGCACGACGTGGTCTTGCAGGACCTGACCTACGCCCTGCAGTCCATGCAGGTCGCGAAGAGGATACCGGGAGGGGAGGGGCGCGCCGGCGAGGCAGACCGGCAGATAGAGGCGCTCAAGAGGGCCGTCGGGGGCCTGCGAGAGGCCATCTACGACCTGCGCCTC
>JBKPSF010000110.1:0-5782 GCA_046734875.1 Actinomycetota bacterium | reverse complement strand
TGAAGCGGTTCGAGGTCGAGCGCCACCGCACGTGGGTCTCGGACTGGGAGATCGACGAGTACCTGCATCACCTCTAGGAGGCCGCCGATGACCGACACCAGAGTGCCGCTGGAGGAGATAGACCTCTCCAGCCACGACGCCTTCGTCGACCGCGTGCCCTACGAGTGGTTCAGCACCCTGCGCCACGAAGCGCCCGTCTACTTCAATCCCGAGCCCGACGGTCCGGGCTTCTACGCCGTCACGCGCTACGGGGACATCAGGGCCGTACACCGCGACTTCGTCACGTACTCCTCGGAGGTGGGGGGGACCAGCCTGGAGGATCTGGACCAGGACCAGATCGAGGCTCGCAAGTCCATGATCGACACGGACCCGCCGCGCCATACGGAACTCAGGAAGTTGATCGCGCGCCGCTTCACTTCCCGCGCCGTGATGGTGTGGGAGGAGGCCGTGCACACGGTCTGCGACAGGGTCCTCTCCGAGGCGCTGCCCAAGGGCGAGTTCGACTTTGTGGAGGAGATCTCCTCGGAGATCCCCATGCAGGTCTTCGCCGAGATCCTGGGCGTTCCGCAAGAAGACCGCCGCTACATCGTGGAGATGGGCGACCGCATCCTCGGCAACCAGGACCCCGAGTACGTCCAGGAGCACGCCGACGACGCCTACAGGATGTTGCCGTTCTCAAGCCCGGTCGCGCAGGAGATGTTCGAGTTCGGTCGCAAGCTGGCCGAGGCGCGGCGCAAGAACCCGCGCGACGATATCATCACGCTCCTCGTAAACGCCGACCTCACCCAGCGCGAGTTCGACGTCTACTTCGTGCTGCTCGCCACCGCCGGCAACGAGACGACGCGGCACACCATCACCCACGGTCTACTGGCGCTCCTGGATTACCCGGACCAGATGGAAAGGCTGCGCCAGGATCCCACCCTATACAAACCGGCCGCCGACGAGATGCTGCGCTGGGCCACTGCCGTCCACTACTTCAGGCGCACGACGACGGAAGATACCGAGCTGGCGGGAACGGAGATCCCGGCCGGCGCGAAGGTGACGACCTGGCTGGTCTCAGGCAACCGCGACGAGACGGTCTTCGAGAACCCCGACACGTTCGATGTAGGCCGCGAACCGAACAAGCACATGGCGTTCGGCCCGGGAGGCATCCACCATTGCCTCGGCGCCCACCTGGCGCGGCTGGAGGTCCGCATAGCCTTCGAGGAGATGCTCGAGCGCGTGGACGGTATCGAGCTCACGGGCCCGCCGGAGCGCCTGAGGTCCAACTTCTTCAACGGCATCAAGCGTCTGCCGGTGCGGGTGAGCCAGTGATCTCGCTCCGCCGCATCGACCACGTTAGCCTGCGGGTTACGGATGTGGAAGACGCCGCCCGTCGCTGGTCTGCCCAGTTCGGTCTCACGGTACGCGAACGCGACGATCAAAAAGCTCACCTGGCCTGCGACGACGAACCTTACTCTTTGGAGCTCGTCGGTGCCGAAGCTCCCGGCATCGGGCACGTCGCCTATGAGTTGCAACGCTCGTGTTCGGTGGACGACGCTCGGCGGCACTTCGAGGACCTTGGCGTCGTCTACGAGGAGCGCAGCGGTGGGCTCGAAGTTGTCGATCCCGAAGGGAACCGCGTGCTCGTCCTGCCTTACAGCGAGCCGGAGTCGCGCTGGACGGCGCATGCCAGGCCCGCAAGAGACCAGGTCGTCGGGCATCCGCGCAAGCTCGGGCACGTCAATTTTCTGACCGCGGAGATCTCGCGCGGCGTCGAGTTCTACACGCAGGTGCTCGGCATGCGGGTGACGGACTGGCTCGGCGACGGCGGCGTGTGGTTCCACATCAACAGCGACCACCACGTGATGGCCTTCATAAACAAGGGATACAGCCACCTTCACCACCTGGCCTTCGACGTCGTGGACATCGGGCAGATGCGGGTGGCGTTGGATCACCTCGGCCGCCACGGACGCTGGCTCGGCTGGGGCCCCACCCGGCACGGGGTCGGCGGCAACATCGCCTCCTACGTGCGCATCGTGGAGGAGGAATGCTTCGTGGAGCTCTACTGCGACATGGAGCAGCTCGAGGCGGAGCACGAGCCGCGCCATTGGCCCGACGATCGTTACTCATCGAACACGTGGGGACCTTTGCCCCCGAGATCCTACTTCCGCTTCGACGCGGCGGCCGTCGCCTCCGAGCGCGAGAGCCTGGAGATGCTCGGAAAGCCGCTCCCCGAGGAGGTCAACGCATGAGGTTGCAGGGTTACTCCATCCCCCGTACAAGTACGGGAAAGGCGAGCCTCGTCCCCCCGCCGCCGTGGCACTACGTCGGGGACTTCGTCGTCGTCGATTACTGGGCCGACCCCGACGCCGTTCGGGCCGTGTTGCCCGAGGGCCTGGACCCGCATCCGGATCCCGGCCGTTGCGCCGCCGTGTGCGCGGACTGGCAGTCCTGCTCCGAGGGCGGGGACGAGCTCGTCGATCCCATCCGGTCCCACTACAGAGAGTTCTTTATCGTGGTAAACGCCTTGCTAGACGGGGAAGAGGTCACAACCTGTCCCTTTATCTGGGTGGACCAGGACTTCGCGCTGGCGCGAGGTTGGATCCAGGGTTTCCCCAAGAAGCTCGGCTCGATCTGGATGACGCGCACCTTCGGCGTCGGGGGTCCTGCTGACCCCGGGTTGCGTCCCGGAGGCCGCCACGGCGCCACCTGCTCGGCCCGCGGCCGCGCCATCGCCGACATGACCGTCACCATCGAGGGCGAGAGCGAGGAGGGGCCGCGCCACAACGCCCCGCCCATCATCAACGTGCGCCACTTCCCGCGCCTCGCCGCAGGACGCCACGACGACCCGCAGGTGCACGAGCTCGTCCGCGCCGTCAGCCGCGACCGGATCGGCTCGAAGGTGGTCGCCGGACCGGCTACGTTGACCCTCTATCCAGCCCCCGGCGAGGAGCACGACACGCTCGCCCCTGTCGAGATAGACCGCGGCTACCGCTTCACCTTCGGCTACACGGTGGACGACCTCGAGACCGTAAAGGAGCTCGTATGACCGCCATCACGGAGCGTGTCGAGGTCGCTGGCGTCTCTGTCTCCCCCGATCACTTTATCGGCGGCGAGCGCGTCGCCAGCGAACGACGCTTCACGGACATCACACCCATCGACGGCGGGGTGATAGCTGAGATCTCCCGCGCCGGCGAGGCCGAGGTCGACCAGGCAGTCCGCGCCGCCCACGACGCGTTCCCTGACTGGGCCGAGCTTGGTCCCGCGGGACGCGCCCTCTACCTGCGCCGCCTCGCCGACCTCATAGATGAGAATATCGAGAAGCTCGCGGCCGTCGAGAACATGGATATGGCGATGCTGCTGCGCTCCCTGCAGGCGCGCGTCATCTCGCGCGGGGCGCGTAACTACCGGTCATACGCCGACCTCGCCGTAGCCTACGAGGAGCGCGACTGGCGGTCTCAGGGGACCTGGAACCGCGTGCAGCGCATGCCCGCGGGGCCTGCGGCCGTGATCACACCGTGGAACGCCCCGTTTATGCTCTCGACCTGGAAGACAGCACCTGCCCTCGCCGCCGGCTGCACCGTGGTCCTCAAGCCAGCCGAGTGGTCGCCGCTCTCGTGCTCGCTTCTGGCAGACCTCTTCGCAGAGGCAGAATTTCCGTCCGGCGTCTTCAACGTGATACAGGGCTTCGGCGAGGACGCTGGCGCCGCGCTCGTAGCCCATCCTTTATTGCGGCGCATTTCCTTTACCGGATCTCCCGAGACGGGACGCCTGATCGGGGTTTCCGCCGCAAAGAACCTCGTCCCTTTCACCGCCGAACTCGGCGGCAAAGGTCCCCTCATCGTCTTCGAAGACGCCGACCTCGATGCCGCCGCCGCGAAGGCCGCGGGACAGTACGACGACGGCGGTCAGGTGTGCCTGGCCGGGACCAGAATCCTCGTGCAGGAGTCGGTCCGCGAGCCCTTCCTCGAACGCTTGCACGCCGCCATCGACGAGCACGTGCTCGGCGATCCGCGCGAGGACGAGACGACGGTCTCGCCCCTGATCCACCCCGACCACCTGAAGCGCGTCGAGGGCTTCGTCGAACGCGCCCGCGAGGACGGTCAGAAGATAGTGCGCGGCGGACACCGCTCGGACGCCGGGCCACTCTTCTACGAGCCGACCCTCATAGAACCCACCTCCAACGACGCCGAGGTCGTGCAGAGCGAGGTCTTCGGCCCCGTCCTCACCTTCCAGACCTTCTCAGGCGAAGACGAAGCGATCTCCCTCGCCAATTCCACGCCCTATGGTCTCTCCGGCATCGTCTACACGGGGTCCATGGGTAGGGCCGACCGCGTCGGGCGGGGGGTGCGCGCTGGCGTGGTCTGGGTCAATACCTTTTTGGTCCGGGATCTCACGGCTCCCTTCGGGGGCATGAAGATATCAGGGATCGGACGCGAGGGCGGGGACTACGCACTGGACTTCTACTCCGACCTGAAGACGCTCCAGATCCTTGAAGGCAGCGTGGGATGAGGACCGGGTCCACGCCCGGCGAAACGCTCTCCGACGGGGCCATCCTCGAGGCGGTCGCCGCCGAGGCCGGCTGGATGGAGGACCTTCTCGTCCACCTTGTCGAAGCGCCAACGACTCTAGGCAACGAGGAGCCAGGACAGGCCGTTATGGAGGGAGCTTTCGAGGACTGCGGCCTCGAACCGCGCAGCGTGTTCCTCGACGCGGACGAATTACGCAGCGCCGAAGGCGCATCACCTTTTTCGTGGGACGTGGAGGGCAAGCGCAACGTCGTCGCCGATTGGCCCGCGCAGGGAAAGGGCGGGCGCTCGCTCATCCTGAACGGGCACGTGGACGTGGTGCCTCCTGCCGCAGAAGCGTTGTGGACGCACCCGCCGTTCCGGGCTGTACGCGAAGGGGATTGGATCTACGGCCGCGGCGCGGGCGACATGAAGGCCGGCCTCGCCGCCATGACCGGCGCTGTACGGGCGCTAGAGAGAGCCGGTTACGCCCCCGCTGCCCACCTACAACTACAGTCCGTCGTGGAGGAAGAATGCACGGGGCACGGCGCGTTGCAGTGCTTGCTGGACGGGTCGCGGGCAGACGCGTGCGTCATCACCGAGCCCCACCCCGACCACCTTACCGTCGCCCAGGTCGGCGTCCTGTGGTTTCACGTGGATCTCGCTGGCGTCCCGGCGCACGCCGCGCGTGCCAGTTACCTCGGGTTCAACGCCATCGAAGCCGCGGTGGAGGTGCTTGCGGCGCTCCGTCGCCACGAGGCGCGGCTCAACGAGAACCCTCCGCCGCCCTACGACGCGTTCGAGCATCCCATCAATTTGAACCCGGGTGTGATCTCCGGCGGCGACTGGCCCTCCACCGTCGCGGCGGCCTGCACGCTGTCCTGCCGCATAGGGCTGTACCCGGGCCAGAGCCCGGAGGAGGCACGCGCCGGTGTAGAGGCGGCGATCGCGGAGGCCGTCGCCGCCTCCCCACGGCTGGCCGAGAACCCGCCGCGGGTTCGCTACGACGGGTTCTCGTGCGAGGGCTCGGTGGTGGACGAGAGCGAACCGCTCGTCCGGGTCTTGTCGGGGGCTTACGAAGGGCTACACGGAGCGCGTCCTCCTGCGTTGGCTACGACGGCAACGACGGACGCGCGGCATTTTGTACGCATGGGGATACCCGCGGTTTGCTTCGGGCCGCGGGGGGAGCAGATCCACGGCATCGACGAGCGCGTCTCGCTGCGCTCGGTCGTCGAGTCCGCGCAGGTGCTCGGGCTCTTCATAAGGGATTGGTGCGGGCTCGTCCCGGGCCG
>JBKPSF010000109.1:0-6273 GCA_046734875.1 Actinomycetota bacterium | reverse complement strand
CGTTCGGGCCGCGGAGGAGCTGAAGGACGAGCTCGCGGAGGAGATCTTCCCCGAGAGGCGGGTCGGGCTGTTGCACGGCAGGATGAAGGCCCAGGACAAGCGCGAGGTCATGGCGCGTTTCCGGGCCGGGGAGATCGAAGTGCTGGTCGCGACCGTCGTGGTCGAGGTCGGCGTGGACGTGCCTAATGCCAGCGCGATCGTGGTCGAAGGTTCCGAGCGCTTCGGGCTCTCCCAACTGCACCAGCTCAGGGGCCGCGTGTGCAGGGGTCTCCATCCCCCGAAATGCTTCCTGGTAGGCGCCCCGAAGACCGACGACTCAGAACGGCGCCTCGAAGCGCTCGCCGTGCACCAGGACGGCTTCAAGCTCTCGGAGGTGGACCTGGCCATCAGGGGCGAGGGAACGCTCTTCGGCAGCCGCCAGAGCGGAATGCCCGACCTCAAGGTTGCCAAGCTCCTGCGCGACGTGGACATCCTGGTCGAAGCCAGGCGCGAGGCGTTCGCCCTCGTCGCCGATGACCCCACGCTAAAGCGGCCGGACCACAGGCCGCTCAGGCGCGAGATCCGTGAGCTCCTCGGCGCCGATGTAGAGTGGCTGTTCAGGGAGTGAAGCGACCTTGAGGGTCATAGCAGGTTCGGCCCGCGCCACCAACCTGGCGCCCGTTCCGAAGGGCGTGCGGCCGACCGCGGACCGCGTGCGGGAGAGCCTCTTCAACTCCCTCGGCCAATTCTTCGAGGGTGGCGCGGTCCTAGACCTGTACGCAGGGACTGGTGCGCTGGGCATAGAGGCCTTGAGCCGCGGTTTCGACCGGGCCGTCTTTGTCGAGCGGGATAGGAAGGTGAGGGCCGTGATCTCCGAGAACCTGCGAAGGACCCATCTTGTAGAGAGGGCCGAGATACTCGGTGGTGAGGTCGAGGCCGTACTGGCAAGCCTCGAAGGGCGTCCAGAAGCCTTCGATTTGATCTTCGCGGACCCACCATATAGAATCGCTGCGGCGGAGGTCGGGGGAATCTTGCACCGGCTACGTTCTCTGCTCGCGCCCGGAGGAAGGGTCGTGATCGAGAGCGGCGAGGCTCCGGTTGAGGTTGCGGGAGGCAGGAAAGGGGTAACGCGCCGCTACGGCGGCACGTTCATAACCATCCTTGGGCGGTCAGAACTGACAATGATCGTGGCTGTGTGTCCCGGAAGCTTCGACCCCGTAACCACGGGCCATCTGGATGTGATCCGTCGGGCGTCCGGGATCTTCGACCACGTGGTGGTGGCCGTTGGGGCCAACCGCCGTAAACAGGCACGGCTCTCCGCCGTCGAGCGGGCGCGGCTCATAGAGAAGGTGACCGCCGACATGGAGAACGTCTCGGTCGAGGTTATGGACGGTCTCCTGGTGGAATTCGCAAGGGAGCAGGGGGCGCGGGCGATCGTCAAGGGCCTAAGGGCCGTCTCGGACTTCGAGTCTGAGTTCGAGCAGGCGCAACTCAACCGGACCATGTTCCCAGAGCTGGAGACGGTCTTCATAATGGCCTCGGCCGAGCACAGTTTCCTCTCCTCGAGCGCGGTCAGGGAGATAGCCTCGCTGGGCGGGGAGGTGCGCGGGCTCGTGCCCGACGGCATACTCGAGACCGTGACGGAGATATATTCCGGCAGGGACGATAAGATAATGGGATCGTAGGCGAAGGATAGCGAGTAGAAGATGGACGTACTGGTTTTGATAGACAGGTTGGAAGAACTCGTCGAGGACGCGAGGAGCTTCCCCGGTTTCGGCAACACGGCGATGGTCGACAGGGACGCCGCCTTCGACATCATAGACCAGATGCGCCAGACCATCCCCGAGGAGCTCAAGCAGGCGCGTTGGATCGTGAAGGAGCGCCAGGCCATGCTCGACGAGGCGCGCAGCGAGAGCGACCGCATCATCCGCAGCGCCCAGGACGAGGCTGAGAAGATCACTTCTGAGGAAGAGGTACTGAAAAGGGCCGAGAAGCGCAGCGCGGAGATAATGGAAGATGCCCGCCGCCGCGAGCGCGAGATACGCCTCGGCGCGGAAGATTACGCCGATGAGGTCCTCGCGAACCTGGAAGACAACCTGGGCAAGCTCCTCGAAGCCGTGCAGCGCGGCCGCACCAAGCTGCAGGGCGTCCAGGAGCAG
Source organism: Actinomycetota bacterium (assembly GCA_046734875.1). Lineage (GTDB taxonomy): Bacteria > Actinomycetota > Rubrobacteria > Rubrobacterales > Rubrobacteraceae > Rubrobacter_D. The sequence continues at coordinate 4,135 of JBKPSF010000109.1, read as the reverse complement.
TAACTCGCGGTAAACTAGCCCCATGAAACGTTTGATCCCCCTCAGGCGACCAGGCGCGGAGGTCGGAGACAGGCATGAGGAACGTGCCGAGTTCTCCGTCGAACCATTCGACCTGTACGGGCGCCACCACGAAGTTACGAAGGCCGAGGCAGACGTCGCCGTCACTCACCTTTCAGATGGCCTGCACCTCGACGTGCTCGTCAGGGCCACCGTCTCGACGACCTGCGATAGGACGCTGGAGCCGACGGAGCTCGAGCTGGAATTCGGCGACTCGGAGCTCGTCTCGGGCCCTGAAGATCCCGAGCTCTCCGTCCAGGACTGGACCCTCGACCTGGCCCGCTACACCCGGCGCGCACTGCCGACCGAGGTACCTATGCAGGTTTTCTCGCCGGGTTCAAAGCCCGTGCAGCCCGAGGACAACGACGATGAGGTCGACCCGCGCTGGCGGGGCCTCGACGGTATCTCCGTCTCGGGATTCTAAGTCGTAAGCCACTAACAACCGGGAGGTATTCACATGGCCGTACCAAAGAAGAAGACGTCTCGGGCGCGCAGGAACCAGCGCCGGGCGCACCACGCGCTCTCGGCCCCGGGCCTAGTCGCCTGCCCCAACTGCGGCGAACCACACGTCCCGCACAGGGTCTGCCGCGAGTGCGGGTATTACAAGGGCCGAACGGCGGTCGCCGTGGAAGACGTCTAGCGTAACCCCGACAACGCTCTAACTTTGTGCGTATCGCGGTAGACGCCCTCGGCGGAGACAACGCCCCTCGCGAGATCGTCGCCGGCACCATAGCCGCCGCCGGCAGGCTGCCGCAAGATGAGTTCGTCCTCGTCGGGAAACCGGAGGCGATAAAACGCGAGTTGGGCGAAGATCCTCCGACCAACGTCTCGCTGATCTCTTCGGGCGACGCCGTGGGGATGGACGAGGAACCTTCTGCCACGCTCAGGGCCAACCCCGAAGCGAGCGTCGCCGTGGCGGCACGCATGGTCCGCGGCGGGGAGGCGGATGCGCTGTTCTCCGCGGGGAACACAGGCGCGACGGTCGCGGCGGCGCTGCTGAGGATGGGGCGTCTCGAAGGTTGCCGGAGGCCGGCTATCGCCACCATGCTCCCTTTTTCTTCGCCTGTTATCCTGCTCGACGCGGGGGCCACCGTCTCGTGCAGGCCGCACGATCTCCTGAATTTCGCTATTCTTGGGGGCGTGTTCGCGAAACGTTACTTCGGGCTTGACGGTGAGGCACGGGTCGGACTCGTCAACGTCGGTGAGGAGCCGGGGAAGGGCACCGACCTCGCCAAAGAAGCGTACCGGCTCATCGACGAGTCAGGAGTCCGTTTCGTGGGGAACGTCGAGGGCAGGGACATCGGGCGCGGTGTGGCAGACGTGCTTGTGACGGACGGCTTTACGGGTAACGTCGTGCTCAAGACGGCCGAGGGGGTCGCGCGCGAAATACTGCTCATGGTCAGGAGCGCGATCACGGGGAACGTACTTGGCAAGCTCGTGGCCGGCATCCTGCGTCCGCGCCTGATCGGGGTGCGGGACACCGTGGATCCCGAAAACTACGGGGGTTCTTTCCTGCTCGGCGTCAACGGCGCGGTCGTGATCGGCCACGGAAACTCCCGCGCCAGGGGCGTCGAGAACGCATTGCGGGGCATCTCTCGCGCCGGAGAAGGCCTGATGGAGGAGCTGCAGCGCGCGATCTCCGCGAACAGCGCGCGCCTGTCCGAGGGCAGACCGGGTTGAACGGAGCGGCCGGCAAGATCGTCGGTTGCGGCAGGGCCCTCGGGAGCAGGGTCGTGACAAACCGCGACCTGGAGAACGTTCTCGACACGACGGACGAGTGGATCTCGACGCGCACCGGCATCAAGGAGCGCTGCTTCGTCGCGGAAGGCGAGAACGCCGCGACGCTCGCCATCGACGCGTCCAGGAAGGCCCTGGAACACGCCGGCGTCGATGGCAGTTCGGTAGATCTGGTTATCTGCGGCACCTCGACTGCTCCCGAATCGATGCCTTCCGTGGCCTGTCTGGTGGGCGAGGAGATCGGGGCGCCTGGCGTGGGCGCGATGGATCTGGCCGCCGCGTGCGCGGGGTTCTCCTACGCCGCTTCGGTCGCGTCGTCCATGATACGTTCGGGCGCGGCGGGCAGGGTCTTGCTGATTGGTGCGGACGCGATGAGCACGATAGTAGACCCGGGAGATCGTTCGACCGCCGTCCTCTTCGGCGACGGCGCTGGGGCCGTGGTGCTCGATGCCGGCGATGAAGTGTCAGGCTTCGTGGACCACATACTTGGGGCCGATGGTAGCGGGGCGCCGCTCGGGCGGGCCGGCCATCCCGGCGACGACGAGAAGCTTTTCCAGAACGGCCGCGAGGTCTTCAGGTTCGCGGTCAGGATATTGCCCGAGATGGTCGAGAAGCTTCTTTCGCGCAACGGGCTATCAGCGGATGAGGTCCAGTACGTCATTCCCCACCAGGCGAACGCGCGCATAATACGTTCCGCTATGCGTAAGATGGAGGTTGCCGAGGACAGGGTGGTGATCAACCTCGACAGGTTCGGGAATACCTCGGCGGCGAGCATCCCACTCTCTTACCCGGACATATACGATGCGCTAGTGCCGGGAAAGTACATCGTGACCGTTGGCTTCGGGTTCGGCCTGACGTGGGCAGCGAACCTGTACAGGATCTAGCCGTGGACGGAAGTATGGATCGTGCCGTGGTCTTCCCTGGACAGGGCAGCGTCGGGAGCGAAATCTCCGGCGCCGCCCTCGAGGCCGTCCGTGACTACGTGGGTGACGACGAGATACCTTACCAGCTCTCCGTCTTCGCCAGCTCCGTGGACCTCTTCTACCGCCTGCGGAATGCTGGATTCGAGGCCGACGTGGTGGCAGGACACTCGCTTGGCGAGTACGCCGCGGCCCACACCGCGGGAAGCATGCTGCTTACAGACGGCGTTCGGCTCGTGGCCGAGAGAGACCGCCTGATGAACGAAGCGTCGAAGGAGAACCCCGGCGGTATGGTCGCCCTGATCGGGGCCGACCCCGACGCCGTCGCCGAAGTTGCGGAGAAATCTGGGGGTGCCGTAGTCGCCGCGAACTTCAACACCCCGCGCCAGACCGTGGTTTCCGGCCGGCTGGACGCGCTGGAGGAGGTCACTGAAGACTTGCGAGGTCGCAAGGTGCGTTTGCGGGTGGCTGGCGCATTCCATTCTCCACTCATGAAGGATGCTGCCAGGGAGATGGACACGCTTCTGCAAGCGGTTGAGTTCGATGAGCCCGAAATCCCGATGGTCGGGGCGACGGACGGGGCCTTGTTGACTACGGCGGACGGGGTGGGGGAAGCGTTACGGAAGCAGATGCTCTCGCCGGTGCGTTGGGTTGCCGTGGTCGAGCGCTTGTTGGAGCTGGGGGTGCGTGAGATCTTCGAGGCAGGGGAGGACGGTACTCTGACCAGGATGCTGCGGGACTTCAAGAGAAAAGACGTAGCAGGCAGGACGGCGGGGGAGGTGCTTTCGTGAACGCGCCGCTTGGGCCTGCGGAGATCCGGCAGCTCATCCCGCACCGCTACCCGTTTCTCCTGGTAGACAGGATCGACGAGCTCGAACCAGGGGTGCGGGCCGCCGGCGTCAAGAACGTCACCCAGAACGAGCCTTTCTTCCAGGGCCATTTTCCCGGCTACCCTGTCATGCCAGGCGTGCTCATCATCGAGGCGATGGCCCAGGTCGGGGCCGTCGGCGTCATGGCGGGGGGGGATCACAGCGACAAACTCGCACTCTTCGCGGGAATAGACGGCGTCAGGTTCCGCAGGCAGGTCGTCCCCGGCGACGTGCTCGCGATGGAAGTAGAGATCGTTCGCCTCAAGGGCAGGGTAGGAAGGGGCAAGGGAAGGGCCACGGTCGGCGACGAGCGGGTCTGCGAGGCCGAGCTCATGTTCGCCTTCGCCGACAAAGGGGAGATCCCATGATCGGGGATGGACGTGTCGCCGTCGTCACCGGCGGCGGAAGGGGCATAGGCCGCGCCGTGGCCCTTCGCCTCGCCAACGATGGCGCAGACGTGGCGATCTCCTACCGTTCGAACGACCAAGCTGCCGAGGCCGCGGCGGAGGAAGCACGGGCGGCCGGGGCGCGGTGCGAGATTTTCAAGGGCGA
>JBKPSF010000108.1:0-2233 GCA_046734875.1 Actinomycetota bacterium | reverse complement strand
CCCTAACAGAGTGCCGCTCAGCGCATCTGGATGCAGGTAAGCGTGATCGGCTTGAAGCCCTCTACGTTCTCCCTCACCGTCGGGTTGAGGATCGGAGAAGCGCTCGGGTTGAAGTGGAGCGATATAGACCTCTACACTGGGACGCTCCGCGTCGACCGTCAGCTACAATGGTACACCGGTAAGGGACTCGAGTTCTCCGAGCCTGAGCACGGTAGTCGAAGGACCGTAGAATTGTCTCAGAGGACCATAGAAGCCCTCAGAAGCTATTGCAAGCGGCAGGTAGAGAGGAGGGAGGCGTCGGTCGCAAGCCAGTAGATGCCCACAGAGCGTCCGCAGTGGCGCCAGGCTATTCGAAGGAGGTTAAGAACATGGCACAAGCGCCAGAGTCGTGGATAGGGGACACGGTAGACGTTGCTTTCTACCAGCAAGCAAACCGTAGCGGCAAACTACTAGAGGTTAACGATGACGGGATCGTGCTAGAGGAGGCAAGCGAACGCGATGTGGAACTAACGCTTCACACCTTCTATCCGTGGAACACACTAAATTACGTGAGGAAGGAAGTGCGATCTGCGGACGGCATTACCCCTCGGCGCCGGGGTACATAGGAGGATTGGAGAAGTAGGCTACGGTAGGCGATACCGGCCAGGCGCGACCGGGAGGGCGAAGCTAACCCCCTCACCCGGTCCCGCCACGCCCCTAGCCTAGGCTTCCTCGACCGGCTCGATGTAGTGCCCACGGCCTCTCGTTGCACCACATCTTGTGGGCGAATACGCTCCCTCGTGAGAGCCGCTACGATGCATAGTGCACTACGTAGTGGCGGCGGAGGTTTAGCGCGCATCTTCTCCCCGCCCCAGTGCTTGAGGAAGTACTGGTTACTCAGAGAGGGGGTGAAGAGATGGACGAGAGGCTTAGACGAGGTTGTCTAAGGCGCAGGAGGCGCTGCCGCCGCAGGAGCAGCAACATTCGTCGCAGGCGTTGTCGATCGCGTTTGCGCCGTCGCTGCCGCCACCAGCGTCGTCGGCACTAACTAGCGTCAAGCGTTAGTTGGTTCCGGGAAGGCCCCGCAACATGGCGGGGCCTTCTTTTTATGGCAAAGGTTTTGAGGGTCATCAGAGTAAGCGTGGCAAACTCAGGCGTGCGGTTCGCTTCCTGCTGTCGGGAACACAGGATGAGGGCGGGTTCGTGGCCGCTGGAGGCTTTGATCAACCCTTGCCTCTCCTTGCCCTTATTCACCGAAGTGTTCCATGGCCCTTGCCAGGCCACCCCGAAGCCATGGAAACGAGCTGCTGCCATGGCTTTTTCACACCAGCAAGCCGCTGGCACGGGCACATCCCTCAAATGAGCTATCTTTGTCCTCGCTTGGAGTTGCGTACGAATAGCGAACCTCCGAGAATCCCACACTGGCGAAGTTCACAGAACACACAAGTAGGACGGCCGTGGTGTACCAGATTGGGCTCGCATCTTCACCATGTAAGCGCGGCAGCCAGTTATAGAGCAACCATGCCTACGTGGGCATAGAGCCATGACGCCTGGCGGCTACTCACACTTGACCCAGAATGGGCTACAGAACGCTGCCAATGGGCGGGACGACGCCCTTGCAGCTCCTGAGTGTCAAAAGATGTTCTGGCGTGCTTGGGAACTCATTGCTATTTGAAATAGCCGCATAGATAAGCGGTTATCCAACGGTGATTAGACATCTGGCCCGCAGGGTACACGCAAAGTGTATATTTACTTCAACGGGGCGAAGGATCCTTTATCAAGGAGGAGCATCGTGGCGATATCCACCGTCAACCCGGCTACGGGCGAAGAAGTCAGGACGTTCGAGGCGCTGAGCGAGACGGAGGTGGACGAGAAGATCCAGCGCGCCGCCGACACCTTCCGCGAGTACAGGAAGACCTCCCTGGCCGAGAGAGCCGAGATGATGCAGCGGGCGGCGGAGATCCTAGAGGACGAGGCCGCGGAGTTCGGCCGCCTTATGACGAGCGAGATGGGCAAGACGCTCGCTGCAGCTACCGCCGAGGCGAAGAAGTGCGCCCGCGGCTGCCGCTACTACGCCGAGAACGCCGGGCGTTTCCTGGCAGACGAGGCGGCCGAGCTCGACGGCAGGGCCTTCGTCCGCTACCAGCCCATAGGCCCCATACTCGCGGTGATGCCGTGGAACTTCCCTTTCTGGCAGGTCTTCCGCTTCGCTGCCCCGGCGCTAATGGCCGGCAACGTGGGTCTGCTCAAGCAC
>JBKPSF010000107.1:0-3500 GCA_046734875.1 Actinomycetota bacterium | reverse complement strand
CCACAGGTCGGCGTCCATGCTCAGCTGCATCCCGGGGTCCAGGCCCCCCACCTTCTCGTAGATGCCGCGGCGCCAGAACGTGGACGGCTGCGGGAGGTAGTTGTGGTCGTACATCCAGATAAAGCGGTAGTAGGGGATCTCGCGCTTGAAGCGCAAAGGACGGCCTTCCGCGTCTATCCAGAAGCTGTCGCCATAGAGAACCTCCCAATCGGGATGGCGGACGAAGATCTCGGCCACCTCTTGCAACGTGCGGGCTTCGAAGAGGTCGTCCGAGCACAGCCAACACAGGATGTCGCCGCTCGCCCGGTCGAAACCCTTGATCAGGGCGTCGGTCTGCCCTTCGTCCTTTTCGCTCACCCAGTAGTCGAGCCTGTCCGAGTACTTCTCGATGATCCCCACGGTACCGTCTGTCGAGCCACCGTCCATGATGATGTACTCCAGATTGGGGTAGTCTTGCTCGAGCACGCTCCTAATCGTCGCCTCGATGTACCTGCCCTGGTTGAAAGAGGGCGTCACCACCGATATCTTCGGCCAATCTCCGCTGTTTTGGTTCATAGTCAAACTCGGCTCCTATATGAGGTCCCACGGTGCTCCGGAAACGTCCCGCCCTAATATACCCGTAGTAGACACCCGTAGCCGGTGCGAGCAGGGTGCGCACCACGATGATATCCTAGCCCGGCGGTATTCTCTTGATAGCATCGAGACCACGACGGAGCATTCTTGCGGGGGTAGCGGGCGAGGTAACCGGATGACGATGCCCAACTTCTTTATAGTGGGGGCCCAGAAGGCGGGGACGACCTCGCTCTACCACTACCTAGACCAGCACCCCGAAATCTACATGAGCCCCGTAAAAGAGCCGTTCTTCTTCGACCACGTAATAAATTCCCGGGGCGAAGCCGTAAGGCGCGAGTTCGTGGGTCGCCGGCAGCCTCCGAGGTTCGCCAACATCGAGGAGTACCGCGCGCTATTCGGGGGGGTCAGGGACGAGAAGGCGATAGGCGAGGCGTCACCCCTGTACATCTACGCGCCTGGTACCCCCGAGCGCATCGAGAGGTACGCGCCGGGGGCGAAGTCGATCGCCCTCCTGCGCCATCCCGCCGAAAGGGCGTATTCGGCTTTCCTGTACGCCGTCCGTATCGGGGCAGAGCCGCTAACCGACTTCGCGCAAGCGCTCCGCGAAGAGCCGCAGCGCGTGCGTAACGGCTGGCACTACGTGTTTCACTACCGCAGCAGGGGCCTCTACTACGAGCAGTTGAGACGCTACTACGAGGTGTTCGGGCGGGAGAGGGTAGGGGCGTGGCTCTACGAAGACATGAGGGAGGATCCCGCCAACGTGGCCCAAAGCGTCTTCCGCTTCCTGGAGGTAGATGACACTTTTGTCGCGGACACCTCCTCAAAGCTCAACCAGGCCGGCGTGCCAGCAAGCGTGTCCGCCCGCGCGGCGATGAAGGCGACGGACAGGGCGGTCGGGGCCCTGCGGAAGGGGCTCGGGCCCACCTCTGGCGTCTTGCCGCTCGCCTACAAGATGCGCCGGGCGGTGCAAAGCCGGGTGCTGAGCAAGCCGCCGCCGATCGACCCCGGGCTCCGCGAGGATCTGACTCGCTCCTACAGGGAAGACGTCCTGAAACTGCAAGAGCTCATCGACCGCGACCTCTCGGCGTGGTTGCGGTAAGGTTCGGCTGGGAGCCAGGGGGGTCAAGCGCGTGACGATGCCCAACTTCTTTATAGTGGGGGCCCAGAAGGCGGGGACGACCTCGCTCTACCACTACCTAGACCAGCACCCCGAAATCTACATGAGCCCCCGCAAGGAGCCGCACTTCTTCGAGGGCATGCACTCGGAATTCCGCAGGCCCGGTCGCAGGAACGCACCGGTGAGCGACCTGGCGGAGTACCTCGCCCTCTTCGACGGCGCCTCGGGCGAGAGGGCGATCGGCGAGGCTTCTGCCTCCTACCTCTACAGCTTAAAAGCCCCGGGCCTAATCGAGAGCTCCGTCCCCGACGCCAGGCTCATCGCCGTTCTCCGCAACCCCGCCGACAGAGCGTACTCCAACTACCTGCACTGCGTGCAGGTCGGCCGCGAACCGCTCGGTAGCTTCGCCGAGGCTCTGCGGGCGGAACCCTCGCGTATGCGGGACAGGTGGGGGCCCCTCTGGTACTACAAAGACAAGGGCTTCTATCATGCCCAGGTAAAGAGGTACTTCGACACGTTCGGCAGCGACCGGGTCGGGATCTGGCTCTACGAAGACCTGAGAAACCATACCGCGAGGACCCTGGGCGAGGTCTTCCGCTTTCTGGGCGTCGACGATAACTTCGTCCCCGACGCATCCATCGAGCACAACCCCTCAGGCGTACCGAGGGCCGGGAAACTGTACCCGCGGGTAAGGGCTCTGACCGCGCGCAACCCCGTCCTGGTCGAACGGTTCCTCCCCGCCAGGCTGCGCGGATACCTCAAAAGCCGCATCCTCACCAAGCCCCCCCCGTTCCCCCCGGAGCTCCGCGAGGACCTGACCCGCTCCTACAAAGAAGACGTCCTGAAACTGCAAGAGCTCATCGACCGCGACCTCTCGGCGTGGTTCGAGACCACGGGAACAAATACCAGCCGCGAACCTTAGAGCCTGCGAAGAGGATCACCCTCCTCGCAAGCTCCCGACTCGTCAACCCCCGATATTCCTGAAATGCTGACTAGCTGACTAGCTGACTAGCTGAAATGCTGACTAGCTGAACTGCTGACCGGCTGAGGAACCCTTCCCGCGGTCTTCAGCTCCGATTCGATCCAGTGGTACGTTGGCGTCAAACCCTCCCTCAGGGGGATAGAGGGCTCCCAGCCGAGCACCTCGCGGAGTCTGCTGTTGTCGCTGTTTCGCCCCCGCACCCCTTGGGGCTTGGAGAGATCGTGGCGCTTGGTGATGCGCTTGTTGGCGATCTCGGCCACCATGTCGACAAGTTCGTTGATGGTCACCAGCTCGTCGGTTCCCAGGTTGAGCGGGTGGGAGTACTCGGAGCGCATGATCCTGTAGATGCCCTCCACGCAATCTTCAACGTGCATAAAGGAGCGGGTCTGCTCGCCGTCGCCCCAGACCTCGATCTCATCCCCGTCGGCGGCCAGGGCAACCTTGCGGCTGATGGCAGCGGGGGCCTTCTCCTTGCCACCCTCGTAGGTGCCCAACGGTCCGTACACGTTGTGGAAGCGCACCACGCGTGTCTGGAAGCCGTAGTCCTCGTTGTAGTACTTGCACATCTCTTCCATGAAGAGCTTCTCGGTGCCGTAGCCTTCCTCGGGTTCAGCCGGATAGGCGTCGTCTTCCTTCAGGTTGGTCACGTCGGGGCTCTTCTGCAGGTACATCGGGTAGACGCAGGCTGAGGAGGAGAAGAGGAATCGCCCGGCACCGTTGATCCTGGCCGCCTCCAGCATGTGGATGTTGATCATGGCGCTGTTGCGGGCGATGTCGGCGTGGAAGGCCGTGATGTAGCCGATGCCGCCCATGTCGGCCGCCAGATGG
>JBKPSF010000106.1:0-4095 GCA_046734875.1 Actinomycetota bacterium | reverse complement strand
GGGATGCCGGTGATGGCGCCGCCGAGGATGAGGGTGTGGACTTCGTCGGTTCCCTCGTAGGTCCTCACGCTCTCCAGGTTGCTCATATGGCGCATGGGCGGGTAGTCGAGCGTCACGCCGTTGCCGCCGAACACGGTGCGGGCCTCGCGGGCTATCTCTATAGCCTCCCTGACGTTGTTGAGCTTGCCGAAGGAGATTTGCTCGGGCTTCAGCGTGCCCGCGTCTTTCATCCTGCCGATGTGTAGCGCGAGGAGGGTTCCTTTTCCGACCTCGATCAGCATGTTCGCCAGCTTCTCCTGCACGAGCTGGAACGAGGCTATGGGCCTCCCGAACTGCTCCCGCTCCTTCGCGTAGGCCAGCGCCGACTCGTAGCAGTCCCGCGCCGCCCCCATCGCGCCCCAGATGATCCCGTACCTCGCCTCGTTGAGGCAGGCGAACGGCCCGCCGAGCCCTCTCGCCTCGGGAAGCATAGACTCTTCGGGGAGGCGTACGTCTTCCAGCTTGATGTCGCACTGGATCGAGGCCCGCATCGAGAGCTTGGGGGTTATGTCGGTTGCCGCGAAACCGGCCGAGTCTGTCGAGACCAGGAAGCCGCGGACCGGGTTCTTCTCCTCGTCCGTGCGGGCCCACACGACCGCAACGTCGGCGATGGTGGCGAGGCCGATCCAACGTTTCTCGCCGTTAAGGACCCACTCGGACCTCTCTTTTCTGGCGGACGTCTTCATGCTGGCGGGATCCGAGCCAGCGGTAGGCTCCGTGAGGCCGAAGCACCCGATGGCCTCTCCTTTAGCCATCCTGGGCAGCCACTCCTCTTTCTGCTCCTCCGAGCCGAACCTGTGGATGGCGCTCATGGCGAGCGAGCCCTGCACGCTGACGAAGGTCCTAAGACCCGAGTCGCCCGCCTCCAGCTCCATGCAGGCGAGCCCGTACTCAACAGCGCTTCTGCCCGCACACCCGTAGCCCGAAAGGTGCATGCCAAGTAGGCCCAGATCCGCGAACTCCGGCACGATCTCCTTCGGGAAGATGGCCTCGTCGTACCAATCTTTGATGTTCGGTTTGATCCGGTCGCGCACGAAGGAACGGACCTTCTCCCTGACGCTTTTCTCTCCATCCGAGAGATGGGCGTCGATGTTCAGGAAATCCTGCACCCCCGGCGTGCCGAAAGCGTCAGGGTCCGCGTTTCTCCCCGCCTGCGTCACGGTCATACTTCCACCTCTCTCGGAGCCCGACTTTCTGGTCCAGATTATTTCACAGCGCACGACCTTGCGTTGCGAACGCCATCTCGGGATGAATCTGGCGTTGGTCTTCGGCATGGCTTCGTTGGCCGCTGGGGATGCCCGCCGCTACACTTGTCCTATGGAGGATCGTCAGAAGCTACCACTCGAAGGCGTGAAGGTTCTGGACCTCTCGCGGGTACTTGCGGGACCCTACGCGACTATGGTGCTCGGCGACCTCGGCGCCGACGTCATAAAGGTGGAGCATCCCGAGCGTGGCGACGACACCCGCCACTGGGGACCGCCTTTTGCGGGTGAGGGCGAAGAGCGCGAATCGTCCTACTTCCTCTCCATCAACCGCAACAAGCGCTCGATCGGGGTCGACCTGAAAGACCCGGAAGGGTTGGAGCGTGTCAAGGAGCTCGCTGCGGGGGCAGACGTTCTGATCGAAAACTGGAGGCGCGGGGCGCTGGAGAAGCTCGGCCTCGGATACGAGGCCTTGAGGGAAGCAAACTCCGGCCTAATCTACTGTTCCATCACGGGGTTCGGGCCCGGGCCGGACGAGGAGCGTCCCGGGTACGACTTTCTGGTGCAAGCGCGTGGTGGTGTCATGGGCATCACGGGCCAGCCAGGGGGCGAGCCGACCAAGGTGGGGGTGGCGATCTCGGACATCGTGTGCGGGCTGTTCGCCTCGAACGCAATTTTGGCGGCCCTCCACCGTCGCGACGAGATTGGGGAGGGCGCCAGGATCGAGGTTCCCCTCTTCGAGTCCACTTTGGGCTGGCTCGCCAACCGCGGCCAGGAGTACCTCGTGAGCGGCGAGGACAAGGGGCTCATCGGGAACGCGCATCCCTCCATCGTCCCCTACCAGACCTTCGACGCCTCGGACAAACCCCTCGTCGTGGCCGTCGGCAACAACACCCAGTTCGCCGGGTTGTGCGAGGTCGTGGGCCGTCCCGAGCTGGCCGAGGACGAGCGCTTCGCCACCAACCCCAACCGCGTGGCCAACCGCGAAGCTTTGATACCGGAGCTACAGAGAGAGTTTCGCAAGCGGCCCGCCGATGAGTGGGTCGAGGAGATCCGGGCCTCAGGCGTCCCTAGCGGCCCCGTCAACACCCTCGCCGATGTGTTCGCCGACGAGCACGTCCGGACCTCGGGGATCCTGCAGAGCCTGGACCATCCCTCTGCCGGTCCCCTCGGGATGGTCGCCTCCCCGATCCTCGTGGACGGCGAACGTCTCCCCATCCGCCGCCCCCCACCAACCCTCGGCCAACACACCGACGAAACCAACGACGATTGGACATAAAACGGCCACGCTATCACCCATCGAGCGCCGCCAAATCGAGCCGCCGTAGGCGCTCGGGATCCGCGAGCACGTCTATCTCGACGATCTTGCCGCGCACGACCGTGAAACCCATGACGGATAAAGGTTGGCCCTTCCTGGCCGTGACGAGCCCGGCGGCCCCGTTCACGAGCGCAGGGCGCGCGAAGGGGGCCAGCCGCGAGAAGGCTAGCGCCCCCCCGGCGACCGCCCGCGCGCCACGTATGAGGCGCGACGCCCCGGCACTGCCGTAGTCGGCCCTTAGCACGATGTCCTCGTCGAGCACCGCGAGCAGCGCTTCGAAGTCGCCCTCGCGCGAGGCGGCAAGAAAGGCGTCGACCACCTCCCGCTGCCGGACAAGGTCGGGGACCGCGGCCTCCCCCCTTACCCGCCGGCGGGCGCGGCTCGCGAGTTGTCTCGAGGCGCTTGGGGAACGTCCCACGATGTGAGAGATCTCCCCGAAGGGCACGCCGAACATGTCGTGCAACACGAACGCGAGACGCTCCGCAGGGGAAAGCGACTGCAGCACCACGAGCAGCGCGAGGCCGACCGAATCTGCGATCAGCGCCTCCTGCTCGGGATCTACGCGGTCCTCACGGCCCACGATCGGGTCGGGCACGCTCACCTCCGGCTCCTCCAGCGGCGCCTCGCGCCTGGACCGCCGAGCACGCAGCATGTCCAAACACACCCGCGAGACGACCGTGGTCAGCCAGCCACCCAGGTTCTCCACGCCGGACACGTCGGAGCGGGAGAGCCTCAACCAGGCCTCCTGAACGGCGTCGTCGGCCTCCCCCGTCGAGCCTAGCATCCTGTAGGCCACCGCCAGAAGGTGGGCGCGGTGCTCCTCGAACCGGTCAACCAGCCATTCGCGTTCCTCCATCGGTCCCGTTCCCTCGTCGCCATCCGTCACTATAGTAATTACGAACGAAACCAGGCAGATGTATCACAACGAGGACGAGAACCCACCGTGCTAAGGGGCGCGTACGAGCCGGTATCGTTCGAACGGGGACGGTCTCGGAGATAAGGCCGCCGAAGACGTAGTTCAATCGGAAGCTTAGAGCACGGGCGTCATGCTGGCTTCTCGACGATCTTCCAGTACGAATCCTTCCGGATGACCTTCCCTTCGCGAAACTCCCAGTGGTCGCATCCACGCACCCGAACTCGGACTCCATCCGCCATCGTGCCTGTCAGCGTCCACTCGGACACGCCCATGTTGCCACTGACCCAATGTCGGCCATCACCGTAGTGGACATCTGGCAGGCCTTCGAAACGCGTCGCCAAAGCCTCTCGCACGGCCGCTTTGCCCACAAATCGCTTCCCCCAGGGCTCCGGCCCCCGGGGCATGTCTAACGAACAATCGTCCGCAAAAAACTCCATGATGGCGTCCAGGTCGTGGGCATTGAACGCGTCGGTGATTGCCTCCAACGTTTCGACAGAGGCCGATTGCTGTTGAACCATGGCGCTCCCTCCGTGAACCCCTAGATTGTTATGCTTGTTATTATACAGACGCGCTCCGCGCACTACCCCGAGACCACCGCCAGGGGTCTGACGGGGGAGCCC
>JBKPSF010000105.1:0-4652 GCA_046734875.1 Actinomycetota bacterium | reverse complement strand
GGCTGGCGGTGGATGATCGACGGAGGCATCTACGCCCCGGTGGGGGGCGCCAACCGGCTCTACTTCTCCACCTGCGGCACCCACACCGTCGAGGCGCAGGCCAGCGACAAGGACGGCGGCGTGTCGGCCGCCTCGCCCGGGGCCACGAAGTCCGTGAGCGTGTACGACGCGGCCTTCGGTCCGCCGCTGGTGGACGGATCGACAAACATGGTCCAGAAGGGCCAGATCGTCCCGGTCAAGATCTCCATCGGGTGCGGCACCACCACCCTGACCAACCTCACTCCCCACATCCAGCTTCTCGGCGCCAACGTCTCGCCCGAGACCGAAATCGGAAGCACGACGGTGACCCCGAACCCGGTCCTGGCGGCCGATACCACCCAGACGATGCGCCCGGACGACGGGGGCTACGTCTACAACCTCCGGGTGCCGAGCAACGCGGCGGCCGATACGGAGTACACCGTCCGGGTCAACCCCTTCGGGGCCGGTGCGGACAACGCGGCCACCGGCATGTACGTAGTGATCCAGATCCGCAAGTAGGAGACAAACAGACGGGCTGAACCACAGTCCAACAACTTAAGGGGGTAAAGCAAACCACAACCACAAGGGGGTCGGGGCGTAACAGCCCCGGCCCTCTCTGTGTCTATAAGGACACAGTCCCAGGAGTCCTCTCAGCCAAGGAGCCAAACGAAGTGCGACACTCCGACCAACCCACAACCACCATAGCCATCCTCGGCGCCGACACGGTGGTCGGTAGCGCCCTCTGCGCTCTCCTCGGGAACCACGGATACCGCATCAACCCGTTAGATGCCCACCCCACGGGTGTCGTAGACGATCTGCTAGACGGGGCCGACCTGTTGCTCCTCGCCCCCAGGCTGGACCAGGGAGCGCGCGAGGCCTTCCTGGGCGCCATGGGCAAGACCGTCCCGCAAACGGCGGACGTGACGGTGATCGCGCTCACCACGGCTCTGGAGGAGGGACTGCCGGAGAAGGAGGGGGTACTCAGGGTGCCGTGGCCGTGCGAGACGAAGGCCCTCGCGGAACGGATCGAAGCCACCCTCGCGGGAGAGAGGCCCGACGGCGCCTGGGCCGTCTGAGAGAGGGTATCCCTTGACCCGGATCGAAGCCGCCCTAGTCTCGATGTAGCCGGCGGCGCCCACCGCATCTACCACCCGAGCCAGGACTGGGCGAGAGGGCCTCAGCGGCCGTCATGCCCCCGTTCGTAGCGCCGGAAACCAATGCAGTTGATCGGAGGGGAGGGATCGCCCGAGGAACCGCGCCCGCCGCCCGGCTACATTTTGGGGCGCTCGGACCCCGACGTGTTGATCTTGCGCTGTCCCCACGGGGCGGTAGCCCGCTTCAGCGCCCGGGGTGCCGCGGCTGAGGCCATAGAACGGGAGGCGAGGTCGCACCATAGGGCGCGAAACTGGCCCGCCCGAGGCGCCCTCGCAGTGGTCCCTGCCTCATCCCGCGGCTCGGTCAGACCGGGCTAGGGGCACATCCTGCCTGTGCCGCCGCACCTGCGGCAGCGGAGGTCTTCGACGACCTCCCCACCGTCGTGGTCGAGGGTGCCTAAGAGCACCCACCCCGAGAGGCAGTAGAAGCACTCTCGCTCCCGGTCTCGGTCATCGTTCCGGGTCGGGACGCAGCATAGTCGAACGGGTCGCCAGCCCTTGCACTCATGTCGTCCACTGATTGCCTCCAAGCCGTTTGTGGGCCGGGCCCCGGGTTGTCCTATCACCAGCGGGGCCATTTCCTTATGTCTCCCACATTGTCTCACATTATTACTCGTTTATTCATATTCACTCGCATTATCTCGCTAAATTTGGTAGAATGCCGCCGCACTCGAACACGGGAGGCAGGAGATGGTGAATGGAGTAGGCGCAGCAATAGGGGATACGATCCGCTTCCACAGAGGGAGGCGCGAATGGAGTCAAGAACAGCTTGCAGAGAAGGCGCGCATGGCTCCTACGAGCATAGTGCGTCTGGAGAATGGTGAGATCGAGCGGCCCCGCATCGTCACGCTGAACAAGATCGCCGATGCCCTCGAGATCGATCCTAGAGAACTCACGAGCTTTCTCCTACGGAACCCGCCGCGTGAGCCGAGCGTAGAAGGGCCTATGCGCGGTACCTTCACCGCCGTCTACCAGCGGGACGGAGAGTGGTGGACCGGCTACGTCGAGGAGCTGCCCGGCGCGAACGCTCAGGAAAGAACCCTCCAGGAGGCGCGCGAGAGCTTGAGAGAAGCCGTCTCGGACGTCCTGGAGGCTAACAGGGAGTTGACAAGGACCGAGTTCGAGGGCCGGGACGTAGTGCGCGAGCCTCTTAGCGTGTGAAGCGGCGAGCACTCCTGAAGCATCTCAAGGATCATGGCTGCGAGTTTCTGCGCGAAGGCACGAGGCACACGATGTATGTCAACCGGGCAGCCGTCAGGAGCTCCACCGTCCCGCGCCACTCCGAGATTACCAACAACATGGCCCACAAGATCTGCAAGAACCTCGGCATTCCGCCGCCATAGTATGCAAAAACCGGCCCGAACCCTCAGGGTGGTCGGCAGCCGAGCTGCTCGAAAGCTCGTAACAGCCCCCACGGGCCGAACCGCGTGAACGAGTTCGGCAAGACGGTGTGAGCAGCGGTAAAGGGGCGGGCGCGCAGGAGCCTGGGACGCCATCGACCTCGTCAAAGCCCGCTCCGATCGCCCAAGATCCGTTTCTCCTGGACGGCCCTGAACCCGTCCGTGCGGGTGATGGTCGCCACGTCTATGGCGCCTCCTACCCCCCTCGTGCCTGTCGTCCACCTCTGGAGCGTGGTGGTCGTTTTGATCAGGAAGATCGAGAGGTCGACGCAGTCCTGCAGCGGCAAGAACTGGTAAGGGATGGGCATCGCGAGGCTCTGGAGCACCTTCTGCCTGAGGTTTTTGGTTTGCGCGTCGTTCAGGTGCAGGTTCTCCGCCACCATGGCCTCCAGTCGCGGGTCGTACCCGCCCAAGAGGCGCCCGGCTATCTCGTGCTGCCCGCCGAAGGTGATGCCGAAGTCGTCGGCGCTTTTTTCCACGGGCGCGGGCGAGTTGGGGATAGATACCTCGAAAACGCGCCCGTACGCGTCACCCTCGTCGAAACCGCCTACCAGAAACACCATAGCGTCGGCTTCGGCGGGCGTGTTCGCGGCGCTCCACTGGCGTCGAAAAAAGTCGCCCAACCTGGCGGCAAATTCCTCAACTGACAGGCGCGACTGCGTTGCCAGCTCCCTCTCGAACTCCGGTAGGTAGCTGTGGGCCGTCCGAGGCTGTCTGCCGCCTAGTGCCCCCAGGCCGTAGGTAACAGCCCCGACGTTGTCGTGGTCCCTGACCTTGAGCAGTTTTGTAGCATTATCGTAGTGGGCCTGGATCAGAAGGTTGCTCCCAGCCTGTCCGGTCAAGGTAACCCGACTGTCGGCTGCCAGTACGATGCCTTCCGGCCCCTTGAAAGCGATGCCTAGCGACAACCTCGCCCCTTTCTATTTCCCTCACCTGAGAGGAAAAATATGACTTGTTCACGCGGATTCCGTACCATCGGTGCCTTTTCGAGTTCGTGAGCGTATCACGGCGAGGTACTCCTCTTGCTGCGCTATGTGCTCCCCGAGGCTCTCGGCCCGGGGCGCCGTCTGTGACCTTTCCAGCCAGAACGAGTCCAGGGCCGCCTCGATAACATGGGTGTCGATGACGTCGGGGTCAGAGTCGCGCTTGTATTCCAGGTAGGCGACGATGGCGCTTGCTTCTTCGCGGGTGAAGATCGACAGGCGGTAGCGGGCGTAGTCGCAGAAGATCATGGCGCCGAAGCGGCGCGGGTTCAGTAACGCCGACCTGCCGTGCTTCATCAGGAGGGTGTGGTCTCCGGCGGGGACCTCGCTGGTCCAGTCGGAGAAGCCGTGGGTCAGGTGGAACAGGGGGTCTGCCGTATAGAGTTCGCCTTGCAGGTCGGAGACCAGGTACGCGGGCAGGAAGTACCTGAAGCCGGCCTCGGAGAAGAAGCTGAGCGCGCTCGCGTGGCCGTCCAGGAAACCCGCCTCGATGCCCTTCCAATCCTCCAGCTTCTCGAAGGGACCGACTTCTTCGTACGGCTCGCACCCCTCGAAAGTGCCCTGCAGGAAACGCTCCCCCGGATGCTCGTTTCCCGCGAACGCTTTCTGGATCTCCTCGATCACCGCTTCCTTATCGTCCATGCTCCCCCTGAAGTTCGCAGGCCACCTGTCTAGCGCTATTGTGAACCATCGTCCAGCCTGAAACCTGATGCCTACATGAGCCCTGTTACGCCGTAGAGTACAATGCACCCGGTTGTCGTAGGGACAGCCGGTAACGGGAGTTTGAGATAGCCATGCAAGGACGTGGAGGGGTGGGGAGATCCGGGCTGGAAGACGACTCCATCCCTGGTCTTGTTTCTTTCTTGAAGACTTTCTCGCGGGCTTCGAGCATCGTGGCCGTGCTCGTCGGCTGCGTGGTTCTCGCGGGATGGACGCTGGACGCCGGCTCTCTCGGGCGCTTCCTGCCCGGTCCCGTGGCGATGAACCCCGTCTCGGCGGTGGGCTTCGTGCTGGCCGGGGTGTCGGCGTGGCTGCTGCAGGATGGGCGCACGGGCCGGAAGGCGCGCCGGGTCGCGTGGGCGTGCGCAGCCGTCGTG
>JBKPSF010000104.1:0-2124 GCA_046734875.1 Actinomycetota bacterium | reverse complement strand
GCGCCTCGCCGCCCGGTGGATTATGCAGGAAAGCGATGTACAGCGAGTTGCCTTCTCTGTCCAGCTCGTAGGCTTCGAATGGCCGGTAACTCGCGATGTCTCGCAGCTCGGAGGCGGATCTTATGAACGTCGCTACTTCGTACCCGAGCGATTCCCTGAGGTGGTCCTCGATCTCCTTCTCGAGCACCTGTGAGTTCGTGGCTGGCGAGTCGAAGATCACGTTCCCGCTAGCGATGAATGTCTCGACGTTCGAGAGCCCTGAAGCCTCGAACAGCTCGCGCAGGCGGTCCATCCTCACGTTATGGCCGCCGACGTTGATCGCGCGTAGAAATGCTACGAGTCGCGCCGCTCCAGCTGACGGTGTTCCCACGCAGAGCCCCCTGACGTTTCAGCGAACATCCCAACACTACCCGCCACGATGGTGGACGACAATGCCTTTTTTGTTTTGCCCGACCATCGTCTATCGAGTCGGCCGGCGTGCGAAGAATACGTCGCGCTCGTACTGGTCGCGGGTGATCTCTGGCCGGAAGCCTGCTTCGCGCAACAGCCGTATCCACCCGGCGCGTGGGAAGAGTCCACAGATATGCCGGTCGTGCTCGACCCGCGCCGGCCGGTCGTCTTGCCTTCACCAGGGCGGTCACGTTCTGACCCTCTTGCAGGCCCAGCTCGTCAGCGCTCTCGCGGGTGATGAGAGCGACCATCTTGGTGCCCCCCACGTCGAGAGCTACCTTGGCGGCCGCCTCGCCCTTGACGACCTCGGTAATCGTAGCAGGCAGCCTGTTGCGGGTGCTGAGCGCCATCTAGGGTTCCTCCCTCAGTCGGGTGAGACCTCTATGCGTCCAACTGCTGAGAGAAACTGTATGGAAAATCGCAAGAGTGGTGACTGGGCCTTACTTCTCGCCGAGGCACGGCGGCTAAACAGGCGTCTTTGCCCTTCTTGCCGACTCATGGAGGTGTGTCAGTATGGGCGGAGGTGTTCTCCGAGGTTCGGATGTGTCCCGCCACACCATAGCCCTACTTTGTTAGGACCGGGACCAGGAGGGGTATAAGTTGCCCACCACATCACAGGGGCGGATTGCTCCGTTGAGCGCCTTGTTGGTCCGCCCCGCCATTTACGGGCCGGGACTCCATTGGCACATCACTCCCCGGCCCGCGCTTCCTTAAGGCAACGGCGGCCCTGGCCGCTCTGGACCGGGGCCTGGCGGCGTAGTTCGCACCTCCTAGCAACTCGTTAATCTATGCGGTTGGATGAATAGCGCTCTGCTGGTCCGCCTGGACGTCTTTTGAGACTGTGGCGAAGGACAAAAATACCATGGCACTCTTGCAGCTCTTGTCTCTAGTCTAGCTACGCTGAATAAGTTGGGATGCCAACGACGGAGGTGATGTCCAGGTGGCCACGGTGGGAGACGTCGACGAGTTGATCGAGCAGTACCACCTGGCACTTGGTGAGTTCATGAAAGGGAACCCCGAGCCTGTGCAGAAGCTGTTCTCCCATCGAGGAGATGTAACTCTGGCTAACCCCCGTGGCGGTGTCGCGCGCGGATGGGAGCAGGTTGCCCCGACGATAGAGCGTGCCGCATCGTCTCGCCGAGACGGCGAGGCAATCGGCTTCGAGGTCGTGGCGAAGCTTGTGACCCCCGAGTTTGCCTATATCGTGGAGCTAGAGCGGCTGGAGGCCAAGATCGACGGAAGTGAGGAGATCACCGCGTACGCCCTGCGGGCAACGATGATCTTTCGACCCGAAGACGATGTGTGGAAGGTCGTGCATCGGCACGCGGACCAGTTAACCACGGCTCAATCAGGGGTGATCTACGAGACGCCGTAGAGGTCTACCCTCAACGAACTTCCACAACCAACTTTCAGAAATGGCAGCCGTGCAAGCAGAGAGCGCGAAAACCTGACAAGCTGATGGGCTGACAAGCTGCCGACCGGAGGAACACTTGGACTTCGTGAGAGTAGAACGCGGCGAGGGCGGCGTCGCCATCCTGACCATAGACCGCCAGGAGAAGCTCAACGCGCTCGACCCCAGGGTCGTAGAGGAGATCGGGCAGGCTCTGCTCGAGCTGGAAGCGGAGGGGCCGCGCGCCATCATCGTGACCGGCGCAGGCGAGCGCTCCTTCGTGG
>JBKPSF010000103.1:0-19334 GCA_046734875.1 Actinomycetota bacterium | reverse complement strand
GGCGCCCTCCTCAACATCGACGACTTAGTATATCATCGGCGCCCACAGACCGCCGTTGACCGCATATTTCCCGCAAAGCGCTCGTGTTCGGCGGACGTACCACCCCGGCGCCTCGAAGGTCCGGGAGAGCCACGATTGCGGAGCTATTCCCAGACGGAGGTACTCTGGTATTGGACTGAAATTGTCTGAAAAGGGGTTCTGAGGGGCTTGCTCGGTATCCTACCGAGCAAGAGAAAAACATACCAGAGCGACCTATCGGATGCCGAATGGGGCCGCCTGGAGCCCCACCTTCCTGCTCCCCGACCCACCGGGCGTCCTCGCCTGCACAGCCTTCGTGAAATCCTGGACGCCATCTTCTTCTACGTTCTAAATCTGCCTCAGCTCTAGTTCCAAGGATGGAGACTACCCCCGCCACCGAAGGTGGAGAGGGTTGGAAGGGGCGCGTCTTGCAAGACGCGCCCCCTCTATTCGCCCTATTCATGGAGTGAGCCAACACCGTAGCCAACCTCTTGCGACTCTTTACATACATAGCAGTGCTATATATAATGCTGCTATGTATACACCAAGGAGTCTGTTGGCGCGGCGCGTGAGATGATGGAGATCAACAAGGACTTGATGGCAGCATCTTCGACCCCGCTCGTCCTGGCGATTCTGGCCGAAGAGGACAGTTACGGCTACGCGATCCTCCAGCGGGTTCGGGAGTTGTCCGGAGGGCGCGTGGAGTGGACGGACGGGATGCTCTATCCGGTTCTGCATCGGCTCGAGCGGCTTGGCCACGTCGAGGCGCGGTGGGAAGTCGCCGAGAGCGGCCGCCGTCGCAAGTACTACCGGATCACCTCCCGGGGCCGGGCTCGGCTTGCGGAGGAGCACAGGCAGTGGCAGGCGGTTGACGCTACGCTACGGGGCATCTGGCAGGCGCTCTCCCTCTACGTTCCGGCCGGACATCCGGCGTCAGCCGGGCCACTTCCGCAAGGAGCCTGACGATGCCGGACAAAGGTCACGGGGTATCGCTCGAGGAGCAGATAGACAGGTGGCGGGGCTATCTCCGCCGCCGGCAGGCGATCCACCCCGTCGATGTGGCGGAGCTGGAAGACCACCTGCGCGAGCAGGTACGGATCCTTGTCGACGCGGGGCTCGACACCGACGAAGCGTTCCTGGTGGCGGTGAAGCGCATGGGCAACCTCGACGCCCTCTCACGGGAGTTCGCGCGCGAGCACTCGGAGCGTCTCTGGAAACAGCTCGTCGTCGTTCCTTCGCATTCCGGGGACCCACGAGGAAGAACGGATGCCATCGTCGTCTTCTGTCTTGCGGTGGCGGCGGCAGTGCTCATCAAGGCGCCGGCGCTCTTCGGGATCCAATTGGACCAGGACCCCGGCTTCTACGCCCGCAATCTGAGTTTCTTCGTGCTGCCACTCCTGACCGGCTATTTCGTCTGGAAACGGCGGCTCGGCGCCGGCACCGTCCGCTGGCTGGCCGTGGCGTTCGTCGCTGCGGGTGTGTTCGCCAACGTCTATCCCTTCGGAGGGGACCTGGGCGGCCACACCGAGGTGCTCACGGCGCTACACCTGCCGATCTCGTTGTGGCTGGTGGTGGGCATCGCGTACGCCGGCGGGCGATGGAGCCAGGTCGGGGGCCGCATGGATTTCATCCGGTTCTCGGGCGAGCTGTTCGTTTACTACGTTCTGATCGCCCTCGGCGGCGCCTTTCTCATGGGGTTCATGAGGGTGATCTTCCAGGCCATCGGGATCGACGTCGAGCCCTTCTTCGAGTCTTGGTTGCTGCCGTGCGGGGCGGCCGGGGCCGTCGTGGTCGCCTCCTGGCTGGTGGAGGCCAAACAGAGCGTGATCGAGAACATGGCGCCCGTGTTGACGCGCCTGTTCACGCCCCTTTTCGCCGCCGTACTCGTCACGTTTCTGGGGGCAATGCTGTGGACCGGACGTGGAGTAGGCATCGAGCGGAACGTGCTCATCGCCTTCGACCTGCTCCTGGTGGTGGTCCTCGGCCTTCTGCTCTATTCCGTCTCAGCAAGGGACCCCCAATCGCCCCCTGGCCCCTTCGACGTGGTCCAGGTCGTGCTGGTAGTCAGTGCGCTATTGGCCGACGCGGTGGCGCTGTGGGCCATCGCCGCGCGCATCACCGAGTTCGGCTTCAGCCCGAACCGCGTGGCTGCCCTGGGCGAGAACGTGATCCTTCTCGTCAACCTCGCCTGGTCCGCCGTGCTCTACATCCGCTTTCTGAGAGGGCGCGGATCGTTCGCTGGCCTCGAAAGGTGGCAGACGGCTTACTTGCCCGTCTACGCCGGGTGGGCGGCGATCGTCGTGATCGCCTTTCCGCCGGTGTTCGGGTTCGTCTGATCGGGCACCGCTGCACCCGTTCTACACGGCGGCATTCGCGGCGAGGTGGGTTTCCTTGCAAGGCTTGCCGGCCCCGTTAAATTTCCGTGCCCCCGGCTACTGTGGGGCGAACGCCGCGCAGGGCTCCTGTGAGCTGCGCGGCTTCTTCGTCGTGCTCTCTCAAGTAGGCGGCGAACTCCTCCAGGATCTCGTGCGGGTCGCGCACGAAGCTCGTGGTGCCGACCTGGACCGCCGTCGCGCCCGCGAGCATGAACTCGGCTACGTCCGTCCCACATGCTACCCCACCGCTCCCCACGACAGGCACGTTTACTGCGCCCGATACGTCGTAGATAGCACGTAACGCTACGGGTTTTATGGCCGGTCCGGAGAGGCCGCCCCGCACCAGTACCTTCTGAGTCTCTGCATCTATCGTTAGCGCAGGGATGGTGTTGATCAGGGTAAGGCCGTCCGCTCCGGCGGCCTCGGCAGCACGGGCGTTGTCCACGACGCCCTCGTTGGTGAGCTTGGCAAGGATGGGTTTGCCTGGCACGGCTTCACGGCAGGCCGAGACCACCTCCTCGACGGAGGCCGGTCCAGCGCAGAAGGCGAGGCCGCCGCACTCCACGTTCGGGCATGAGAGGTTCAGCTCGACGGCACAGATGCGGTCGTCACCCGCGAGCCGCCCGCAGAGCGAGGTGAACTCGTCGACGGTATCGCCGGCAACGGAGACGAAGACGGGGATGCCGATGTCGAACGCGTCCAGATCCCGCAAAAACGTCTCTACTCCAGGGTTCTGGAGGCCGATAGAGTTGACCATCCCGGCTGGCGTCTCGGCCACGCGGGGCGGCGGGTTGCCGGCCCTCGCAATAGGGGTCGTCGTCTTCGGCAGCATGGCCCCGTACACGCCCACTACTTCGTCGAGGGCTTCTTTGGCGAGTGTCCCCGAGGCGGGCATCAGGGGCGTCTGCATCGGGATGCCGCAGAGATCGACCGCGAGATCCACGCCGTTCTCTCCTTCGCGGGCTACCACGCGAGCACCCCGGCGTCGAAGACCGGACCTTCGATGCACGACCTGACGTAGCCGCCCCCACGCACGGGGACGACACAGCCGTTGCATGAGCCGTTGCCGCAGCCCATCCTTTCTTCGACGGAGAGCTGGCAGAAAATGTTGTTCCCCGCGGCGAGCTTGACGGCTGCGAGCATCGGGTTCGGCCCGCAGGAATAGAGAGCACCGTAGCCTTGCAGGGCGACGCCGGTGTCCAGGACGGTCCCGTGAGAGCCCACGGACCCATCCATCGTTGCCACCCGCGCGCCGGGGAACTCGCGCGCGACGGCCGAGGTCCCTTCGCCAGCGAAACCGAGGAACACGTCGTAGGGAATGCCTATCGCGTCGAGGTGGCGGCCCAGGATCTTGAGCGGCGCCACGCCGATGCCGCCGCCGAGGAGCGCCGCGCGGCCGAGACCAGGCTCGATCCGGAATCCCTGCCCAAGGGGAGCGGTAACCTCGATGGTGGGCGCGAGATCCAGGTTCGCCGTGCCGCGACCCCTGACCTCGAAGAGGAGGCTAGCCATCTCACCGTCGTGGTCGTAGAAGGAGAAAGGCCTTGCCAGGAAAGGATCGAGGGTGATGGGATAGCCTGCGGACCTGGCCATAACGAACTGCCCCGGTTCGACGGGTCCTTGCCAGCGATAGCGGAGCAGGGAGTAGCTGCCGAGTTCCATCCGTTCCTCGACGTTTACGCGGTAGAACTTCACGCTCTCGCTGCGTAGAGGCCCTGGAGCGAGTTCACGCGCCTCGTTCCGCCGCGTACCCTGGCTTCGATGCCCTGGATGGCCGCTGCGGCGCCGGCGAGGGTCGTGATGCAGGGGACGCCGTGCATGAGGGCCCGGCGCCGTATCAGGTACCCGTCCGTGCGAGGCCCGCGGCCCCAGGGGGTGTTGACGATGAGGTCCACGCCACCGGCCTCTATCAAGCCTAGCACGTCCTCACCGAGCTCCCCGATCTTGGGCACGACCATGACGGGCAAGCCGTTGTTCTTGAGCACCTCAGCCGTACCCTCGCTCGCGGAGATCTCGAACCCCAGGTCGGCGAAGGCCCGCGCCAGAAGCACTACGGCCCTTTTCTCCCTATTGGCGACCGAGATGAAGACCCTCCCCGAAACAGGCAACTCCTGCCCCGCCGCCGTTAGCGCCTTGGCGAAGGCCCCGCCGAAGGTACGGTCTATCCCCATCGCCTCCCCCGTGGAGCGCATCTCGGGTCCCAGGAGCGGGTCCACGTCGGCGAACCTGTCGAACGGGAAGACCGGCGCCTTTACCGAGAAGTGCCCGTCCGTCGAGGCGCCGAGCCGCATGTCCCTCAGCTTCTCCCCGAGAAGTACCCTCGTCGCCACCTTGGCGAGCGGTACGCCCGTCGCCTTGGAGATAAACGGGACGGTGCGCGAGGCGCGGGGGTTGCATTCGATCACGAGCACGTCGTCGCCCCTAACGACGTACTGCACGTTCATGAGCCCGACGACGCCGACGGAGAAGGCCAGCCGCCTGGTGTAGTCCTCGATCCTCTGCAGCAGAGCCCTGTGCAGCGTGATCGGGGGCGTCACGCACGAGGAGTCACCGGAATGCACCCCGGCCTCCTCGACGTGTTCCATGATGCCGCCGACGTAGACCTCTGCCCCATCGGAGACGGCGTCCACGTCGACCTCGGTGTAGTCCTCCATGAACTTGTCGATGAGGGTCGGGTATTCGGGGCTCGCGCCCGCGCTCGTCCTGAGGTAGAGGTCCAGGTCCTCGTCGTTGTAGACGATCTCCATCCTGCGCCCGCCGAGGACGTAGGACGGCCGAACGACGACCGGATATCCTAGCTCGCGCGCAACCTCCCTCGCCTCCTCGGCGGTCGATGCCGCCCCGAATCGGGGATGCGGGATGCCGAGGTCCGCCAGAAGCCGGCCGAAGCGGGAGCGGTCTTCGGCGAGGTCTATGGCGTCGGGGGAGGTACCGAGGATGCGCGCCCCGGCCCTTTCCAGCTCGTGGGCGAGCTTCAGCGGGCTCTGGCCGCCGAATTGCAGAATGACTCCGTCGGGCTCCTCGCGCCGGATGACCTCCAGGACGTGCTCTGAAGTCAGCGGCTCGAAGTAGAGGCGCGTGGAGGTGTCGTAGTCGGTGGAGACGGTCTCGGGGTTGGAATTGACCATGACCGCATCAAAGCCGCTCTCCGCAAGAGCGTAACTGGCATGGACGCACGCATAATCGAACTCTATACCCTGCCCTATGCGGTTGGGACCGCTGCCGAGCACCACCACGGAGGCGTTCTCCCCGCGCCTTACCTCGTCTTCCTCCTCGTAGGTCGAATAGTAGTAGGGCGTGCGGGCGGGGAACTCCCCAGCACACGTATCTACGGACTTGTAGGTCGGCGAGACGCCGAGGGCCCGCCTCACCCCCCGAACCACTTCCACAGGCTCGCCCGAGGCCGCGGCGATGGCCTCGTCTGGGAGCCCGATCCTCTTTAGCTCGCGCAGATTCTCCACGTCGAACGGCCCAGAGACGGAGCCTTCCGCTGCCACGATCCTGGCTATGGACGCGATGAAAAACCTGTCTATCGCGGTGCGCTCGAAGATCTCCGGCACGTCCATCCCGGCGCGTAGGGCGTCGAAGATGGCGAAGACGCGATAAGGGCTCGGCTCGTCGAGGCCGGCATGCACGTCCTGGGGATCCAGCTCCAAAGAGGCCATGGCCTTCATGAGGCTCTCCGTGAACGTCCTCCCTATGGCCATGACCTCGCCGACGGAGTGCATCCGCGTGGTCAGCCTGGGTGCGGCGCCGGGGAACTTTTCGAAGGCGAAGCGCGGCACCTTGGTCACCACGTAGTCGAGGGCCGGCTCGAACGAGGCAGGGGTGGCGCTCGTAATATCATTGGGGATCTCATCCAGCGAGTACCCGACAGCCAGCTTGGCGGCTATCTTCGCGATCGGAAACCCCGTAGCCTTGCTCGCCAACGCGCTCGACCGGCTCACCCTGGGGTTCATCTCGATCACGTAGTTCTCGTCGCTCTCAGGGTCAACCGCAAACTGGATGTTCGACCCCCCAGTCGATACCCCGATCTCGCGTATTATGCGTAAAGATGCGGTACGGAGGGTCTGGTACTGTCTATCGGAGAGGGTCTGGGCGGGGGCGACGGTTATGGAGTCGCCGGTGTGGACGCCCATGGGATCGACGTTTTCTATGGAGCAGATGACGACCACGTTGTCGGCGAGGTCGCGCATGACCTCCAGCTCGAACTCCTTCCAGCCGGCGACGCTTTTCTCTACGAGGGCGCTGCCTACCGGGCTTGCGTCGAGGCCGTCTGTGACGGCGCGGCGGAGCTCTGTGTGGTCGCGGGCTGTGGCGCCTCCTTTACCGCCCAGGGTGAAGCTCGGGCGAATTATGAGAGGGTAGCCTATCTCCCGCGCGAGCTCCTCGGCCTCGGAGAAGCTTTTCACCGTGCGGCTCGCGGGGACCTTCAGGCCGATGCGTTGCATGGCCTCCGAGAAGAGCTGGCGGTCCTCGGCCTTCCGGATCGAAGGTATCGAGGCGCCGAGGAGTTCGACGTCCATTTCGTCGAGGACGCCGGACTCGTGCAGCTCCACGGCGAGGTTCAGGGCGGTCTGGCCGCCGAGGGTTGGAAGGAGGGCGTCGGGACGTTCGCGGCGCAGGATCTCGGCCACTGTTTCGGCGGTGAGGGGCTCGACGTATGTAGCGTCGGCAACTTCGGGGTCGGTCATGATCGTGGCCGGGTTGGAGTTCACCAGGATCACGCGGTATCCCTCGTCGCGCAGGGCGCGGCAGGCCTGGGTGCCCGAGTAGTCGAACTCGGCGGCCTGCCCGATCACGATCGGCCCGGAACCGATGATCAGGATGCTCGAAATATCGTCGCGCCTTGGCACGCTAGGTCCGAGCCTTTTGCGAGAGGCTTTCCACGAACTCTTCGAAGAGGTACCCGGAGTCTCTGGGACCTGGACTCGACTCGGGATGGTACTGCACGCTCCAGGCACGCAGCCCGGGGTTCGCGATGCCCTCGACCGTGCCGTCGTAGAGGTTGCGGTGGGTCAACTCGACGCCGCTCGTGAGCGAATCCTCGCTCACGGCGAAGCCGTGGTTCTGGCTCGTTATCTCGATTCGCCCGGTCTCCAGGTTTCTTACGGGATGGTTCGCCCCGTGGTGCCCGAAGGGCATCTTGTACGTCTCGCAGCCGAGCGCGAGCCCGAGAAGCTGGTGACCGAGGCAGATACCGAACGTCGGGACCACGCCTAGCAGCGGTCGAAGGGCGTCCACCGCCGCGCCGAGGGCCGCCGGGTCGCCTGGTCCGTTCGAGAGGAACAACCCGTCAGGGTCGGTGGCGAGTATCTCGTCGGCGCACGTCGAGCCAGGCATGGCGAGGACGGAGGCGCCGCGGCTACGAAGTTCGCGGTAAATGGAGCCTTTCACCCCGTAATCCAGGGCGACGACGCGGCAGCGTTCTTCCGCGAGCGCCGGGAGCAAGGTCGGTTCCGCGAGTTCTGAGCTGGTCGAGGCGAGGTCGAGCCCGACCATGGAGGGATGGGCGGTTGCTTTGTCGCGCAGGACGTTGCGATTTGATTCTGAGGTCGAGATCACACCCCGCATGGCGCCCTTGTCCCTGAGATGCCGCGTGAGGGCGCGGGTGTCTATGCCTTCCACGCCCAGGACCCCGTTACTGTCGAGCAGGTCTGCCAGGGAGCGTTCGCTGGCCCAGTTGCTCGGGTGGGGGGTGTACTCGCGGACCAGGACGGCGGCGGCCTGGACCTTCTGGGACTCGTCGTCGCCGGGGATCACGCCGTAGTTCCCGATGAGAGGGTAGGTGAAGAGCAGGACCTGGCCGCGGTAAGAAGGATCGGTAATCGTCTCCTGGTAGCCAACCATGCTGGTCGTAAAGACTACCTCACCGGCGACCTCGCCCTCCCCGGCGAAGCTCCAGCCCTCAAACGCGGCCCCGTCTTCGAGGACCAGCGTCGCCCTGCTTCGCCCCTGGCTACGCACGTACTCCAAATCTCGCTCCAGTCCTGTCGTGTACCGGCTCTCCGCCGACAATGGTGCTCACGATTCTACCCGTCAGGGTCCTTCCCACATAAGGTGAGTTGGACGAGCGGCTGACAAGCGTATCCCTACCCACTATCCACTCTTCCGAAAGATCCACGAGCGTCAGGTCGGCCGGCGCACCAACCCCCAGGCTCCCCCCATCCCCCACCCATCGCCCTGGCGCGCAACTCATCGCTTCGACCAGACGCGCCAGCGAGAGCCTGCCGCCTAGAACCAGGTCGGTGTAGAGCGCGGCGAAGGCGGTCTCGTGGCCGAGGAAACCCGGCGCGGCCTCCTCCATCGGCAGTTCTTTTTCTTCCAGGGCGTGCGGCGCGTGGTCGGTCGCCACGAAATCCAGGACGCCTTCCCGCAGGGCCGTCCCGACGCCGTCACGGTCGCCGCCGGGCCGTAAGGGAGGGTTGACCCTGTAGAGCCCATCCAGCGTCGAGACTAGCTCGTCCGTCAGCGTGAGGTGGTGGGGGGTGGTGTCCGAAGTTATGTCGGCCCGCTCTTTGAAGAAACCCACCAGCGCCGCCGAGAGGGCCGTGGAGACGTGGGTTATGTGGACCTTCGCCCCCGTCTCCGCGGCGAGGATGAGGGCCGTCGTCGTCGCCGCGTCTTCCGCGCTGGCGGGGGAGCCTGGAAGCCCGGCAAGGGAGGCGGCGAGGCCGTCGTGCACGACGCCGGTTGCCAGCGTGTGCTCTTCGCAGTGCAGGATCACAGGCAGCCCCGCCGAGCGGGCGTACAGCATGCCGTTCCTGAGCACGCCCGCCGACGCCGTCCCCAGCCCGTCGTCAGAGACGCAGAACGCTCCCGCTTCTTTCAGCAGGCGCATCTCCGTGAGGCGCTCGCCGGCGAGCCCGACGTGGAGGGCCGCCGAAACTCGGGCACGGATCCGAGATTCCCGCTGGACGCGGCGCACCAGGCCGTCGACTACCACGGGGCGGTCCACTATTGGATCCGTGTTAGGCATCATTACGACGCCGGTGAAGCCCCCCGCGGCCGCTGCGGCGGAGCCACTCTCTATGGTCTCCTCGTCCTCGCGGCCCGGCGTGCGCCAGTGGGCGTGAACGTCAACGAAGCCGGGGAAGAGGTGCAAGCCGCCGGCGTCGAGTTCTTGGGAGCCGCGCAGGTTGTTACCGACCTCCGAGATCCTGCCCGAAGTGACGCGCACATCCATCACGCCGTCGAGGCCCGTCGAGGGGTCGAGCAGGTGGGCGCCACGGATGACCAGGTCCGGGACCCGGTTCATGCGGCGGCCCTCTGGATCGCGCCGGTCGAGAGGGCGAGGACGGCGGAGCGGACGCAGACACCGGCGGCGACCTGGTCGGGGATCAGGGACGAAGCGTCGAGGACGACGTCGCCTGAGATCTCGATCCCCCTGTTGACGGGGCCAGGATGCATTACGAGCGTCCCGTCCTGCAGGTGCCTCCGCGCCACACCGTAGAAGCAGGCGTACTCCGAGACCGAGGGTATCCGCGCGCCCGTCATCCTCTCCTTCTGCAAACGCAGCATGTAGAGAACGTCTGCGTCCCACTCCAGGGCTTCGTCTACCGAAGAGAGCACGGGAACCCCCCAGGCTTCCGCGTCCGGCGGGAGCAGCGTGCGGGGAGCGACGAGTGCCACCTCCATGCCGGATCGTGTAAAGCCGGGTATCACGCTGCGGGCCACTCTGCTGTGCAAGATGTCTCCGACGATGGCGATGCGGCGTCCTTCCAGCTCGTCGAAGCCTCCGAAGGCGTCGCTCAGGGCGTAGAGGTCGAGCAGGGCCTGGGTCGGATGCTGGCCACAGCCGTCGCCCGCGTTGATGACGGGTGCCGATGTGTGACGGGAAGCGAGCGCGGCCGCGCCGGCGGAAGGATGGCGGAGCACGATCGCGTCGGCCCCAAGGCGATCGAGGGTGACGGCCGTGTCGATCAACGATTCGCCTTTGGAGATGGCCGAGCCTTTCTCGGAGAGCGAGATCACGTGCGCCCCCGAACGCCTCGCCGCGAGCTCGAAAGAGACCGCCGTCCTGGTCGAAGCCTCGAAGAAGGCCAGGCATACGGTCTTGTTCGCGAGCGCGTCGGAAACGCGTCCTTCCGCGAACGCGCCCGCGAGGTCGAGGATCTCCCTCAGGTCCTCGCGGCTCATGTCTTCCAGGGTAAGAAAGCTCCTAGTCTCCAACGACGATCACCCCGTCCTCCCCATCGGTCTCCTGCAGGTTGACCAGCACCCTCTGGCCGCGCGCGGTGGGCACGTTTTTGCCCACGTGATCCGCCCTTATGGGCAGCTCCCTGTGCCCCCTATCGACGAGAATCGCCAGCCGAACCGCCGCCGGCCGCCCCAGCTCCAGCAACGCCTCCATGGCGGCCCGCGCTGTCCTGCCCGTGTAGAGCACGTCGTCGACGAGCACCACCGTTTTCCCGTTCACGTCGAAGGGCACGTCGCTACCGCGAACCTCGGGGTCCTCCTGCTCCAGGTCGTCGCGGTGCAACGTGATATCCAACGAGCCAACCGGGAGCTCTAGCCCCTCGAATTGCTTGATGTTCCTGGAAATTCTGTAGGCCAGAGGGACCCCGCGGGTGAGCACCCCTACGAGCGCGAGGCTGTCGAGGCGCGAAGCGTTGCGTTCGAGTATTTCGTGCGAGATGCGGCGCAGCGAACGGTCGAGATCGTCCGGTGAGAGCACCTGCGAGTGGGCGCGTTCGTAAACGTTCGCTCGGCCCAAGCCCTGCCTCCTTCGCGTCTCACGGGACGCCGTTAAAGGATCGGTATGCTGTCGGCAAAGCTACCAGAGGGCGAAGGAGCCGTCAAGAGCAGCCGCGTCCGTTACTCGGTCAGAGCCTCCCGCTGAGGTAGCGTTAGACGGTCGGAGCGGCGTAGCTGGCGACCTCCTCGGCGGGGAGCTCGGCGAGCGCGCCGAACCGCCACACGTAGCGGGTCATCGCCACCCCGATGATCTGCGACGCGGCCAGGCTCGCCCGCAGGTAGCGTTCCGGGCCCTCCAGCGAATCGGAGACCACCGCCAAGACACTCGCCGCGAACGCCTCCCTAAGGCGCTCCATGGCGAGCGGCTCGTGGGCCGCGGTCAGGAAGATGGAGTGTAGGATCTCCCCCATCTCAGGGTCCTCCCAGAGCCCCAGCATCGTATTCATGAAGGCGCGCCCCAGCCCCGCCAGCTCCGAGGCTTCGCCGTGACCTCCTGTTATCCTGCGACGGGCCTCGCTTCCCGCCGCGCAGTCCTACGTCGTCACGTACTCCCGCCCCCCGGACGACGTGACCTGCATCACCGCCCCGAAGCGCGAGTCGTCCTCGACGAGCTCGACCACCCCGGCCGCGATGTCCTCGGGCGTGAGGATGCCTCCGGATCTGCGCAGCTCCTCCAACTGCTCTTCGCCGAGCTCGAGTGCCATAGGAGTATCTACGAGCTCGGGGCAGATCGCGTTCACGCGGATGCCGGATTCCTCGACCAGGTATCCCAGGGACCGCGTGAAGTTGACGACGCCCGCCTTGGCCGCGGCGTAGACCGGGGCGTCCGGCATCGGCCACAGTCCGATCAGGGACGCCGTGTTGACGACTGCCCCGCCATTACCCGACCGCCTCATCTCCCGGATGGCGAGGCGGGTCGCGTCAACGACCGCGGTGAGGTCGATCTGGATGACGCGCTTCCAGTAGCTCGGGTCGTCGTTAAAGAGGCCGTCGCCGCCAATGCCCGCGTTGTTGAATGCGACGTCCAGCTTCCCGAAGCGCTCGACGGCCTGGCCGAAGATGTAGGTGAGGTCCCCGGTTTCCGTGACGTCGCAGCGGCGGAACACCGCGACGCCGCCCGCCTCTTCGGCCAACTCGACCGTCCGACGGCCACCGGCTTCGTCGATGTCTGCCACGATGACCTTAGCCCCGCGCTCGGCCAGCGCAAGGACCGCCGCCCGCCCGATCCCCGAGGCGCCGCCGCTTACGACGGCCGCCTTGCCTTCAATCTCCACCGGTCACTCCTCTCGCGGGAAAGCCCACCGTACTCACCGCTTGTTTCCCTTCCAAGATCGGTTGCCTTCGGCGTAGGGTGCCCTCATCGAGGGGCCGTCTTTGCACTCGGTCGTAGGCGGGGATGGACAGAGTCCCTCCTACCGGCCCGCGGTTTCGGCTACTGTACGGTAGAAGGACCTGGCCTCGTCGAGGACAGCGACCAGGTCGCCGAAGCGTTCGTCGCGGGTCGCCGCGGCGAAGCGGTCGTGCTCGTCCACGAACCGCTCGAGCGTGTCTAGGAACTCCAGGCACCACCTGGCGTCCGCCGCGCGTCCGACGCGCCGTCCGGCGACGTCTACGTACACCGGCGAGGTGTGGGCCAGCACCGACTCGTCGAGTGTGTTGGGATGACCGGGGCCGCGGGCCACGGCCGAGATCCAGGTCGGGCCGTCCACCGCGATATCGAACCGGAGTTCCGAAGCTGCGTCACTTTCCGCCACGACACCGTCCGGCCCGACGAGCGTCAGCGTCTCGGCACCCTGACCCCGCACGCTGGCCCGAATGTCGAGACGGTCGCCCGCGGCAAGGTTCAGCACCGCCCCGGGACCCCGCCCGTTTACTTCCAGGTCGAGCCATGGCCCGTTGGTGATCACCGTGCGCCCGGCCCGGATCGCCTCCTTGAACGCCTCCACCGATAGGCTCCGATCCTCCAGTTGCGCGTAGACACGCCCCCAGCCCGGGGGGTTTGAGGCGACGCCGGGGCCGTGCGAGAAGAACAGGAAGACGTCGGTCCCGGCGGTGGCGGCCAGCCGCAGTCCGCACGAGAGCAGGCGGTGGTAGAGAAACACCGCGCCCTCGTCGTCAAAGGGGGAGATGAGGTCGATAGAATCGACAACACCGAGCGCGGCATCGGCAACTACCTCGCGGGCCTCGGCCGACCGAGGCGTCTGGAAGAACCGCTCGGTGGACCCATCGGGGAACGGGGTGAAAGACGGGTGCGGGTAGCCGACGGTGGCGCCCAGCCCCCGAAACTCGCCGCACGCGGCCCTGTTCGGCGGCCAGTCCTCCGGATGATCAGAGCACTCTTGGCCGGCGTAGTACCGGACCGGAGGACCGCTCGGGCCGAGGGCGTGGACGTGGCCGAGCAGTTCGTTTCGGTACTCGACGCCCATACGGGCGACGGCGTCGTCGGTGGACCACGGTAGATCCGCGCCCGCGGTCGCTTCGAGCAGCTCGCGGTCGTAGACGAGCGACCGGCTCAGGTTCCCCACCGTCAGGTTCATCAGGTGGAGCCCCTCGCCGAGCTGCATCCTGGCCGCGTCGGCCGCCTCGAAGACCGGTCCAAGCAGCGAGAAGCGGGCCCACCGGAATAAGTCCGGGAGCCCTTCGTCGCCCCAGTTCCATCCGCGGTCGTCTACAAGCTTGCGGTAATGGGCCAGCGCCTCGATCACCTCGGCCGGCATGTTCAGCGCCCTTGTCTCCTGGCAGCACACGGGGCGGCTCCTCTGTTCGTCGGGTCGGATGGCCTCCACGGGCGCGAAGCCGCGAACGGGCCTGTGATGTCCTCGCCCAGCCTACCATCGACCGGCCCACTACACTAGAGGGCGTCGGGGTACGGGAACAGAACCTCCTGCAGAGCCATCGGGCCCGCCGGCCTACGCGGCGCGTACCATTCCAGCTTCATGGCCTTGAGCCACCCGGCCTCGTCGAGCGCGAAGAGCCTGGTTTGTGGCATGCTTTTCACCGCAGGAAGCGCTCTTTAGAGGGGGAAGCATGGGAACGCGGAAGAGGAGCCAATCTCCGATCAGGGGGACGGGTGGCTGCCTCTGCGGCGCCGTCCGATACGAAGTGCGCGGCCCGCTACGTGCGGTGGTCGCTTGCCACTGCTCGCAGTGTCGCCGTACCAGCGGCCACTTCGGAGCCTTCACGGCGACGCGCCCGGAAGACCTGGTCCTGATCGAGGCGGGGGGACTGCGCTGGTATCGGTCCTCGGCTACAGCCCGACGAGGGTTCTGTGAGGTCTGCGGATCTAGCCTGTTCTGGGAGACCGTCTCGGGTGGGCGGGTTTCGATAGGTGCCGGCACGTTGGACTTGCCGACGGGACTCGCGACGGCGGTCCACGTCTTTGTCGAGGATTCGGGTGACTACTACGCGATCGGTGACGGTTTGCCCCAAAGGGCAGACGGCGATCATGGCGTCGTGATCCCCGACCACTGATCCAGCACCATACCCTCGCCAAACGTCCGAGCATGAGCAGGATCCACTTCTCGAACTCTCGCCTGCGGGCGACCCCTTGCAATCTCGAGCCGCTGGTGGGTGCGCTTCTGGGCCCGCGGCGAAGATGACCGAAGCCCCGTCAGTACCTACTTGACTTGAATCTTACCGGTCAGTATAGTTACTACATGGGCGAGACACCGGCGACCGGGGGCGCAACACGAGGCGGGAGGACGGAGGCGACGCGCCGAAAGCTGCTCGACGCTGCCGACCGTCTCTTCTACGCTGACGGCATCCGCTCTACGGGGGTGGCGGCTATCGCGGATGCGGCGGGAGTCACGAAGATGACCTTCTACGCCCACTTCGCCTCCAAGGACGAGCTGCTGTGCGCCTACCTGCGCGAGCGCGACGCGCGCTGGTGGGAGCTGTTGGAGGGTAAGCTGGCGGAGCACGGGTCGCCCGGGGACAAGCTCTTGGCCGTCTTCGACGCCTACCGGGATTCCGTGGTTTCGGGCGGGCTCAGGGGCTGCGCGTTCATCAACTGCGCCGCGGAGTTCCCGGACCGGGGGCACCCGGCCCGAGCGGTGGTGAGGGAGCACAAGGCGGCGATGCGCCAGCGCCTGGCGGAGCTGGCCTCGGGGGCAGGGGCCGAAGAACCGGAGGCTTTGGCCGAGGGGCTGTTCGTGCTGTTAGAGGGGGCTTGCGTGACGGCGGCCATGGAGGGCGACGAGGGGGTTGTTGACCGCGCCCGCGGTCTTGCCGAGGACCTCGTTGCGGCTGCTGTGGCTCGGCCGGGATCTTCCCGAGGGTGAACGGCGGGCTGCGGGTGGGGCTTGCGGGCTTCGCTGCGACCGCGGTTGCTTACGGGCCGGCTCGCACCGGCTACGGCCTCTTCGCCCCGGACTTCAGGGAGGAGTACGGGCTCTCGACAGGGTTAGTGGGTGTTATAGGGAGCGGGCTCCAGGGCGGGTTCCTGCTCGCGCTGTTGGTCACGGCCCTGCTCGTCGCGCGCCTCGGGCCGCGGCTGCTCGTCGCCGCGGGCGGCGTTTCGGCCACCGTCGGGATGCTCCTTGTGGCCGTCTCCCCGAACAAGGCTACGCTCGCCTGCGGCGTCGTCGTGGCGGGGATGACCGCGGGCTTCTGCTGGTCACCGTACAACGACCTGGCGCGGCACACGGTGCGGGCCCACTCGAGGACGCGCGTTCTGTCGGTGGTGAGCACGGGCACCACGCTCGGCATCGCGGCTTCGGGGCTGGTCGCGCTCGCCGCCGCCGTGGGCGGGCTGCCCTGGCGGGCCGCCTGGCTCGCGTTCGTCGCGGGTGCGGTCATCTCCGCCGTCCTCAACGCGCTGCTCCTGCCCCGGATGCCGGCCTCGCGAAGCGCAGCGGCGGCGGGCGAGGAAGACGCGGCGCCCGGGCGCCGGCCGGGCGTTGGGTGGCTGTTGCGTGCCGGATCTGCCCCCCTGTTCGTCGTGGCCTCCTCGTTCGGGGCGGTCAACGCCTTCTACTGGTCGTTCAACGCCGACCTCGTCTCCTCCGCCGGCGCCCCCCTGCCGAACGCCGGTCCCACGCTTTACGTCGCCCTGGGGGTGGCGGGCTTCGCGGGCCTGCTGACGGGAGACCTCGTCGAGCGCGTGGGCCTGGGGCCGACCCTCAAACTCACGCTACTCTGCCTCGGTGCCGGCGCGGGCCTGCTCGGCTTGCTGCCGGCGTCGCTTGCGGCCGTGGGCGCCTCGGCGGTGCTCTACGGGGCGGGGGTGATGCTCATGAGCGCGCTTCTCTCCGTGTGGAGCTCGACGGTCTTCGACGAACGACCTTCGGAAGGCTTCACGGCGGCCCTCATCTTCTTCGGTGTCGGGGGCGTTGCGGGCCCGGCTGCCCTGGGAGCCTTGGGCGGCGCGTACGGGCTCGGGACGGCGTTCGTCGTGGCAGCGGCCCTGATCCTCTCGAACCTGCCCGTGCGCGCGCCGAAGGTTCACCCTGACGAAAGTCCGCGCTGAGCGCTTCCCCGTGGACGTAAAAGCGAGGAACGCTGACACGGGTTCACCAGCTCGAAAGCCTGCGTCTCTAGCCGAGCGTGAACGGATCGCGTGTCTTGCCGGAGAGCTCGACCCAGACGGTCTTGGTCTGGGTGTACTCGCCCACGGACTCCAGGCCGTTTTCGCGGCCTACGCCGCTCTGCTTGTAGCCGCCGAACGGCGCGGTAAAGCCGACGGCGCGGTAGGCGTTGATCCAGACCGTTCCCGCCCTGAGGGCGTGCGCCACCCGGTGCGCCCGCTGGACGTCTCGGGTCCACACGGCTGCCGCCAGCCCGTAGGGCGTGTCGTTGGCCTGCCGCACTACTTCCTCCTCCGAGGCGGCGGGTATAATGGAGAGGACGGGGCCGAAGATCTCCTCGCGCGCGACCCTCATGGTGTTGTCGACGCCCGTCAGTATCGTCGGCTGGATAAAGTAGCCGTCGGCGAGCGCGGGATCTTCGGGAGAACCGCCGCCGTAGACCACCTCAGCCCCCTCCTCCCTGCCGGCGTCCACGTAGCCCCGCACCTTGTCGAGCTGTTCCTTGAAGGCGATGGGTCCCATCTCGGTCTCGGACTCTAAAGGGTTGCCAAGCTTTATGTTCCTGGCTTTTTCGGAGAGCCTCTCGACCAGCTCGTCGTGGAGAGCTTCTTGTACGAAGAGCCGGGAGCCCGCCATGCACGTCTGTCCCGTGGCGGCGAAGATGCCGGAGACCACCCCGTTGGCGGCGGCCTCCAGGTCCGCGTCCTCGAATACGATGTTGGGGGACTTGCCGCCCAGCTCCAGGGAGACCTTGGCGATGTGGTCGGCGGCGTCCTTCATGACCAGCTTGCCGGTCTCCGTGGAGCCGGTAAACGCCACCTTGTCCACCCCGGGGTGGCGGACCAGGGCCGAACCCGTGGGGGTGCCGTAGCCGGTTATGACGTTGAAGACGCCCGGTGGGAAGCCCGCCTCCTCGAAGAGTTTGGCGAACTCCAGCGTTGAGGCCGGCGTCTGCTCGGCCGTTTTCGCCACGAAGGTGCAGCCGGCGGCGAGGGCGGGGGCCAGCTTCCAGGTCAGCAAAAGAAGCGGCGAGTTCCACGGCACGATCGCGCCGACCACCCCAACGGGCTCCTTTCTCGTGTACACGAAGAAGTCGGGGTTGTGTGAGGGGATGGTGTCGCCCTGGATCTTGTCGGCCGACCCGGCGAAGTAGTAGTACCACTCCGGAAGCGAACGCAACTGGCCGCTCATCTCCCTCAAGAGCTTGCCGTTGTCCGTGGTCTCGACGACGGCGAGGCTCTCGGCGTTCTCGGCGACTAGCTCGGCCAGGCGGCGCATCAGCCGCGCCCGCTCGGTGCCGGTCATGCGTCCCCAGGGACCCTCGTCGAAGGCCTCGCGGGCGGCGCGCACCGCACGGTCCACATCCTCTTCCCCCGCCTCGGGTGCGGTGGCCCACACCCTGCCCGTGTAGGGATTGACGCTCTCCAGGGTCTTGCCCGAGCGGGCCTCGACCCACTCGCCACCCACGAGCATCTCGTACCTGCGGGTCTCTTCAGCCCGAGGTTTCTCGATCAACAGCACCCTTCTCCTCCTTCTCCCTGCCCGGTCGCATCCAGAAAACGTAGCGTAGCCGATAGCTAGCCCTCCGGCTTCCCCCAGACCGCCGATGGTACACACGCCAAAATAGCGTGTCAACGAGGGACGAAAATCCCTGGCGTTGGAAGTCGATGGACCGTGAGATCCCCGCACCGGGTCGTCAAAGGCCTAATAGGAGCCGTCAAACCCGGTGGCGGAATTTCGGAGATCGTCTGGGATCTCCGACCGGAACTCGAGCTCCTCTCCCGTGACGGGATGCGCGAAAGAGAGCCGCTCGGCGTGCAGCCAGAGACGGCGGCCGGGGACGGGCTTTCCGTACAGCGGATCGGCGTAAACGGGATGCCCGATGGCCGAGAGGTGGACCCGGATCTGGTGCGTCCTACCAGTCTCGAGCCGAACCAGGAGCATCGTGTGTCCCCCGGCTTCCGCGAGGGCCTCGAAGTGCGTGATGGCCGGTTTACCCACGCCCGCGGTCATGAGCGTGGGGTTGTCCGGGTCGCGGCCCACCGGCGAGTCGACGGTTCCCGTATCTGGCAGACCTTCACCCACCACGAGCGTCCTGTAGACGCGGTCCACGCGTCGGGCCGACATCATCTCGACGAGCCTCGAGTACGCGGGCTCTCCTTTGGCGAGCACCATCAAGCCGGAGGTGTCGCGGTCGAGACGGTGGACGACGCCGGGCCTGGACGGGTCGTCCCCCCCGGCTATGCCCCTGCTAAGGAGCGCGTTCACGAGCGTACCCGACGGGTTGCCGGCGCCGGGATGCACGACGAGGCCAGCCGGCTTGTCTACCACCAGGATAGATTCGTCTTCGTAGACTGTTGGGACGGGGATGTCCTCCGGCGAGATTCCCTCCTCGGGAAGCCACGCTTCGACGAGTTGTCCGTCCCTGGCTCTGGAGGAGGAAGAAGTCTCCTCGCCGTCGACGAGCAACGACTTGATCTCGATCAGACGTTGCACCAGGCTCCGGCTCAGCCCGAGACGCCGCGCGGCCAGCCGGTCGAGGCGCTCCCCGGCCTCCGCGGGTTCTACCCTGAAGTGCTGGGATGGCACCCTGCTACAGAAGCTGCCCTGAGAGGGACTCGCGACCCCCTTCGGCATCGACGACCGGGGTACGTCTGGCGCCGGGCACCTCTACTCACGCCGGCGCAGGAAGCGGCTGGCCCTGAAGGCGCGGTTGTCG
>JBKPSF010000102.1:0-6497 GCA_046734875.1 Actinomycetota bacterium | reverse complement strand
CAGACTTCGGCTTTGACCTCGGGGTTGCTCCTCGACGGTCACCCCGAAGAAGTCCTTCTGGTGTCGTCAGCGAGATCTACTAGACGGTAGTGATCTCGACGGCCTCGCAGGTCGAGGAGTCGATCTCGTCGAACGAGTCAGCCTGGCAGAAGTCGCCGGTCCCGGGGCCGCCGGTCACGAAGTCGTTGCCCTCGACCCCGTCCGACCCGTAGAGCTCGTCGTCTCCGTCGCTGCCACGGAGGATGTCGGGTCCACCCTGGCCCACGACGTAGTCTTCGTCGCCGCCGCCGCGCAGGTCGTCGCCACCTTGGCCGCCGTACACCTCGTCGTTACCAGGACCGCCGTAGACAGTGTCCGCGCCCCGACCGCCGACGAGGTAGTCACCGGATTCCAGCCCCTTGAGAGTGTCGTCGCCGCCCACACCGTAGAGATTGTCCGAGGAGGCGCTGCCGACCAGGGTGTTCGCGCCGTTGGTACCGGTCTTGTTCACAGCCCACGCTGCGCCCGCGACCATTACGCTGAGGACCGCCACCACGGCGGCCAATAGAGTTACCCTTCTAAGCATTCCCTAACTCCTTACCTTCGGACGGAGGGTCATCCCCGCCGCACTTTCCTACTGATAAACGCATGCCACATCAGACGTACATGCCACGCAATACTTTCGGACCTAAACAGGATCCTCGTGTTCTACTGCATAGCAGAACACTCCGATGCCTGTATCGTACTTCCGTGTACCGTCACCCCCTTCGTTCGAACGCCTCCCTTGACTTTCACCACCTCTATCGCTTTCTTCCCCGGCTGGTGGCATGCTGTCCGGTATTACGTATGAGGGTCTCAGAACATTCACCATGGTGGGTACTACGCGAGGATCTGGCGGTCTTCCATTCTGCCAGGCGCGCACCGGAGGATCGGAACGCGGGAAAAGGACCCGCTCGGAACCGACCTCAGATCTTCGGAAGCGGGATCGCGCAAGCGGAAGGCCCGCCGTAAATCAGCCGCTCAAGGTCGAGATTGGTACTGGTAGCATGTCGGCGATTGCTCCTCGGGTGGACCCTTACAAGGGTCTGGCTCGGGAGAGGATGGCCCGGGGGAAGATGGTCCGGGAGAGGATGGCACAGAAGGGGGTTGACCACCTCCGGGTGCGCTTTCTTTCGGCGTCGCCCCATGCTTCCCGCCGCCGGGGGGTGATGGCCCCTTGGGGTCGCTCTCGGGCGGGCTCCCCTCGGGAAGTGGTGTCCCGCCCCCAGAACCGGGGTCTCTTTGTTCCTTATGCGTCGGTCCCCCCGGATCCTCGGGACCGCTCGGCTTCATTACTTCGTTCTCGAGGTGCTGGTCCGCCCAGGGAAGGACACCGAACAGCGGCCAGTCACGCACCAGGTCCCTGGGCTTTTCGGGAATCTTGGCGAAGAACACCAGTTCGCCACCGGGTGTGCGGGCCTCCAGCCTGGCCGCGTCCGCGCGCGACAGCGCGGCGCTGAACGTGCCCTTCACCGGCTCATCCCCGGTGCCGATGAAGGTGCCGGCGTCGACCCGTTCTCCGTCCTCGCTTACGAGCGTGACCCTGTAAGTCTGGCCGTCGTGCGCCCCGGAGACGATGAGCTCGATCTCGGTGCCCCAGGGATGCTCGATCAGGTGACCGTCGACGACGTGCATGTCGGGCTCCACGGAGAACGAGAGCGGCTCCACCAGGGCGACCGCGGGCTCCAGAAGCCAGGCGAACCCGGCGAGACCCACCGCGAGGATGCAGACCGCCGCCGCGGCCAGCGTCGACCACGGGGACCGCCGGCCGCGCTGTCGTACGCGGTGGATCTCCCCCAAGATCGGTGCCAGGGTCGATTCCTCGAGGTCCTCGGGAGGCGAAACATCCTCCTCGATCCGGTCGGGATCGGCGTCCGCGAGGGCCGCGACCACGGGCTGCAGCTCCCTTGCCTCCGCCCAGCAGTCGGGGCAGCCATTCAGGTGCGCCCGCACGGCCTCGAACTCTCCCTCGTCGAGCTTGCCGAGCAGGAACGCGCCGATCCGTTCCCGGTAAAGGTGGCACCCTTCGGGCACGGTCATCCGGTCCACTCCCTCTCCTCAAGCACCGAGCGCAGCGCCTTCAGACCGTAGTAGAGGCGGCTGCGCATGGTGCCGACAGGCACGCCGGCCTCGACCGCCACATCCGCGCAGGGCCTGTCGCGAAGGTAGGTCTCCACTATCGCGTGGCGGTGGTGCGGATTTATGCGCCGTAGCGCCTCCTCCATCTCCCACGCGCGAAGGGACTCCTCGGCGGTGTCTTCCGCGCCCCCAGCACGCTCCACCTCCGTCCCCGCGCGCTGCGGGCGCGCCGAACGCGCCCTGGCCAGGTCTATGGTGACGTTGCGGGCGATGGCGAACATCCAGGTCCTTAGGGAGCTCCTCCGCGGATCGTAGCGGTCGGCGGAGCGCCAGGCCCTTAGGAAGGTCTCCTGCAGCGCCTCTTCGGCCAGGCTGTCGTCGCCCAACGCTCTGCGGGTCATCCTGTAGAGCTCGTCGCCGAACTCGTCGTAGGCGGCACGCAGTCCTGCTTCGCTGTCGAGCGAGGGTGCATCCGTCGTCCTTCTTATGCTGCCTGAGTCGCCCAGTGGTTCGGTACGTCCCTGTTAGGAGGATCCTCTTCATCTTACGGCGCTTTACCGCCGACCACCGCCGTAGCCACCGCCACCGCGGCATCTATGGCCCCTGTTTTCAGAGCAGAAGATGCCGCCGTCGACCCGGGCGCGGAAGGTGGCGCTAGCCCCGCCGTCCCGTCGCGGTCTGCCGGCGGCTCCGCGGGCCCGATCCGGTCCTTCGGCGTTCATCTTCTTTCTTCCGGTAGGCGCGGGTCCGCTCATTGCTCTCTTCGCCGGTTGATGACATGCTATCCAGTATTACGGAAAGGAGCCACCAAACGTTCACCGTGGCAAGCACCATGTGGCGCAACTGACGTTTCTCTGTACCGGCAGCGGTTTTCGGTGCCCCAGGCCCGCGCGGCGTGGCGCGTGCATGAGGAAGGGGCCGACGGTAACAAGGAGGGGGTAAACCCGTCGGCCCCGCTGAGATGTATGTCCCGTTATACGGGCGGCAGGTCCTGATAGTTCACCGCGACGCTCGACCAATGGTATAGGGTCGAATCTCGGAAAGGCGCCGGCGGTAGGAAGGAGATGCAAGAACCTGCCCTGTACTTCACGGCCTCTCTGGAGTAGACTGTTAACAACCATTAGCAAAGTTAGGAATTGTTAGGAGAGCGTCGTGAACCTTTCCGAGAGACAACTGCGCGAACGCGGGGTATTCAGAAGCCTCGAAGAGATCGAGGGAGATGTGCGGGAGATGATCGCCTACTCGATCGGCACGCTGCCCGTTGGGATCGTGGGCCGCGAGCCGGCCCGGCAGTTCACTTCCGAAGAAGCCGAAGTCCTGAAGAGGGGCGGGCTGACCCTGGAGGCATACGAGGGGCAAGACGATGCGGCTACCCGTACCGTCGAAAGGTACGCGACGATGATGGCTCTGGCCTTGACCGAGGATGAGGTGCAAAAGGTGCTCGGCGTCAAGCCAAGCCGCGTGCGCCAGCGCATCGCAGACCGCTCACTCTACGCGATCGCCGTGGGCAAGGAGCGGAGATTTCCGCAGGTACAGTTTCACGAGAGGGATCTTGTACCCGGTATAGGTAGAGTGCTGCAGACTCTACCCGAAGATCTCCATCCTGTGGAGGTCGAAGATTGGCTGACGAGCCCGAACCCGGACCTCCTCGCGGGCGAAGAAGGGGAGGTCCTCTCTCCGCGGGAGTGGTTGATCTCCGGAGGCTCCGCAGCTCCTCTCCTGCCGATGGCAAGGGAATTGTAGGGCGTCCTCATCCGGCGTTACCTCTCTCTGTATGGTGAAGCTGCCAAAATCTCCCGGTATGCAACGCATGCGCCAGGAGGGACCCGAGGAAGCCGTACTCGGGGAAGGTACGCTCCTTTTCAGGGTGTACTTCCAGGGCGGCGAGCATCCGGGATCCTGGGATGAGTTCAGGAGCTTTGGGCCGCTCGCGGGCGCCCGATTCGACCACCATCCATCGCCGCAAAGAGACCATCCCGAACTCGGGATACTCTACGGAGCGTGGGACGTCAAGACATGCGTTGCCGAAGTTTTCCAGGAGACTCGCAACATAAGCCTCAGGAGACGCAGCCCGTGGCTTGTCGGCTTCGAACTGACGCACGATGTGAGGTTGCTGGAC
Organism: Actinomycetota bacterium; assembly: GCA_046734875.1. Classification (GTDB taxonomy): domain Bacteria; phylum Actinomycetota; class Rubrobacteria; order Rubrobacterales; family Rubrobacteraceae; genus Rubrobacter_D. The sequence goes on along the minus strand of JBKPSF010000102.1, from coordinate 2,281 downwards.
CTCCTCGGTAACTGGCCGACGCGAATGGGTTCTTCTACAGAAATAAGCTCCGGACGTCGCTCCGTGGTGCGTGGCTGGTCCAAGAATATACACGCCGCCTTCCCGGAACTACACGGAGTGCTCTACGGCTCCTCGATGAATGCCTACCGTGGGGCAATCGCCTTCTACGAGAGGGGAGTCTCTTCTCTCCCAAAGCGCCCAGTACTACACGAGCCGCTCTCTCATCCAGGGCTCCGGGACGACCTGGAACGATACAAGGATGACCTCGGCTTCGGACTGATTCCCTAGACACAATACCCTCTGCCGGGATCGGGCACCCTACTCGTAGGTTTCGGTCGAGATCGGTGAGCGGGGTCGGTTACCCGTTTCGTCGGCCGGTCCGATCGCCATAAACTCGAGCGTCGTCGGCGCCTCCACCTGGATCGGGCCCTCGTACGGCGTGCTGTGTGCGGACGGCTCGCTACCGTCTGTGGTGTAGAAGATCTTCGCCGCAGGGTCTGAGCACGTCAGCGTCACGGACGAGCCCAGATCGTAAACCCCACCCTTCGGGTTCGCCGACACGGCGAGACCGTGGACCTTGCCGCCGAGCGCGAACATATTGTTGCGAACCACGTCGTCCCCGGGTCCCCCGACATCGGGGCCTTCGATCTCGAAGTAGTTCTGTGGTTCGCTGCCCGAGTCCAGGACAGGGCTGCCGATAACCCCATGAGGCCTGGAGGGATCACCGATATACCCGGCGGGCGGTCCATCGTCGGATGAGGCGAGCGCGGTCCACGTGAGCCAGGGGCCTACGCGGCCGTTCAGGGCCGACGTGAAGCCGCCGCACGGGGCCTGAAGGCAACCTATGTCTTCCGTGAAGTCGATACCTCGCCGCCCACCGGCTACGTTGGTGAACGTCTCCGTCCCGTACGGATAAGTAACCCTGTACGTCGCGCCGGGTACGAGGCCGTCGGCCCTGATCCTGATCCGGTTGTAGACCCGCTGCCCGGTGGGTGCCGGGCCTTCCCGGAAGTCACCCCGGGTGCTCATGGCCAGCAGCGCTTTGACGCCGTCTTCGTTCGATATCTTCGACGTTGCGGACCAGTAAACGACATCGCCCTCCTGATCAGAGGCCACAGAGGATGATCCTCCACCATCCTGAGGACAGTTCGGGTAGGTAAAGCAAGGTTCCAGCCGCAACCCCTTCCCGTCCTCGAGCCAGGCCGGGAACCCCGTCTCGGGATCTACGGGCCCCGTCTCGGAGAGCTCGGCCCCGGCCGGCAGGACTAACAGGATCGACCATAGCAATGTAGATACGAGCAGGGCAACCAACAACGTGGCTGTGGAACCGGCGAATCCAGAAACGACGTGCCACCGAATTGCACGCCCGATCGTGGTCTTGCGGTCTGCACGCCTCGTGAAGACCGCCGACGCATTCGCCTTCACCGGGATCACCTTCTTGCGACGCGACATTATGCTCCATGTAGAGTATAGCCCGGATGGGCAGACCAGCCGTCGAGATGATCGATGATCTTTTTCTAGCCCTTTCCCATTCGGTCTAGCCATTTCCGGCTATCCCTGGTGTGGCGCGGCCGGCAGGCTCAGGTTGAAGATCGCGCCTCCGCCGTTTGCGTTGGCGGCCGTGAGATCACCGCCGTGGGCACGGGCGAGACCACGGGCGATGGCGAGACCGAGCCCCGTTCCGCCCTCTTTCCTCGTGCGGGCGGCATCGACGCGGTAGAAACGGTCGAAGACGTGCGGAAGCTGCTCCGGCGGGATCCCGGGCCCGGAATCCCGTACGGTCGCCTCGATCCTACCGTCTTCCGAGCGACCTTCTACGGTGACGCTGCCCCCCGTGGGTGTGTATCTCAGGGCGTTGTCGAGCAGCGCGCCCAGTATCCGTCGCGCATATTCTCTGTCGCCTGTGGCGTTGAGCTTTCTCTCGACGTCGACGACCAGGCCGATGTCTTCGACGGCCGCCTCGGTCTCGAAGCGGTCGGCCGCCTCGGTGAGAACCGTGCTCAGATCGAACGTCTCACGTACCATCGGCGTTTCGCCGGCGTCGAGCCGCGCGAGCAAGAGAAGGTCGGAGAGAATCGCGTCCATCCTCATCGTCTCCCCGAGCAAGTGCTGCAGGATTTCCCTATCTTCGCGATCCTTGGGACGGCGGCCCATCACTTCAGCGTCTACCCTGATCAGGGTGAGCGGCGTCTTCAGCTCGTGGGAGGCGTCCGCCACGAACGCCCGCTGCCTTTCGAAGGCGCCGCGCACGGGCCTCATCGCCCTTCCAGACACGAAAAGC
>JBKPSF010000101.1:0-18879 GCA_046734875.1 Actinomycetota bacterium | reverse complement strand
TGGTTGGCGAAGGACTTGAGCACGCCGGGCATGTTGTTCGTCATGACGAAGGCGCTGGAGGCGAAGGTGAGCGGGAAGAGCCAGATAAAGCCGGCCGACTGCACGGCCTCGGTGCTCCGCAGGAGGAGCGCCACGGTCGCCCCGATCCAGGAGAACGAGAAGCTGAGCAAGAGCAGGAGCCCGATGGCCCCGGCCCACCCCGCGAGACCCGCCTCGGGACGGAAACCTATGAGGACACCGACGCCCAACATTACGAGGACGACGAAGAGGTTACGGACGAGGTCGGCGATGGTGCGACCCGTAAGAACGGCGGAGCGGGCCATGGGCAGCGAGCGGAACCGGTCGACGAGCCCCTTTTGCAGATCCTCGGAGAGGCCAATGCCGGTGCTCACGGAGCCGAAGGCAACGGTCTGGACGAAGATGCCGGCCATGAGGTAGTTGACGTAGCTCTCGCCCCCAACGTCGATGGCGCCGCCGAACACGTAGCGGAAGAGCAGCACGAACATGACAGGCTGAATCGTCGCAAAGACCAGAAGCTCGGGTATGCGTGGGATCTGGACGAGGTTGCGCTTGGCGAGCACCCACCCGTCGGCAAGCGCCCAGTAGATTTTGCTGTGCGTACGCGGCTGCACCCCGCCGCCACCCGTAACCGCGCTCATGCTATCTCCTTCTCGTCGACCAGCCCGTCCTGCGCATCCTCGTGCTCCGCCGCGTGGCCCGTGAGGGTGAGGAAGACGTCGTCGAGGGTGGGACGGTGCAGTCCGAGCTCGTCCACCTGTACCCCGGCAGCGTCGAAGTCCCTGACGACGGTCGCGAGAAGGCCGGGACCGCCGGCCACGGTCGCGCCCACGTACCGGCGCTCGGCGTCGACGCGCACGTCGCCGTGGGCGTACCGCCCGAGCACACCCTCCGCCGCCTCGAGCCTGCCTCCCTGTGCCAAGGTAACCTCGAGGCTCTCGCCGCCGACCCGCGCCTTGAGCTCGGCCGAGGTGCCCTCGGCGATCACACGCCCCGCGTCGACGACGGCGATCCTGTCCGCGAGCCTGTCCGCTTCGTCCAGGTACTGCGTGGTGAGCAGGAGCGTCGTCCCGCCGGAGACCAGCTCACCGATGATGTCCCACATGGAGATGCGGCTCCTCGGGTCCAGCCCGGTTGTCGGCTCGTCGAGGAAGAGCACTGGCGGCGAGAGGACGAGGCTTGCAGCGAGGTCCAGCCGCCTCCGCATGCCGCCCGAGTACGTCTTGACCAGCCGCGTGGCCGCATCCACGAGGTCGAAGCGCTCAAGGAGCTCGTCGGCCCTCCCGCGGGCCTGCTTTCTGGGCAGGTGGTAGAGCCTGCCGACCATCTCCAAATTTTCGCGCCCGGTGAGGTACTCGTCGACGGCGGCGTACTGGCCCGTGAGCCCGATGCGCGAGCGTAGCTCATCGGCCTGCCGCACCACGTCGAGGCCGGCGACCTCGGCCCTGCCGGCGTCTGGCGCCAGAAGCGTACTCAAAATACGGATCGCGGTCGTCTTGCCAGCCCCGTTCGGCCCGAGGACGCCCAGGACCGTGCCCTCCTCAACGCGCAAGTCCAAACCGTCAAGCGCCCTAACCTTGCCGTAGCTCTTCCGTAAACCTTCTGCCAATATGGCGGGTCTGTTACTCTGCACGCGCCATCCTTCCGTGGGGTTCAGCATTTCAGCTTGTCAGCACTTCAGCATTTCAGCAGGTCAGCTTCCTTTGGCTGACCTGCTGGGTGCTGACAGCGCGGTTCGTAATAGAGTTTATCCCTTGCGAATCGTTCTAGTCGTCGGTCGGGCCCTCGAAGAGGGCGAACGGCGCGCCGTGGGGATCGGCGAGGACCGCGATCCTACCCGCGGGCAGGTTCATGGGCCCGGCTAACAACGCGCCGCTAGAGCCGCGCGTCTTCTCTACAGTCTCGTCGCAGGAAGAGACCGTGAAGTACGGGAGCCAGAACGAAGGGGCGTCCCCGTACTCCTCCGACATCGGCATGAAGCCGCCGTTCTGGGAACCGGCGTTCTTTATCGTGGTGTATACCAGGGCTCCGTCTTGCTCGATGGGGTCTGCCTCCCAGCCGAAGAGGGCGCTGTAGAATTTGCCTGCTGACTCGGAGTCGCGGGTCTGGAGCTCGTTCCAGCTCATGCAGCCGAGGTCGTTGACCCTTCCTGCGCCGATGTGCGAGCGCGTCTCCCAGACGCAGAGCATTGCGCCGCCGGGATCGGCGAGCACGGCCATGCGGCCGAACTCCATAACGTCGAAGGGGTCCTCGACCACGGTGGCGCCGAGGTCCCTCGCCTTCGCGGCGGTCTCGTCGGCGCTCTCGACGGAGACGTAGTTGTTCCAGTGGGCTGGCTGTTCGTCCTGCTCGACGATCGCGCCGACCGCGTCGCCCTGGCGAAAGCACATCGTGTAGACGCCTCCGCCGGGGATCTCATCGTCCCTGAACTCCCAGCCGAACAGGTTGGCGTAGAAGGCCTTCGCACCCTCGGAGTCTGGGGTCGAGAGGTCGACCCAGCTGAACGTTCCCGGCTCGTAAGACTGCCTCTTGCCCACGGGTCACTCTCCCTCTTTCACCGCTCGGGACCGGCCTGAATGCCGTAAGGGAATTGTATGGTCGCGCTCGTCGTTTCCAACCGGCAAACGTCCTCGCGGACGGGAACATGTACCCGATGCGCCGGTTGACGGTTCATGTGGCGGTGTGATGTACTTAGTGTGGCAGCCGGTCAACCGAGGAGAAAGAGATGCGTCAGGCGTACATGTCTATCCGGGAGGTAATCGCCACCTATCAAGAGGACATGACGCTCTATGGGCACTTTGAACCTTGGCATCCTGGCGCATGTAGACGCCGGTAAGACCACCCTCACCGAGCGGCTGCTCTTTGCCGCCGGTATCATCGATGAAATCGGCTCGGTCGATCGCGGCAACACCCAGACGGATTCCCTGGCACTCGAACAGAAGCGCGGCATCACCATAAAGTCTGCCGTCGTCTCCTTCGTCGTGGGCGGCGTGGAGATCAACCTCATAGACACCCCCGGCCACCCCGACTTTATCGCCGAGGTCGAACGCGTGCTCGACGTTCTAGACGGCGCCGTGCTCGTCGTCTCCGCCGTCGAGGGCGTGCAGGCGCAGACCCGCATTTTGGTGCGGACGCTCGGGCGGCTGGGCATCCCTACCCTGATCTTCGTGAACAAGATCGACCGCAGGGGGGCACGGTCGGAGAGCCTTCTGCGCGGCATCTCCGAGAAGTTGACACCGGCGATCGTCCCGATGGGGACGATCAGTGGTCTCGGCACCCGCGGCGCCCTGTGTACGCCGTACGGAGAAGCCGACGCCGGGTTTGTTTATGAACTGGTCGAGCTGCTCGCCGACAACGACGATACGCTCCTGGAGGAGTACGTGGACGGCACGAAGATCTCATACCGGCGGCTTCGCCGGGAGCTTGCGGCGCAGACGGGACGGGCGCTGGTCTATCCCGTGTTTTTCGGCTCTGCCGTTACGGGGGCTGGCCTGGAGGCTCTGATCTCCGGGATCACAGAGCTGCTGCCCGTATCCGAGGGTGATGAGGACGGCCCCGTCTCGGGCACCGTCTTCAAGGTCGATAGGGGTATGGCGGGAGAGAAGATCGCGTACGTCCGGATGTTCTCCGGAAGGGTACGAGTGCGGGACCGGTTGCACCTTCGGGGTGACGCGGGGAAGGTCACCGCCATAAACGTCTTCGACCGTGGCTCGTCGGTCCGGAGCACGTCCGTCGGGCCGGGCCGGATCGGGAAGCTCTGGGGCCTGGAAGATGTCCGCATCGGCGATGCGATCGGCGAAGCGAGGCCGGCGGGGCGCCACCATTTCGCCCCTCCGACGCTCGAGACCGCCGTCGTGCCCTGCCGTCCCGACGAAAAAGGTGCCCTTTACGCTGCGCTCGCCCAGCTCGCCGACCAGGACCCCCTGATCGACCTCCGCCAGGACGACGTAAGGCAGGAGCTCTACCTCTCGCTCTACGGCGAGGTGCAGAAGGAAGTGATCGGGGCCACGCTGGCCGACGAGTACGGCCTCGACGTGAAGTTCCGCGAGACGACGACGATCTGCATCGAGCGTCCGACCGGAACCGGAGCAGCCATCAAACTACTCCCGGAGACACGTTCGCCGGACACCCCGTTCCTGGCCACCATCGGGCTGCGCATCGAGCCTGCCGCGCCAGGCTCGGGGGTGCGCTTCGGGCTTAATGTCAAGGTGGGGTCGATACCGCTACACGTCTACAAGACCGTAGAGGCCTTCCACGAAGCCATGGAGCGCGCCGTGCTGGACACCCTGCGCCAGGGCATCTACGGCTGGGAGGTCACGGACTGTACCATTACAATGACCGACTGCGACTACCAGGCCCCGCCACGGCGGTGGCCTGGGACGGCAGCCTCCGACTTCCGCCTGCTTACGCCGCTCGTTCTGATGGGCGCCCTCAAGCAGGCAGGGACCGCGGTGTGCGAGCCGATCCACCGCTTCCACCTGGAGGTCCCCGCCGACACGCTAGGACCGGTGCTCTCCGAGCTGGCACGGCAGCTCGCCGTTCCGCAAACGCAGGAGATGCACGGTTCGTCGTGCACGCTGGAAGGTGAAATCCCGGCGGCAAAGGTCCACGCGCTGCAGCAAAGGCTGCGGGCACTAGCCCGCGGCGAGGACGTGCTGGAATACGCCTTCGACCGCTACCGGCCTGTCACCGGCACGATCCCGACCAGGCCACGGACCGACTACAACCCTCTCGAAACCAGGGAATATTTGCTGCATGTCACGCGCCGAGTCTAACCCGACAGGAGGTTTCCATGAAGGATTATGAGCCGGGCATGAGCTTCGGCGAGGAGGTCGCCGAGGCGTACGACGATGCCCCACGTGGTGACGAGGCCGCGGCCGTGGCATTCCTGGAGGGGCTGGCAGGAGGCGGTCCCGCGCTGGAGCTCGCCGTCGGCACCGGGAGGATCGCGCTTCCGCTCGCCGCCCGCGGGGTCCGCGTCGACGGCGTGGATCTCTCGCCTGCCATGGTCGAGCGGTTGCGCATCAAGCCTGGCGGCGATCGCGTTTCGGTGACCATGGGCGACTTCGCCGACGTGCCTGTAACGGGCGCCTACCGCCTGATCTACATCGTCTTCAACACGCTTTTCAACCTCCTGACGCAGGAAGACCAAATACGCTGCTTCGAGAACGTCGCCGGCCACCTCACCGACGACGGCTCGTTCGTGGTCGAGGCCCACTCCCCCGCCTTCCTCTACCGTTTACGCGACGACCAATACGTCGACGCGGAGGCCATAGGTGTCGACAAGGTGCTACTTGACGTGGCCCGCTACGATCCCGCGAGGCAGCTTCTCGAGGAGAGCCACGTCTCCCTGTCACCCGGGGGCATAAGCCTGAACCCGATCGTCACCCGGTACGCGTGGCCGGCGGAGCTCGACCTCATGGCGCGGATCGCCGGGTTGCGTCTGAAGGAGCGCTGGGACGGCTGGAACCGGGAACCGTTCACCGGCAACCACAACGTCGTCTCCGTCTACGGGCCCTGATCCCGTTATAGCGGGCTGAAATGCTAGATCAGCATGTCGAGTGGATGAGCGCTCCCACTTTCTCCGTCTGCCGCAGGTCGTCGTAGAGGCGGGCGGCCTCTTCGGTCTGCGCGATGTGCGCTGGTACTCCACTTTCTTCCAGCATGCTGCGCGTCTCGGGAGCGATGCCGAGGCGTTCGTGGAAGCCTTTGGAGAGGACGAGGACCGTGGCGCCGCGCTCCAGCAGCCGCTCCACGTCGGCCGGCTGTATGCCAGGATCGTGGCTCGTGCCTGTCTCGTTCCAATCCCATTCTTCGGCGCCGCCGGGGTAGAGCCTGGCGTCCTTGAAGGCGCCGCCCTCGGTCTCCAGGCGGCCCCAGGAGAGATGGGTTATGCGCGGAGAGTGTGTTGTCCTGTCCATCGTGATCTTTCCTCTCAACTCTCTTCCAGGAAACCGAAGAGGAGCGTTCGGAACTCTTCGGGCTTCTCCAAGTGCGGCGTGTGGCCGCAAGAGGTCTACGGCCACCGCGCCTAGCTCTCCTGGGAGCGACGGCGGCGGCGCCTGGCGCGCTCCTCTGCGCGACGCCTCATCCTGGCCTCCGGCGTATCCGGCTCAGGGGTCTCGGGTCCTGTCTCCGGCTCCTCCGGGGTTTCGGACTCCGGGCGCACCTCCGGCTCTTCGGGGGTTTCCGCGCGCACCTCTTGCGTCGTCTCGGTCTTCGCGGTCGTCTCTTGTGCCTCTTCGGATGCTTCGGGGGTTTCGTCCGCCGGCTGCTCCTCCGTGCGCACTTCCGTGGTCTCGCTCTCTTCGGGGGGACCTTCCTCCACGGTGGACGCTTCCTCGGGTTCGTCCGCGGTGCTGTCGGTGGTCTCGACCTGCGTGGTTTCCACCTGCGTGGTCTCGCTGACGTCGGGAGCGGGCTCGCTCTCCTGCGTCGTCTGAACCTCGGGTTCACTTTCCGTTGCGGTGGTATCCGCTGCGGTGGACTCGGTGCTGTCTTCCCGGGTGCTCGTGCCCGAGCCGATGAGGAGTCTCTGTTCCTTTTCGGGGAAGGTTATGTCGGTGATGGTTGCGTTTAGCTCTTTGATGCGGAGCCCCGTTATGCTCTCCACGCGGTCGGTGATCATGCGCCGCACCTCATCGACGGTCTGGAGGATGTTTCTGTTGTACTCGACGCCCATCTTGAGGTCTATGGCCGTCTCCGTCCTGCCTACCTCGACGGAGATGCCGCTGGTCTTGCTCTCCGAGCCGGTTATGCTCCCCAAGACTCCGCTTGCCGTCCTCGACACGCCCCCGCCCATGTGCACGCCCTCGACCTCCCGGGCCGCCATGCCGGCCAGCTGGGAGACGACCGTGTCGCTTATGGTCGTGACGCCGCGCTCGCTCAGGAGGGGGCTGGTTTCGCGTTGTTGTTCCGCCTCGCTCATCTCGAATGCTCCTCCCTCGACCAAATTTCCTGCATTGTTCCCCAAAGTACCTTATCGCAACCAGACTAACAGCGTCTGCGGTCCGGGGTTACCCCGATCGAAGGCTATCGCGGTCGATTGCAACGCTTGCGGGGCGAATCTATACTTGCTGCGGTATACGATGGCCTCTTCCGGCCATCACCTTTCGTCTAGAGACGGGATCGGAGAGAAGCGCGTGAGAGAGCGGTGTACCCTGATCGGACTCCTCCTCGTCGCCCTACTGCTGGCCGGCTGCGGCGGACAATCGGCGCAGGAGTCGGGGGCCACGGACAGGTGCGAGATGGATAACCCGCCACTCTACTCGGAGGGCACGCTGACGGTCGCCACGGACAGGCCGGCCTATGCGCCGTGGTTCAAGGGAAGCCCCAAGCACTACTCGGGGTACGAAGGCGACGTGGCAAACGAGATCGCCAAGCGCATGGACCTCTCTATTAAGTGGGTTGCCGAACCTTTCAACAAATCTTATGCCCCCGGCGCGAAAGACTTCGACTTCTACATCGGCCAGGTCACCATCACCCCCGAACGCCAGAAGGCCGTCGAGTTCTCGCAGGGCTACTTCGAAAACACCCAAGGCGTGCTCGTGATGAAGGACAACCCGGCCTCGCGCGCGAAGAGCATTTCCGACCTCAAGGACCTGACCATAGGTGCCCAGGTCGGCACGACCGCCCTCGACTTCATCAACGAGACCGTGAAGCCGGTAGAGGAACCCAAGATCTACGACACCACCAACGACGCCAAGTCCGCGCTGGAAGGCGGCCAGATCGACGCCCTGGTCACCGACCTGGTTACCACAGTCTACCTGCGCGACTACGTGATAGACGGCTCGACCGTGATCGGACAGTACCCACGTAGCGAACAGTTCGGAATCCTCCTCGAACAGAACAACCAGCTCGTCGGCTGCGTGAACGAGGCACTCACCTCCATGAAGGAAGACGGGACTTTAGAGAAGCTGAAGAAAGAGCACCTGCAGCAGTACCTGGACGTCCCCACCCTCGAGAAGTAACTTGAAAGGGGGAGGTCCCGGCGCCCCAGGACCCTCCGCGTCCCGCGGCTCGCGGGCGCTCGGCAACCGCGGGGTCCTGGTTTCGAGCGCGAGCACGGTGCTGTTCTTCGCCGTCATCGCGGTTGTCGTGGTCTTCTCGCCGGGGAGCGGGATCGTCGCCGAACGGTTCTTCAACCCTCATCACCTCTGGCAATCGCTCATCGGCTCAGGGACCAACCCTTCGGTGCTCGGGGCGTTCTTGCTGAACGTCAAGATCTTCACCGTCTCCGAGGTGCTTATCCTAATCCTCGCCCTCATCATAGCGGTGGTACGGGGGATACCGGGACCCGTGTTCTTTCCTTTTCGGCTCGTGGCTGTGGCGTACACGGATCTTTTCAGGGGAGTACCTTTGATCCTGGTCCTGTACATGATCGGGTTCGGGGTACCAGGCCTGGGGTTGCCCTTCGTCTCGTACCTCCCCGACGTTACCTACGGGGTGGTCTCGCTGGTCCTCGTCTACTCGGCCTACGTCGCCGAGGTTTACAGGGCTGGCATCGAGTCCGTCCACGAGAGCCAGAACGCCGCCGCCCGCTCCCTGGGGCTTACGCGCTGGCAGTCTTTGCGGTTCGTGGTGTTGCCGCAGGCGATAAGGCGGGTGATCCCACCCCTACTCAACGACTTTATAGGCCTCCAGAAGGACACGGCGCTCGTCTCCGTGCTCGGCTCGGTGGAGGCGGCGAGGGCTGCCCAGATCTACAGCGCCTCCGAGTTCAACTATTCAAGCTACGTCGTCGCAGCCTTCCTGTTCGTCCTGATCACCATCCCCCTGGCCCGCTTCACGGACCGCCTCATAGCCCGCGACAAACGCCGCCGCGAAGCGGGACCCCTGGCATGAGCGAACGTCCCGCCCTGCTCCTCCAAAACGTCCACAAGTCCTTCGGGGAGAACGAGGTACTCAGGGGCATAGACCTCGTGGTCGAGCCGCATGAGGTGGTGTGCCTGATCGGAGCTTCCGGCTCGGGCAAGTCCACGCTACTGAGGTGCGTCAACCTGGTCGAGCCGATAGATTCCGGCCGCATCGTGGTAGAAGGGGAGGAGATCACCGCCGAAGGCGTGGCCGCCAACCGCATCCGGCGCCGCATCGGCATCGTCTACCAGGCCTTCAACCTCTTCCCCCACATGACGGTCCTGCGCAACATAACCCTAGCCCCACGCGAAGCCCTGAAGCAGAACCGCCAGGAAGCCGAAGAGAACGCCCGCGCCCTCCTCGACCGCTTCGGCCTCCTCGACAAACAAAACGAGTACCCCGACAGGCTCTCCGGCGGGCAACAGCAGAGGGTTGCCATCGTGCGGGCACTCGCGATGCGCCCCAACCTCATGCTCCTCGACGAAGTCACCAGCGCCCTCGACCCCGAGCTCGTCGCCGAGGTCCTAGCCGTCATCAAAGAACTAGCCCGCGAAGGCATGACCATGCTCATCGCCACGCACGAGATGGGCTTCGCCCGCGACATCGCCGACCGCGTCTGCTTCCTCGAAGCCGGCCGAATCCTCGAAGAAGGACCGCCGGAAAGGATCTTCACCTCCCCCGAACACCCCCGAACGCGCCAGTTCCTCGGGCGCATCATCGAGGCCGGGAGGCTGTGAGTAGTGGCGTGCTCGTGCCGTCAGACGAAATGATCCGAAAGATGTAGCAGAGGGGGCTAGCGCGAGAATCGTGAGCGATGATACTATGACCCTGGTTGTTGCACCTCGACTAGGAGGAAAGGGTCCAGTGGACTAGCTAGTCAACAGCCATCTGCGGACCCCTACAGGTCCGCGGACCGGGTCGGTGGTCGTTCGCCAAAAGGACGGCTTCCCGGCCCGGATATTTTTTGTGAAGGCATCAGGCATCAGGCTTCAGCTTGTCTGTGCAGATCCCCTTTTCGGGGAACGAATTTTCGTGGTCAGCTCGTCGAGAGCGTTTGAGCGTTAACCGGTTTGGCGAGGCACTATGCAGCTGTAGCTTTACTTGCAAGAGATGGTCGCGCGATAGAGTCTGGGGCGGGTACAATGCCGGGTTGGGATGTCACGCCGACCGAGGAAAGGGACTGTGCCCGATACAGCGCCGCAGCTAGCGTCCCGCTTTCCCGCACCCGCTCGACGCGCGACGCCTCGGCGGGGGATCGGGAAGGGAGCGGCTCACTTGTGACCTTCGCCCGCGAACGTGCCGTGGATCTTCCTTCCCACAACCTGCCGCTGCAGTCGAGCAGCTTCGTGGGGCGTGAGAGGGAGGTTGCGGAGGTCAAGAGGTTGCTCTCCGAACGACACCTCGTTACGCTCTGCGGCCCTGGGGGGGCGGGCAAGACGCGGTTGGCCCTGGCGGTGGGGCGGGAGCTGGTAGAGGGCTTCGAGGACGGGGTGTGGTGGGTGGAGCTCGCCCCCATCTCCGATCCCGCGCTGGTGGCGCAGGCGGTGGCGCAAACGTTGATGGTCGGGGAGGAGACGGGCCGGCCTCTCGTGGACACCCTCGCGCGAGACCTTGCCGCGACGGAGCTGCTGCTGGTGTTGGACAACTGTGAGCACCTGATAGAGGCGTGCGCCGACCTCGCTGATGCCCTGCTCGGAGCATGCCCGGATCTAAAGATCCTGGCGACCAGCCGCGAGCCCCTGCGCGTCCCGGGCGAGACCAACTTTATGGTGCCGAGCCTCTCTGTGCCGGACCCGGGGCGTGCGCTTTCAACAGATGAACTGGCGGGTTACGAGGCGGTTCGCCTCTTCGTCGAGCGTGCCGGGGCTGTCGATTCTGCCTTCGTGCTGGCGGAAGGCAACGCCCCCGCCGTGGCACGGCTCTGCAACAGGTTGGACGGCATACCGCTGGCCATCGAGCTCGCGGCGGCGAGAACGCGGGTGCTGACGGTCGGGCAGATCCTGGAGAGGCTGGAGGACCCCCTGGGGCTCCTGACCGCGGGCAGCCGCACGGCCGAGGCGCGCCATCGGACGCTCAGGGCAACCCTGGGTTGGAGCTACGATCTGCTCGACGAGCCCGAACGGACGTTGTTCCGCCGGCTTTCGGTGTTCGTCGGGGGATGGGACCTGGTGGCCGCCGAGGCCGTCGGGGCCGGCGACGCCGACGACGCGGCGGTGCTGGACTTGCTCTCGGATCTCGTGGACAAGTCGCTCGTTGTTGCCGAGGTGGAAGCGGGTGGCGCTTTACGCTACCGGATGCTCGAGCCGGTAAGGCAGTTTGGTCGCGAGAAGCTCCAGGAAAGCGGGGAGGAGCCCGGGGTTCGGCGCCGGCACGCCGAGCACTACCTGGCCCTCGCCGAGACGGCCGACCCCGAGCTTGTTGGACCGGATCAGGGCCTTTGGATAGGGCGACTAAGGACCGAGTTCGCGAACCTGCGCGAGGCCTACTCCTGGTCCCTGGAGCCCGGCGGCGATGAGGAGGAGCGCGCGTGGTTGCGGCTGCGCCTCCCTGCCGCGCTGTGGCGGTTCTGGGGCGGGCAGCGTTTCGAGGAGGGCAAGCGGTGGCTCCAGACGGCGCTGGAGATGGATACCGGCGGGTTCCCGGCGGTCAGGGCGAGGGCGCTCGACGGGCTCGGCTTTATCCTCACCTTCCAGCAAGACTACGAAAGGGCGATTGCAACACTCGAAGAGGCAATAGAACTCTACGAGGATCTCGGAGATCTCTCGGGTGCCGCGTTGGCGCTCGCGAACCTCGGATACGCCGTGTTGCACGGGAGCTACATGGAGCGCGTACCGGCGTTCGTCGAGGATGCCGACGGGATGTTGGCAAAAGAGCTCGACGGCCACGCCCGCGCCTACCTGCGTATGATCGCCGGGACGGCCACCATCACCCTGGGCGACCTCGACTCGGCGGTCTCACAGCTCGAAGAGGGCCTGGCCCTGAGCCGCGAGTTGGGCGACCGTCGGAACACCTCTATGTCCCTCTTCATACTGGGCATGATCGCGCTCGTCGGGGGAGACTCCGGCCGGGGAGAGCCTCTGTTCGGAGAAGGCGCCCGGATTTCGCGGGACCTGGGAGACAGGCTTGGTACCATCTACTTCGTCTGGGGATTCGGGAAGTTGAGCCTCATGCGCGGCATGCCCATCAGGGCAGCGAGGCTCTGGGGGGCCGCCGAAGTCATGAGGGAGCAGATGGGTATGGCCCTCTCCGGGTTCGACCTCGCCGCCTCGGGCTACGAGCGGGACCTCGCCGCCGTGCGCTCCACGCTGGACGAATCTACCTTCGAAGCGGCCTGGGCCCAAGGACGGGCCATGTCCCCCGAAGACGCCATGGAGTATGCCCTCGAACAACCGCGGGATGAGATGCCTCGCGAGGAGGTCTCCTCCGATCAATCACCCGTAGAGCGTTTCGAGGGTGACGCACTCGGGCATCGCCGGCACAACCTGCCCATGGCCCGTGGCGGCTTCGTGGGAAGAGGACGCGAGATGGCGGATGTCCAGCGCGCCCTCACAACCACCCGGCTCCTGACCCTGACCGGCGCGGGCGGGTGCGGCAAGACGCGCCTCGCGCTGGAGGTGGCCCGCCGTATCGTGGAGGATTACCCTGACGGGGTCTGGCTCGTGGAGCTGGCGTCGCTCAAGGAGGGGGAACTGGTACCGGGTGCGGTGGCCGCGGCCCTGGGCCTGCAGGAGCAGCCGGACGTGCCATTCACCGACGCGCTGGTGGACTTTCTGCGCCCGAAACAGACGCTGCTCGTCCTGGACAACTGCGAGCACCTGATCGCGGCGTGTGCCAGCCTCGTGGACACGCTCCTGGGCGCGTGCGAGCACCTGCGCGTTCTGACCACCAGCCGGGAGACGCTCGGGGTGGCGGGAGAGGTCAACTGGGCGGTGCCTTCCCTCACGGTTCCCGACTCCGGGACGCCGGCCGATCCCGAGAGCCTGGGCCGCTACGAGGCGGTGGAGCTATTCGTGGAGCGAGCGCGGTCGCGCTCGCCGGCTTTCGAGCTGACGCCCGAAAACGCGGGCGCGGTGGCGGACATCTGTCGCAAGCTCGACGGCATACCCCTGGCCATCGAGCTGGCGACGGCGCGGCTTGGGGTTCTGTCGGTGGACCAGATCTCCGGCAGGTTGGAGGACTCTCTGGGGTTCCTCACCACGGGCGACCGGACGACGGCCCTGCGCCACAGGACGCTCAGGGCGACCCTGGACTGGAGCCACGAGCTCTTGAGCGAGCCAGAACGGACGTTGTTCCGCCGGCTTTCGGTGTTCGCCGGGGGCTGGACACTGGAGGCCGCCGAGGCGTTGGGGGGGGCGGCGGATGCGGAGGGGTGGGTTTCGAACCCAGGGCGGGTTTCAAACCCGCCCCTACTTGATCTGCTCTCCTCGCTTGCGGACAAGTCGCTTGTGGTGATCGAAGGCGAAGCGGAGGGTTCCTTGCGCTACAGGATGCTGGAACCCGTGCGTCAGTACGCCCTGGAGTGCCTCGAGGAGGGTCCCGAGGCGGAGGAAACCCGACGCCGGCACGCCGCTTTCTTCGTGTCTCTGGCGGAGGAAGCGCGCCCCGGGCTCAGGGCGGAGCCCCAGGTGGAGTGGCTCCAGAAGCTGGAGAAGGAGAAGGGCAACACGCGCGGCGCCCTCTCGTGGGCGATCTCCGCGGGCGAGATCTCGACCGCCGCCAGGCTGGCCTTCGCGCTGTGGATGTTCTGGTGGACGCGCAACCGCCAGCCCGAAGGCCGCCGGTGGCTGGAGACGATACTACCGGAGAGACATGATCTCCCGCCGTGGTTGCGGCGCCGAATTCTCGTAGCCACCGAGGCGATGGCCTTCGGCCAGGGCGACGTCGAGGCGGTCGTGCGTTACGCCGGAGAGCAGTTGGAGTCCTCCAGAGAGGACGGCGGGGACGCGTACGCGGAGTCCTTCGCGCACGCTGGCCTGGGCCTGGTAGATACGCTCCAGGGCGACTTCGAAGCGGCGACCGCGCGTCTGGAGAGGGCGCTGCCGCTCTTCCACGAGGCCGGAGAGGACGGGTTGGCGGCGCAGTCGCACGTCTGGCTTGGGACCGTACTGCTCCTGCAAGGCGACCACGAAGGCGCCCGCCTGAGGTTCGAGGAAGGGCTGGCCCTCGGAAGGGACATAGGCGACAGGCTCAGCATCTGCAACGCGCTCTTTAACCTCGCCCAGCTGGCGCTCGCAGGGGGAGATTACGACGGAGCTTTCCGCTGGTTCGCGGACGGTATCGCCCCTTCGGAAGAGCTCGGAGACCGGGGGAACATCGCCCACATCCTGGAGGCTCTAGGAGTGGTGGCCGGGGCGCGGGGCGAGACCCTGAAAGCGGCGCGCCTCCTCGGCGCGTCGGAGGCTCTCGTATCCGCCCTCGGGTTGCGCGGGCACACCTACTACCGGCCCGACCGTGCCCTCTACGGACGCATCGAAGCCAGCGCGCGGGCTACCATTGACGAGGCGGCGTTCGAGGCGGCCAGAGAAGAGGGACGGGCCATGTCCCCCGAGCGGGCCATCGAGTACGCCCTGGAAGAACCGTCGACTCGTGACGTCAGGACGCCGGCAGACCAGTTCTCGCCGCCCCAGACTCCCGCTTTCGACTCCACAGACCCTGCGGGCCGCGAGGAGGGAGAGGCGCAGCGGTTGTTCGGGCGCGAGGGGGAGCAGGCTCGCCTGCGCCAGATGTTGGACCATGGCGTCGGCGGGAGGGGCGGCTTCGCGTTGATAGGCGGGGAGGCGGGAATCGGCAAGACGGCGCTCGCCACCTCCCTCGCGTACGAGGCCCGTAGCCGGGGGATTCCGGTGTGGGTTGGACACTGCTACGAATTCGTCGAGACACCACCATACGGGCCATGGGTGGAGAGCGGGATCTTCGATCAACGGGCCGGGGATGCTCCGTCTCCCCCGATGCTCCGCTCGGGTGAAGGGACAGGGGCGGCGGGCAGCCAGGCCGCGCTCTTCGAACAGATACAGCAATATCTCGTGGCGCTCGCGAGACGGCATCCCGTGGTTCTCGTGCTCGAAGATCTGCACTGGTCCGACCCGGCCAGCCTGGAGTTGTTGCGCTTCGTTTCGCGGAATCTGGGCGGGCTTAGGGTGCTGCTCGTGGTCACCTACAGGGACGACGAGGTCACCCGGCAGTATCCCTTCTACGGGCTCCTCCCTACCCTGGTGCGCGAGTCTGGGGCGCTCCGGATCGAGCTTCACCGCCTGGGTGAGATGGCGGTACGGGAGATGGTGGCCTCCTCGTACGGCCTGCCCGAGGCCGACGAAAGGCGGCTGGTGTCTTACGTTACCGACCTCACCGCGGGAAACGCCTTCTTTACCGTGGAGCTACTGCGGACGCTGGAAGAGGAGCTCGTCCTGCACCGGGAAAGCGAGGGCTGGTCGCTCGAAGACCCTGGCGGCGTCAGGGTGCCCACCCTGTTGCGCCAGGTCATAGAAGGCCGGCTGGAGAGGCTGGGCGAGGAGACGAAGAGGCAGTTGGCGGTCGCGGCGGTAATCGGCCAGGAGGTGCCCTTCGGCCTGTGGCGAACGGTGGGCGACACGGGCGACGACCAGCTGGCTGAGGCGATAGGACGCGCCCTTGATGCACGCCTGATCGAAGAGGTTCCCGGCGGCGAGAAGCTGCGCTTCGTCCACGCCCTGGTCCGCGAGACGCTCTACAGGGAGCTGTTGCCGCCGTTTCGCAGGATGTGGCACGGGCGGGTCGGCGACGCCCTGGCGCAGACAGCCGGGCCCGACCCCGAGGAGGTCGCCCATCACTTCAGGCAGGCCGGCGACCCACGGGCGAAGGAGTGGTTGATCAGGGCCGGGCTGCGCGCCGAAGCTGCGTACGCCTGGATGACGGCGGTCGAGCGTTTCGTGGCGGCGCTGGACTTTGTCGAAGGAGACGACGGAGACACGCGCAGGAAGGGCTGGCTGCTCTTCCGGATCGGGGTGCTGTTGCGCTACTCGGACCCCGGCCGCGGTCTCTCATACCTGGATCTCGCCGAGAAGGCGGCGGACGCGGTGGACGACCGGGTCCTGGCGGTGAACAGCCTGTTCACCCGCGGCTTCGTCCGCTGCATGTCCGGGGACATGCGGCCCGGACTGGCCGAGATCGAGGCCAGCATCGCTGCGGCGAAGCACGTGGCAACTGAGGAGTTGGAGGCAGCGGGCGAGGTCAGCGCGGATCCCCTGATGGGTGCTTCTCCGGCGAACGAGCAGGGTCTGTTCGGGACGGGCGACCTCCCCGTAGCCCTGAGGGACACGAACCCGTTCACGAACACGCTCGTAGAGTGGCTGGCGCACGTGGGGCGCTGTGCGGAGGCGGTCGAGGTCGGGGAGGAGTACGTCGCAAGGGTCTCAGCCGCGAACGTGGGCGACGACCTGAAGTTCGCGCTGTGCAACAACGCGTACTTCGGGCTGGCGGTCGCCACGGCCACGCTGGGACGGCCCGAGGAGGCCCGCCGCTGGTTCGCGCTGACCCACGAAGCCTACAGAAGGTTCGACCATCGGGTCATGGATAGCTTCGCGGTCGCTAACGAAGCGCTGCTGGTGAACCTGCCCTGTTATCCGGAACGGGTGGCGGAGCGCCGTAGGCTCGCCGACGAGGAACTGAACCTTCAGAGGCGGGGCGCCGGGGCCTTCACCGGCGAGGTGCCGCCGCTCGGGATCGGGCGCCAGTGGCTGCGCGTGCTCGAAGGCGAGTGGACCGAGGCAGGCCTGTTGATGGACCAGGGACGAGGGGTCTTCGACGCCGGCGCGCTCAGGCAGTACGCCGTATGCACGCTGGGCGAGATAGCCCGCAACCGGGGCGAGCCCGAGGAGGCCTGGCGCCACGTCTACGAGGTATTGCCGCTCGGCGTCGCCACCGAGCCCGGCGGTAACCGCTTCTTCAGCGCCCTGGCGAGCCAGCGCCTCGCCGCGAACCTCTCGCTAGACGCCGGGGATCTCCCCGGAGCCCGGGCCTGGCTCGAGGCCAACGACCGCTGGCTCGACTGGAGCGGAGCGAAACTCTGGCGCTCCGAATGCCGACTCCTCTGGGCCCGCTACTTCCGCGAGAAGGGAGACGGACAGGCCGCGCGAGGGCATGCCGAAGAAGCCCTCGAGCTCGCCTCGGAGCCCAGCCAACCCCTGGCGCTGCTGGCCGCCCACCGCTCCCTCGGAGAGCTGTCCACCGACTCGGGACGTCTCCCGATGGCGGCGGAGCATTTCGAGAAGTCGCTGGCGCTGGCACAGGCATGCGAGGCCCCGTATGAGCGGGCGCTCACCCTACTAGCGAAGGGGCAGCTCCTGTCCGCCGCAGGCAAGCGGGAAGAGGCCCGGGCGACCTTAGAGCAAGTACGCGAGATCTGCGGTCCGCTGGGAGCCGAGCCCGCGCTGGGCCGGGTGGCGGAGCTGGAGGAGGGGTTGCTGAGCCTGCAAAGCCGTCCGCCCGCGCCGGCTGGTCTCACCAAACGAGAGATGGAGGTCCTACAGCTGGTCGCCAGGGGCATGAGCAACCAGGAGATCGCCGCCTCACTCGTCCTGAGCGAGCACACTGTCCACCGCCACGTGGCCAACGTCCTGGGCAAGCTCGGGGTCTCCTCCCGTACCGCCGCAGTCGCCGAAGCGGCCAGGCTCGATCTCCTCTGAGCCTACCCTTTAGATCTATCTGACCCGCATGGCCCGATTGGGCCATCTTTGTTCTTGCCCGGAACATGGCCCGTACGGGCGAAGTCGTCTCTTTCCGCTGCCGCTTGAATGGAGCGTGCAAGGCAGAGACAGGAAACGAGACAAGGAGAAGGCGATGGAACAGCACACGGTGAAGATCAGCGTGGAGGTAAGTAGTGGGACGGCCCGCTTTAGGGTCGGCGTCCAGGCACCGAGCATCAGGAAGGCGCTGAGCCTGGTGGCGGGGAGATACCCGAGGGGCGTGGTTAGCGTGGCCTTCCCCATAGAGCCGGAGGGCTTCCCCGTCTACGAGCAGATCCACGGAGCGGCCGCCTGAAAGAGATGTGCGGATTTGTCGGATACGAGGAGGTGCGCCAACGAACCGAGAGAACGGAAGTGAAATTTGCGGAGGCGCCGAAGAGGGTGCTCACCGGACAAACGACGAAATGGAGGAAAGCAAAGTGAACACAGCTCGAACAATTCGATGTATGGAGATCGGTGGGATAGCGAGCCTACTGATCCTGATAGTAGTTCTTTTTTCGCTTACAACTGTCTCTGCCCAACCGTTGCCGGATGGACCGTCCGGGAGCGAAGGATCGACCGTCCTGTCCGATCCTGCGCGCCTGATCGGCAAGGCCGAAAAGGAAGGATCCGTCGAGGTGATCGTGGGCCTCAGGACCGACTTCACGCCAGAAGGACGGCTGAGCCAGGCCCAGGTCGACGATCAGAGGGCAGCCATCCAAAGCGCGGGGGCGGGACTGCGGGCGGATCTGGAAGGTACCGGGTACGAGACGCTACGCGAGTACGAGACGATCCCTTACATCGCCTTGAAATTGACCCCCGAGGCATTACGGGCGGTTCAAGACTCCCCGCAAGCGACCGCGCTACAGGAAGACATCGAGGTAGCGCCGCACCTGGCCGAGAGTAGCCCCATCGTTCAGGCCCCCACCATGTGGGCGAACTACCTCACCGGTGGCGGCAAGACCATAGCGGTGCTCGACACCGGCGTGGACCGCTTCCATCCGTTCCTGGGCGGCAGGGTGGTGGAGGAAGCCTGCTACTCTAGCATCTCCGACTGCCCGAACGGCCAGACGACCCAGACGGGGACGGGCTCCGCGGCTCCGTGCACCTACGCCGCGAGGCTGTGTGGACACGGCACCCACGTAGCCGGGATCGCCGCCGGGCAGGGGCTCAACTCCTCCGGCGTGGCGCCGAACGCCAACATCATGGCGGTCCAGGTCTTCCACCGGGCGACGGGCACGGATTGCACCAAGCTAGGAGTGGACCCTTGCACCAAGGGCGACTTGAGAGACGTGAACAAGGCTCT
>JBKPSF010000100.1:0-47633 GCA_046734875.1 Actinomycetota bacterium | reverse complement strand
TTCAGCGGGGGCCAGCGCCAGCGCCTGGAGATAGCCAGGGCGCTCGTCGGCGACCCGACGCTGCTGGTCTTCGACGAGGCCACCAGCGCGCTGGACCCGACGACGGAGAGCATCATAGACGACAACCTCAGGCGTCGCGGCTGCACCTGCCTCATAGTCGCACACAGGCTCAGCACGATCCGCGACTGCGACGAGATAATCGTGCTCGACGGGGGAAAGGTCGTCCAGCGCGGGACGCACGAGCAGATGAGGAACGTCGAAGGTCCCTACGCCCGCCTGATCGCAGCCCAGGTGCGGGAGGAAGAGCGCGAGGAAGAAGCCGGATGATGCCGCCCGACGGAACAGCGCCCCAGGAGCGGCAATGGTTGCCCCCGCTTCGCTACCTGGAGGGTCGGCCGATCGAGGTCGGCGGAGACAAACCGATCTCGCTCGACGACCCCGAACTGGTCTTCGTGGTGGGCTCCGGCCGGGTCGATTTGTTCTCGACGCAAGCCGACGTGGGCCAGACCATGGGCCCGCGCCGCCACCTCTGCCGGATCGAGGCCGGACAGGCCATGTTCGGGGTGGACCTGAGCCATGCTACGGAGGGGTTCCGCATGCTGGCTGTGGGCGTGGCCGACACCGTGCTGCTGGAGCTGAGGCGTCCGAAGCTCATGGAGCTGGCGAAGGACCCCGCCTACGCCGATCGGGTGTGTGGCCTGCTGGAAGGCTGGGTAGAGAACATTGCCGTGGCGGCGGTGGGGCAACACCTGTCCCCGAAAGAATCCGAGGCGCTCGCGCCCGGCGAGGAGATCACGCTCGGCGCCGGCGAGAGTGTCCACACGCAGAAAGACGCAGTCTGGGTTCGTCATCTGGAGGGAAGCTCACGCTTCCTCGGAGATCCCGAGCTCCCGCCCATCGACGGGGACGGCTTTTTCCCGCTCGCGGACCCGGCATGGTTGGAGCCTGATGATGGGCCTGACGGCACGCCAAACGGCGAAACTACGCTGATAGGCCTGGACACGCAGAGCTACGTGGCCCAGGATGATTCGTGGTCGGGTCTAGACGCGTTACACACGATAGTCCTGGCCGCCATCTCCGAGGATACATTACTGGCGTACACAGAATGGCAGGAACGGCAACACGAGAAAACCGAGGCCGACCAACGGCTCGCCGACAGCGCCGTGGAGCGTCTGGGTACCGTGCTCGAGACGTCGCGGGATGATGTTGACCTGAATGTCATCACGACGGGGGATCCGCTGCTCGCCGCCTGTCAGGTGGTTGGAGGGGCGATAGGCGTCGAGCTTCGCCGCCCCGAGCAGGCTGGTGGTACTAGCAGCGATCCGCTCGACGAGATCTCACGGGCATCGAGGGTTCGGATGCGCCGCGTGACCCTGAACGGGGAATGGTGGCGCCAGAACGGCGGTCCTCTGCTTGCGTTCAGGGACCCCGGCGAGCGGCCGGTAGCGCTGTTGCAAAAGGGTACTGCCGCCTACACGCTGGTGGATCCCGTCGAGGGTACGCGTCAGAAGGTAACCAGGGAGACCGTCTCGGGGTTGGCGGCTTTCGGCTACACTTTCTACGCCCCTTTCCCTGATCGGCCGCTCGGGGCCAGGGACCTGCTGAAGTACAGCCTGTGGGGCCTGCGCGGGGACCTGTACAGGGTTCTGATCATGGGCGTGGCCAGCGGCCTCCTCGGGGCGCTCGTGCCTATAGCCACCAAGACGATCGTCGACGTGGCCATCCCGCAGGCGGCGGGCAACCTCGCGGTGGCCCTCGCCCTTGGCCTCGTGATCGCGGCAATCTCGGCGATGTTGTTCGAGGTGGTCCGCCAGTTCGGGGTTCTGAGAATCGAGACCAAGCTCGACTCCAGGGTTCAGGCCGCCGTCTGGGACCGTCTATTGAGCCTGCCCGCTCCCTTCTTCCGCGACTACTCGGCAGGGGACCTGGCCGTGCGGGCGATGGGCATAAACACCATCCGCCAGTTGATCGCCGGCGCCACCTTGTCGTCGTTGCTTACGGGCGTTTTCTCCATATTCAGCTTCGCCGTGATCTTCTACTACAGCCCGCAACTGGGGCTTTTGGCCATGGTGATGGCGGTGATCATCATCGGGGTAACCCTCGCCGGCGGCTATTTCCAGCTGCGCTATCAGCGCAGGGAGACGGAGCTGCTGGGCAGGGTGTCGAGCCTCGTTTTGCAGACGCTGACCGGAATCGCCAAGCTGCGAGTAGCAGGGGCGGAGATACGGGCCTTCGCCGTCTGGGCCGAACAGTACTCGGTCCAGAAGTCCAACGCGGTCAAGGCCCAGGCGGCCTCGAATGCCGTCGCCGTATTCAACTCCGCCTCCGGCGTGCTTACCTCTCTGGTTATCTTCGCTGCCGTGGCCTACTTTATGGCCGGTAGCGTTAGCACGGGCGACTTCGTCGCATTCAACACCGCCTTCGCGCAGTTCCTGTTCGCTTCGGCGGGTATCACGACCGCTTTCACTACCATCCTGCAGGCAGCCCCCTACTACGAGAGGGCGAAGCCGATCCTGCGCGCCCTGCCCGAGACGGACACCACGTCGCCCGACCCTGGCGAACTGAGGGGCCGGGTGGAGATCCACCACCTCTACTTCCGCTACGAAGAGGACGGTCCGCTCGTGCTCGACGATGTTTCCTTGCGGGCCGAGCCCGGCGAGTTCATCGCGATCGTCGGTCCGTCTGGCGCGGGCAAGTCTTCGCTGCTCCGGCAGTTGCTCGGCTTCGAGGAGCCCGAGTCTGGCTCCGTCTTCTTCGACGATCACGACCTCTCCGGGCTCAACGTCCAGGCTGTGCGCCACCAGATGGGGGTGGTGCTCCAGAACGGCAGGCTGATGTCGGGGTCCGTCTACCAGAACATCGCGGGCGTCTCCCAGCTCACCATGGACCAGGCCTGGGAAGCGGCGCGCATGGCCGGGCTCGATAGGGACATCGAGATGATGCCCATGGGGATGTTTACCTTTCTAAGCGACGGCGCTTCCACTATCTCCGGCGGCCAGCGCCAGAGGTTGATGATAGCGCGGGCGATCGCATCCAGACCACGCATACTGCTCTTCGACGAAGCGACAAGCGCCCTGGACAATCGGACACAGGCCATAGTTAGCGCCAGCCTGGAGAACCTGAAGGCCACCCGCATAGTGATCGCCCACAGGCTCAGCACCATAATAAACGCAGACAGGATCTACGTGCTGGTGGCCGGGCGCATCGTTCAGAGCGGAACGTATGCGGAGCTGATGGGCCAAGAGGGTCCTTTCAAGGATCTGGCCATGCGGCAGATCGCCTAGGGTTCGAAGATGGGTTCGTTCGAGGAGTACCTGAGACCTATCACGGCCTACGTGCCGCCGGCGTTGATCTCGCCGTCCGCCTTCTCCGACATATGCTCCGTGGCCAGCGTGCTGCCCTCGACCCTGGCCCACAACACGTTCTTCTTCGAGTGCCGGCTGGGAGAGAGGGCCCCACGTGCTGACTTCAGTGTGCTCGCCAGATCATCCTGCGGGCGTAGCAGCCTGGCCGGACTCCACCCCACGAGCACACTGCCAGCTCGCCTGATGACCGATACGGTGTGGAGGCGCGTGGGGGACTTCGCCGTCCGCTGGGCAGACCCCTCCTCCCCGCTGTACCACGCCGTGGACAACGTTTGGCTGGAGTTCGACGTCGACGGTTTGCCTCCCGACGTCCCCGTGCCGAGCATATTCTTCGCTCCACAGCCGAACGGCCAGATGGACGACATCGAGGTTGCTGGCGAACCGAACGCGGAAGGATGCCTGGCGACGGTCGAGAGGACGATACGGTTGCTCTCCGGCGGCGAACCGCCGCCACGAATGCTCGAGGGTTGCTTCCGAGCTCTCTCGTCGGACGAGAAGGTCTTTCAGGTCGGCCTCATGCTCTCCAGGGGCGAAGACACGGTCCGGCTGTGCATCCGGCTCCGCTCCGTGGAGCGCATCATGGAGTATCTGACGGTGGTGGGTTGGCCTGGCGACGAGGCCGACCTTCGCGGCGTCCTCGAGCTGCTAGCCCGCTCGGTGGATCGCGTGGCGCTGGCCATCGACGTCGGTGATGCCGTTCGTCCGAAGATCGGGCTGGAGTGCTCCTTCGCCGGGAACAGGCAACCCAGGCGCGAGCCGAGATGGGACGCTTTCTTGGACTCTCTCGTCCTGAACGGCCTGTGCACTTCCGACAAACGCGAGGCGCTGCTAGCGTATCCCGGCTACGTCGATGAGGCCACGAGAGACATGCCCTGGCCTGCAGCGCTTCGGCAAGCCTCGCAACTACTCGGCGGGCGCTCGCTGAGCACGTTCGTACGATCGCTCCACCACGTCAAGATCGTGTACCGGCCCGGCGACCCGCTCGAAGCCAAGGCCTACCTGGCGGGCAACCACCACTGGCACAATCAGAGCGGTCAGCATTTCAGCTAGTCAGCACGTCAGCTCTTTATGGCTGAAATGCTGAAAACGTGTCGGCCGAATTGCGAATAGTAGACCTGGCGAGGGAACGCGGTCGGAGGGCGCTCGTGTCGCTGGCCGAAGACGCCTGCCGAATCTCGTTGCCCCTGGTTTGCCAGCCTCCTTCTCCGGCAAAGCCTTTCGCCTACGGGGATTTGGTCCCGCTCGGGTTTCTGCTTCGGGCCTTGAAGGTTGGCGATTCCCCGCCTCGTCCGTTCGACGCGCTCTGGAAGACCTGCTGCGCGACAGGCGGCAGGGATTATTGTGGGCCTACTACACTGACACCCTCATCACCTGCATCGACTCGGCGCTCGTCTTGCAAGGTCTCGAAGACCCCGCCGGGGTGGAGGCGCTGGAGATCTTCGCCGACGGCCGGGACGGTTACTTACCCCAGCTCTGCTCGGAGAGACAGGCACTGGTGCCAGCCCGATTACGGCACCCCCTGCCTGGTGAGCGCCCTGAGGGCGCAGAGCGGACTGGTACGGAAGACACCTGTCGAACACCTGGAGCATAGTTACGAGGGCAGGGGCGGGCTGTTCTTCGCCAACCCCTACATGGTGGACTGGACGCTGGCCCAGGTGCTGCAAGGAAGCGCATCGGCAACAGACTTGCGCAGGCGATTGGCGACCGATGTTCTCGCCAGTATAAACGAGGACGGTTCATTCGGCCGCTACGACGTGCCGATGTCCACTGCCCTGGCGATCCTTACGTTGACGGCGCTCTCCGCCGGAGAAGAGGCCGTGCAACGGGCGCGCCTGACCGATTTCATGATGGAGGATGGACGTTGGCATGTCCCTCGCCGTGCTCGCCCTCACACAACTCCCTCCTCCCGCCGAGCGCGACGCTGCTCCCCCGACAACAGACCGGATCGTCTGCCATCCCCGCTACCGCTGCACGGAACCCACGCAGTACGTCGCCAACTTCGCCTTGCCACCTTATAGCCATTAGCTGTCAGCCATCAGCAAGTGCAGTAAGGCTGACGGCTGATAGCTGACCGCTGATAGCTTCGAGCCAACCGTTACCGACAAAACTCCGTTTTGTAACCACTTTGTCACTTCCCTGGCTTAAAGTCCTACTATCGACCACTGAAGCTACCCTGGAAAGGGGGTCGAAGACGATGAAGAAGATGGTATCGGGCAACACGCGCAGGACGCTGGTTGCGTTCGCGGCGACGGTGTTCGTGCTCGCCGGTCTCGGCCTTCTGGGGTATTCGCTTCTCGGTGGGGGATCTCCCGCCTCCGCCGAGAGCCCGCAGCGGGTGCACGGCAGGATCTCCGACGAGCTCGAAGCGAAGTTCCAAAGGAGCATCCCCGAGAGGATCGTGGAGACGGTCAGGGGCCCCCGGGTACAGACGCCGAAGAGCAAGCAGCTTCGGCTCACAGTCCCCAGAATGGATCGCGTTGACGAGGTCCCCGTCTACGACGCTCCCGAGAGCGGCTACGACAAGGCCCTCCACGACGGAACGCTACACGTGAGGGGCACCGGTTTCCCGTGGCAGAGGGGCGCGAACGTCTACATCGCAGGCCACAGGGTCGGCTACCCGGGGACCAGGAGCAACCTCGTGTTCTGGGACCTCAACAAGCTCCAGAAGGGGGATGAGATCCTCCTCACCGACTCCGACGGGACCCGCTACACCTACAAGGTCTTCGAAAAGCGCGTCATCTCCCCCAGCGAAGTCGACATCCTGCAACCAGTGAAGGGGAAGAACATAGTGAGCCTGCAGACCTGCACGCTCCCCGACTACTCGCACCGCCTCATAGTGCGGGGCGAGCTAACGTAGGATACGTCCCCGCAAAACAGGGGAGTACTCGAGCTTGCGTAGAGGAGGAACGTGAAGACTTACAGGACCAGAAGGAGTGGCAGGACGCTGGCTTACCTCGTTGCGACCCTGCTATCCGTGTCGGGGCTGACCCTTATCGGGTACACGTTTCTTATCGGAGATCCCTTCGCCGGCGCGGCCGTTATCCCGCACGAGGCTCCTGGCAACACGAAGATGACCCTTACGGTCCCCGAGATGCGGCGGGTCGACCACGTACCCGTCTACACGGGCGCCGCCGGCGACAAGGGCGCGCTTCACGACGGGACGCTACACGTGAGGGGCACCGGTTTCCCGTGGCGGGAAGGGTCCAACGTCTACATCGCGGGGCACCGCATGGGCTTCCCCGGCACGAAGAGCTACCTCGTGTTCTGGGATCTGAACACGCTGGAGAACGGCGACAAAGTTATCCTCACCGACTCCGGCGGCACCAAATACACCTACAGCGTGTACAAGAGCTCTGTCGTCGCTCCCGACGCCCTCTACGTTACGAAGCCGGTCCCAGGCAAGAGCGTCGTCACCTTGCAGACGTGCACCCTCCCCGACTACAAACAGCGCCTCATCGTCAGGGCCGAGCTCACTAACGTGAGCTAGCACGCTGGCTACGCCAGCTCGTCAGCACGCTCGCTCCGCTTGCTTGTCAGCACGTTTCGGCCTTCGGCCTGCACTTTCAGCACGCTCCGGCTTCGCCTCCGCTTTCAGGAAGTCGTCTCGGGGCGCAGCTGTGAGTGTAGGCCACGATCTCTCGGGCGTCGGTCCTTCTAGTACGTTCGGGTGGGGCCGCAACTGGAAAAGCTGACAAGCCTGCGAAGCAGACGTGCCGACAAGCGAAGCCGAAGGCTGAGCGTGCTGACAAGGCGTTCGGCGAAGCCGGGCGCCGTGCTGACAAGCGGAGGCAAAGCCGGAGCGTGCTAGCTCTTGCGGGGTCTGTACTCGGCGGCGAGGTGTTCGACGGGTTCGCCGTTTGCGAGGTGCTTTTCTACTACGTCGGGCATATCGTTTTCTGTGACGCCGAGGTACCAGGTGCCGCCGGGATAGATTATGAGGTTGGGGCCGTGCTTGCAGAGGCCGAGGCAGTCTACGGAGTCTATGCGGACGTCCCTGTTCATGTTTTGTGCGCGAAGTTCGTTTTTGAGGGCTGTGCGGACGTTCTTGGAGCCGCGTTTTTTACAGTCGCCGCCCCTGCAGACGAGCACGTGGGCGTCGTAGTCGCGGACCTTCGCGTTCGGCTTCTCTAGGAGCGCGAGCGCGCCGTTTTTCTGTGCCCGCTTCTTTGCTTTCTTGCCCTTCTTCGAGATGGGTTCCTCCGCTGTCTGATGCCGGCTTGCGCCGTGCTTGCGTTGTGGGGATCTAGCATCTTCCGGAGAACCCGAATATATCACTCGGGACGGCGGGGCGTTATCATGAGAGGTATGACGTTTCACGATGGATCGCGGGGGATGAGCCGGCACTATGTTTTCGACGGCTGGTGGATAGGGGAAGGCACCCTGCTCGCACTCCACGGAGGGGAAGGGATATGACGGACGTAGCGCGCAGGCCCAGCCTCTCGGACCCGTCGCTGTACATAAACAGGGAGCTCTCCTGGCTCGGGTTCAACAACAGGGTCCTCGAGCAGGCCCGAGACGAGCGGCACCCGCTCCTGGAGAGGGTGCGCTTCGTAGCCATCTCCGAGACGAATTTGGACGAATTTTTCATGATCCGGGTCGCAGGGCTGCAGCAGCAGGTGGCCTCCGAGCTCCCCAACCCCGTTCCGGACGGGATGACGCCGGAGGAGCAGCTCCTGCGCATTCACGACCACACCGAGGAGTTCTTCGAGGAGCGGCGCAGGATAATCAACGCCGAGCTCATGCCCGCCCTAGAAGACGTGGGCATACGCATGGTGCCTTTCGGCGAGGTCCGCGCCGCCGAGCGGCGGGAGCTCAGGGAGAGGTTCGTCAGGGACATACTGCCCATCCTCACGCCGCTCGCCATAGACCCGGCCCACCCCTTCCCGCACATCTCCAACCTCTCGCTCAACGTGCTCGTCGTGATCGGGGGCGGTGGCAGGCGGGTGATGGCCCGCATCAAGGTGCCTACCACCATCGACCGCTTCATGCGGTTGCCCGACGAGGACCGCGGCCCAGGCGAGAGGCCCGCGATGCGCTTCGTGCGTGTGGAGGAGGTAATCTCCGCGAACCTCGACGAGCTCTTCCCCGGCAAGGAGGTCGTCGCCAGCTTTATCTTCCAGGTAACCCGCAACGCGGACTTCGTGATCGAGGAAGACGAGGCCTCGGACCTCTTGCAAGCCATAGAGGACGAGCTGGAGAGCCGCTGGTTCGGCCAGAGCGTGAGGCTCGTCGTCTCGGACGAGATGCCAGACGACCTCAGGAACTGGCTCGCCCGCAAGCTCAAGCTCGACGAGAACTCCGTCTTCGAGTCCCCACACCCCATAGGGCTCGCCGACCTGGAGGAGCTCACGCACCTCGACCGCTCCGACTTGCTCTACTCCCCGATCACACCCAGGGTGCCGCAGGAGATAAGGAGCGCGCGCTCCATCACGCAGGCTATAAGGAACGGCGACCTGCTGCTCTATCATCCCTACGACTCGTTCGCCCCCGTCGTGGATTTCGTCAGGGCCGCGGCGAACGACCCCGAGGTGCTCGCCATAAAGCAGACCCTCTACCGCGTGGGCTCGAACTCCCCTATAGTCGAGACGCTCTCCGAAGCGCGCGACGAGCAGACGCAGGTCGCCGTCCTGGTCGAGTTGAAGGCGCGCTTCGACGAGGAGCCCAACATCACCTGGGCCAGGCAGCTTGAGGCCAGGGGCGTCCACGTCGCCTACGGCATAGTGGGCCTCAAGACGCACGCCAAGATCGCCCTCGTCGTCAGGCACGAGGGCTCGGGCCTCAGGCGCTACGTGCACCTCGGCACTGGCAACTACAATCCCGGAACGGCCCGCGTCTACACCGACTTTTCGTACTTCACGGACGACCCCAAGCTCGCCGAGGACGGCTCCGACCTCTTCAACTACCTGACCGGGTACTCCGGGCAGGAGGAGTACCAGGAGCTTCTCGTCGCCCCGCTGACCATGCGCGAAAAGTTAATGCGTTCGATCGAGGAGCAGACCGAGAAGGCGAAAAACGGCGAGGACGCCACCATCACGTGCAAGACCAACTCGCTCACCGACCCCCGGATCATCGAACTCCTCTACGAGGCTTCCCAGGCCGGGGTAAGAATAGACCTCATAGTGCGAAGCATCTGTTGTTTGAGACCGGGAGTAGAAGGCGTGAGCGAGAACATCCGCGTGGTCTCGCTGGTGGGGCGCTTCCTGGAGCACGCGCGCATCTTCGCCTTCTCCGAAGGCGACGACGAGACGATCTACCTAGGGAGCGCGGATCTTATGCAGCGCAACCTCGACCGGCGCGTCGAGACCGCTTTTCCCCTGCGCGAGAAACACCACCGCGAGCGGGTCAGGCGCCTGCTCGACCTCCAGCTCGCCGACAACGCGAACGGCTGGGAGCTCGGCCCCGATGGCACCTTCGAACGACTGCACCCGAAAGACGGCGAAGAACTGGTGGACAGCCAGGGAATACTGCTCGAAGAGGGGTTTTGAGTAGCATTTCAGCGGTCAGCACTTCAGCAAGTCAGCACTGGGGATTGGACCGTTGCCCTAAGCCCGCGTCCGTGCTAAATTGCGCCCCTGTTACGGGGGTGACGGGACACGCATGACAACAGAGCAGGACAGCAAGTCGTCGGAAAAAGGGAACCCTCCCGCCACGGATCATCGGGAGATAGAGTGGCAGTTCGATGCCGACGGGCTCGAGCCGGTCGAGGGCTGGCTCACCCGGTACGCTTCCGAGCCTTCCGGCCCCACGCTCACCGCTGACTCCACGGTCGGGATCACGGACTCCTACTTCGACACCGAAGACTGGCGCCTCTACCGGGCCGGCTACGCCCTGCGCGTGCGCGAGATCGACGGAAAAGTCGAAGCGACGATGAAGTCCCTGGAGCCGTCCGAAGGCAGCCTCAGGAACCGGCGTGAGATCTCCGAGCCTCTTGATGACGATCAGCCCACCACGCTGATGGAATCCAGGGGCCCCGCAGGCTCGATGTCTCGCAAGATCATCGGTGGGCACGAACTGCGGCGGCTGTTTGGAATCCGGACCCGCCGCCAGAGGTTCGTCCTTCAGCTTGATGATTCTGCCGGGGAAGTTTCGCTCGACGCCTCGAAGATACCCGTCGGCGAGGACTCGGTCAGCCTCCGGCGTGTCGAAGTCGAGACCGACACGGCCCCGACCCAGGAGCTTCGAGACTTCGTGGACGAGATGCGATCGGCCCTCGACCTGAGCTCTGGCACCCTATCCAAGTACGAGACGGGGCTCTACGCCAGCGGGCTCGACCCGGCGGGGGACACGGCGTTCGGTCCCACCAGCATCGAGCCTTCCATGAGTGCTGGCGAGGTAGCGTTCGCCGTCTTGCGCAGGCAGTTCGCCGAGATGCGCGCGCACGAGGGGGGCACACGTTTGGGCGAAGACCCCGAGGAGCTACACGACATGCGCGTGCCGACGCGCCGGGTGCGGGCCGCCATAAAGGTCTTCAGGGACGCGTTGCCGGGGAGGGCCAGGTGGTTCGGGGAGGAGCTGCGCTGGGTAGCGCAGGCCCTCGGCGACGTGAGGGACCTCGACGTGCAGATCGAACGCCTCCAATCCTGGAAGCAAGGGGCCGGCGAGGAGCCTTCGAAGGCCCTGGACAAAATAATCGGCATTACCGAAAAGCGAAGGACCGAGGCCCGCGAAAGGATGTTCGCCGCTCTCGACTCGGACCGCTACGAGCAACTGGAGATCTCTTTCGCCGGGATGCTGCGCCGCGGTCCCGAGGGGGGAGCGGACTGCCGGGGCGTGGCGGGCGAACCCGTCACCGCCGTCGCGCCGGCTTTGATCTCCCGCCGCTACCGCAAATGGAGGAAGGCGGCAAAACGCCTCGACGTGTCCTCGTCCCCCGAGGCCTTCCACGACACGCGCAAAAAGGGCAAGCGCCTGCGCTATACCCTGGAGTTCGTCTCCGAGGTCTACGGAGATCCTGTTCAGAAGCTCGTCGTGCCGCTGAAGGCGCTGCAGGACGAGCTCGGCGACCACCAGGACGCCGTGGTCGCCGCCGAATACCTGCGCGAGCTCGGCACTAAGACCGGCGGTACTCGGGTCCCGCGCGGGGTCGCCTTCACGATGGGCGTCTACTCGGAGCGTTGCTCCCGCGAGGCGGAGAACCTGCGTTCGACGATACCGGGCTCCAAACCCTTCCGCGTCCTTGTGAAGGGCAAACGGTGGAAAAGATTCGAGAAGGTCCTCGAGGACGTGCTCGACGTAACCAACACGGGTCTTCGGTAGGCCTGCGTGTACCTCTACCTCGTCCGCCACGCCGTAGCCCACAAGCGCGATGCACAGCGGTGGCCCGACGACGGCGAGCGGCCGCTCACGCCCGAGGGCGAGGAAGAGTTCGTGGGGGCTGCCCGCGGTCTCGCCCGGATCGTGCCCGAGGTAGACGTCCTGATGAGTAGCCCCTACGAAAGGGCGTGGCGGACGGCGGAGATCCTGACCCAACACGCCGGCTGGCCCGCACCGCAGGAACTCCCCGCCCTGGAACCGGAGGTCCCACCCGAAAAAGCTGTACTCGCGCTCGAAGCCTACACCGACGGGCAATCCGTGGCATTGGTCGGGCACAGACCCTGCCTGCACGAGATGGCGGTGTACCTGCTAACCGGCGATGCCGCGGGAGCCGACATGAAGATAAAGAAGGGCGGCGTCGTGTGCATCGAGTTCGACGAAGCCCCCGCCGCCGGAGCAGGAACGCTGCGCTGGCTGTTCACGCCAAAGGTCCTTCGGAATCTAGCAGGCCAGCATTTCAGCTAGTCAGCACTTCAGCTTTCTTCACATACGCGCTAGCTGACCGGCTGAAATGCTACTAGAAACGTGTCAGGCCCGCTATCCCACCGAACTCGTCTCTCAGGACATCCGTGTTCTCGTTCTCTCCAAGCATGAAGTCGAGGCGGGCACCGCGGGCGGCGGCGAGGTCGACGAGGACGTCTGTGAGCGGGCGCAAGCGGGTTTTCTGGCCGCAGAAGGGACACTCTTCGGCGGTGGCGTCTCTTATGGCGAGCCCGTCGTTGTCGCACCAGCGAGTTTCCGCCTCCTTCTCCCAGAGGGCGGCGAGGTGGTAGACGCGGTTCTCCTCCTGTAGGGCGACTATGGTCTCGTCGGGGCCCCTGACGCCACGCTCCCTGATCTCGTCGAGCAGCTCCCTCTCGCGCCCGTGTTCCGCGCGCTCCCTGATGGCCTCGAGATCGTCGAGTAACCTGCCCTCGGACTCGCCGATGTTCACCTGCTCCTCGGCGACCACCCGCTCCTCGAGCTCGTTGGGGAGGTCGCGACGAAACTCGGCGGTCCTCTCTTTGGGGCCGGCGAGGATCAGGCGCTGCACCCCCTCCTGGAAGCTGATATCCCGGGTTCTCTCCCCCAGTTCCTTGTAGAAGTTGTGGATGTTCGCCTCGTGCTTGCGGCCTGCCGGATCGAGGTCGGTCGAGCCGCCGCCCCTGGGGTAGGGCTCGCTGGGATGGAGGTCTATCTCCCTGAAACCGTTTGCTTTGACCTCCTCGTCCCCGTGGGCGCTGCTCAGGGGCGAGACCACGAAGTACCTGAACCTCTCGGCGTCGAGGACCGCCGCCCCGTACGGCTCGTACTCGTCCAAGACCAGGGTCAGGGGTGCCACGAAGGGATCCCCCCAGCGGAACGATTCGGGAACGTCTACCTGCAAGCGGTAAACCTCGAAAAGGTCGCCCTCATCCGCGAAGATGGCCAGTGTCCTGGCCCCGGGATGCGTCTCCTCCTCCAAATAGTCCCTGACCCGCTGTTGCAGATCCTTTGGTACCCCCTCGTCGTTCATGGCGTCGCGCAGGCGGACCAGGTACGTTCTCCCCTGGTTCTCAGGGATGTCCGCGTTGACGCTCAAGTACGCCGAGAGGACCGGCCCCCGCCGGTCCGCCATCGAGGTTATCGCCTGCCTTAGTTCCTGGGCCATGCCTGAACCACCCCTTGCTCGTATCGTATAAAAACGGCCCTACTAAGGTCCCCGCCCTCCGACTCGGATAAACACTTTAGCATTTCAGCTTGTCAGCATACGGAAAAGCTCTATCGCCGGTTGCTGCACTCTACGGGGTTCCCCTTGCTCGAAAACCGCGTCAGACCGGGGGCGGACACGAAAAGCTGAAAAGCTGAAATGCTGAAGTGTTGACTAGCTGTTTAGCAGCCCTGGTCTATGTCATCGCAGGCTTCGAGGTGTTCCAGGTTGTCCTGGAGGAGTTCCTCGCCCAGCTCGAGTATTCGCATGACCCTTTGGTCTGCGACGGAGTAGTAGGCGTTTCGGCCCTCGCGGCGCACCTTGACGTATCCGCACCAGGCCAGGCAGCGCAGGTGGTCGGAGACCCTCGGCTGTGGCGCGCCGAGTACTTCTACCAGCTCCCCTACTTTCATCTCGCCCCGCTGCACCAGGAGCAGCAGGATCGAGAGCCTCGTCGAGTTGGCGAAGCCGTTGAACAATTTCGCGAGGGTGCACATCTCCTCGCTCTCGCGTCCTACCTCGATACCGGATAAAGGTTCCGAGCCGACCAGATCTTTTTGCAACGCGATCTCCTTCCGTACCCTCCTACTATACACCGCACACCGAAAAGTGTGTAGCCTATAACAGCGGGTCAGCAATTCAGCATTTCAGCCGGTCAGCTTTTTCCTCGAACGGCGGCACTGTGGCCCGCAAAGCGGAGCCTCAACGAACGGAGTTGCTCGCTAGAAGCCTCCTCCGCCAAAATCGCCTCCACCGCCCCAGTCGCCTCCACCCCAATCGCCGCCGCCCCAGTCTCCACCGCCGAAGTCTCCGCCGAAGGACGAAGGATCATCCACGTACATGTAGTCGTTGTCCAGGGCTTCGAAGAGCAGGAGGGCGGTTAGCCAGTCTGCCCCGAAGAAACCGAAGCGGGCGTTCTGTAGCCCGTACTCGTACTCTTGCAGTCTCTGGCGCTGGCGGGGGCTCATGAGGTGCTCGTTCTCCTTCGCCTGGGCCAGGCGGGCTTCGAGCTCTCTGAGCTTCTCCTCACCCTCGCGCTTCTTGCGGTCTGCCTCCGCGGTCGCCGCCTTGAGCAGGGTCGGGGCCCGCATGGTCTCCCCGGCAACGTCGGCGGCTTTTCGCAGCAGGGTACGGGCTTCGGCGAAGCGGCCGGCCGACGAGGCGTGATCCGCACGTTCCGCCGCCCCGTCGGCTTCGAGGAGTCCGGACGAGAGTTCTTCAGGGTTTGGTACCTCCCCGAGCGCGGCCTGGCCGAACTCGCCAACCGCTTTCTCGTGGGTCTCGCGATAACTTTCGAGGGCCGTCCCCGCCCGGGTGAGCGTTCCTTCCGTGGCGCGACGTTCGTCGGGCAGGGCGTCTCGGGCGGAGATGTTGTCCCGCACCGTCTCGCCGTACTCGCGGGCCCGCCGGCCGAGCGCCTCGACAGCAGCGAGGGCCTGCCTGGGGTCGAAGTCTTCCCGGTGGGAGTTGCGGTCGGCAGCCTCCCTAACCAGCCTGTCGTACTCGGGGCGCAGCTCCGGCGGCTCGACGGCGACGCCTTCGGACCGTGCTACCTGCCCGGCCCGTTCGGACGCCAGTATCTCCTCCTCCGCCGCAAGTAGCCTGCCGTCGAGAGCCTCTTCGGCGGCCCTGTAGTCGTCCATGGTCTTCTCGGCCTCTACGAGGTGCCGCATGGCCCCAGCGAGCAGGTCGCGCCCGCGCTCCATCCGCCCTCGGACCAGTACGGGGTCAGAGGCAAGACTGGAAGCGGCCTCGTTGAATTCCCGGGCGAAACCGGCGGTCCTGGCGTCGGAGATGCTCGACTCTATCCGCTCTTCCGTCCGCCGGTCCAGCAGTCGGCGCTGGGCATCCAGGTAGCCAGACACGAGCCGCTCCTTCTCGTCGAACTCGTCGAGGCTGGTGGTGAGGCCGGCGAATTCTTCCTCGGCGATGCTGCGCTGTTCTTCGAGTTGCCACTTTCTGGCCCGCCGGTTTCTGAGTAGGGCCACGGTTCCGACCCCGCCAACGAGAAGGAGAAGGATCAGACCTCCCCACGCCAGGCTGCCCGTGCCGCTGTCGGAAGCGCCCTGCGGCGCCACGGGTTCGCCCTTTATCTCGTTGGCGCCCGCGATGAGACCGGAGGCGAAGTCGTTGTCTCTGAAATCCGGCTTCATCGCGTTCGAGACGGCGTCCTCGGAGACCCCGTCGAGGTTGTAGGCGACCTCCCAGCGATCCTTCGGGGCCACCAGGAAGACCCCTGCGTCCCGGGGTACGCCGGCCTCGCCAGCCTCCTGCGCCAACAGGTCCCGGCGGTCTTGCGTGCCGTTTACCCCTGTGTCAGGCACGAGGAAGGCGTAGAAGGGCTGACCGGTTTCCTGCTGGGCCGCGTCGAAGGAACCCTGGACCTTCTGCTCCTGGGCGTTAGTGAGGACGTTGGCCTTGTCGTAGACGGTGTCGGTGCCCTGGGCCAGGGCGACAGAGCAGAGGCCGGCCATCAGGGCCAGCGAGATAAGCAACAACGTGATGAGTCTGGATCTAGCCATCAACTTTTCGTGCCTGCCAACCAATTCTACGGCACCCGAACCGAAAGGTTTCCCGCGTTCTGCGTCCTCCGATCTAACCTCGGGTGGCGAGGCGGGTGGGGGAGAAGAGGTCTATGGGGTGGGAGGTCTCGCCCCGTGTGACGAGGTCGGCAAGGATCTCGCCCACCACACCGCAGAACTTGAAGCCGTGTCCCGAGAAGCCCGCCGCGATGGCGACCTGCGGGTGTTCGGGGTGGGTGGAGATCACGAAGTGCTCGTCCGGGGTGTTGGTGTACATGCAGGTCCTGGCGTAGAGGTACTCTCCGTCCAGGTCCGGTACGTAGCGGGCCAGGTAGCTCCGGATAAACTCCAGCTCATCGTCGTGGATCTCACGGTCTATGGTCTCTGGGTCGGCGGGCTTGCTGTCGGCCCTGAAGAAAGCGACCTTGACGCCGCCCCCGGGCCCGTCGTGGGCCGGTATGGAGTAGAAGGCGTTGCCGTCCTCGGGCTCCCAGATAAAGATGGGGAAGCGGTCGGGGAGGAACGGCTCGACGCCTCCGACCGGATCGAACCAGAACAGGATCTGGCGCGTCACCTCCAGCGGAAGGCCCATGCCGGCGAGCAGCTTTGGCGCCCACGGGCCGGCGGTCATCACCAGCCGCTCGGCCTCGTAAACCTCCGACGTTGTCTCGACCCTAACGCCGAAATCCGTCGGCTGCCAGGAGACGATCTCCTCCCCGAACCTGAGGTCGGCGCCAAGGGCCTGCGCCCTGCCCAGGTGGGCCTTTACGGCGGACTCGGGGCGGACGAACCCGGCTTTCTCCTCGAAGAGGGCGACCGTGCCGTCGGTCGGCGCGAACATAGGGTAGCGGCATTTTAGCTCGGTGGCGTCGAAGATCTCGTAGGGGAGGCCGTATTTGTCGGCGGTGGCCTTGCTTCCCTTGAAGATGTCGCTTTCGGGAGGGCCGATCATGAGCCCTCCCGTGAGCGTCATGAGGTCCTCGCCAGTCTCCTCTTCCAGCCTCTCCCACAGCTCGTAGGCCCGCAGGAGGAGGGGAACGTAGGCGGGGTCCTCGAAGTAGGCCTGGCGGATGATCCTGGACTGCCCGTGGCTGGAGCCCTTGTCGTGCGCCGGGGTGAACCGCTCCAGCCCGAGCACCCGCTCTCCCCTTCCGGCGAGATGGTAGGCTGCCGCGCTGCCCATCCCCCCGAGGCCGGCGACGATAACGTCGTGCATCAGAGGCCTTTTTCCTCCTCCGGCAGGGTGTAGTCGAGGTCGGCGGGCAGGTCGGCGATGTCCATCTGGGCCTTCTGGAGTTTGCCGGCGTAGTCCCAGTTCATCGACTGCCAGCGGGTGAACTGGTCGAGGACCCAGATCCCCGAGAGGCGGCTCCCGTTACCGCTCTTGCCGTTGCCGCCGAAGGGCAGGTGCGCCTCGGCGCCGCTGGTCGAGTTGTTGACGGAGAGCATCCCCGCGCTGTTTTGCTCCCTGAAGCGCAGGGCGTTCTTCGCGTCGGTGGTGTAGATGGCCGCCGAGAGCCCGTAGCCGTGGCCGTTGGAGAGGGCGACGGCCTCGTCGAAGTCCGAGAAGGTGGCGACGCCCACCAGGGGGCCGAAGGTCTCGGTGCGGTAGATCTCATCCTCCATCGTCACGCCGTCAACGATGGTCGGGTGGCAGTAGACGCCGGCCTCGGGGTCCCCGACGAAGCCCTCCCTCGGGTTGTCCTCGGTTATGGTCCCCATCCCCGTGGAGCCGTGGAGGGTGTGGTGGTCGTCTATCATCTCGAGGAAGCCGATAAAGCGGTCGTGGAAGCGCTCGCTCAGCATGGGGCCGTAGAGCACATCCTCCGTCGGGTCGCCGATCTTCGCCCCGGAGACCGCGTCCGAGAACTTCTCGAGGAACTCGTCGTGGACCGACTCGTGCACGATCACGGTCCCCAGAGAGGTGCAGCGCTGGCCGGCCGTCCCGAACCCCGAGAACAGCGCACCCTCGACCGCGAGGTCAAGGTCGGCGTCGGGCATGACGACGAGCGGGTTCTTGCCCCCTAGTTCCAGACAGGGCGATTGCATGTGCCTGCCGCAGAGCTCTCCTATCTTCTTTCCCACCTCCGATGAGCCCGTGAAACCTACCTTGTCCACGAGGCCCTCGTCGAGCGCCCGCTCCAGGCCCTCGAAGGCCGCCGGTCCCTCGGCCTGCACCACGTTCAGGACGCCGTCGGGGAGGCCGCCGGCTATGAATAGTTTGGCCAGGGCGTCGCCGATGGCGGGGGAGTATTCGGCGGGCTTCCAGACCACGGCGTTGCCGCAGGTGAGGGCGGGGATCATGTACCACGAGGGCACCGCCACGGGGAAGTTGCCGGCGGTGATGATGGCGGCGACGCCAACGGGATTGCGGAAGGTGAAGAGCTGCTTATCCGGCATCTCCGAGGGTACCGTCTGGCCGTAGAGGCGTCTTCCTTCTCCGGTAAAGAAGTCGCAGGTGTCTATGATCTCCTGCACCTCGCCGAGAGATTCCACATACGGCTTGCCGATCTCACGCGTCACCAGCCGGGCTAGCGCCTCCTTGTTGTTCTCGACGATGCGCCCGATCTTCTTTATCACCTGGGACCGCACGGGGGCGGGAACCGCCGCCCACTCGCGCTGCGCCTCGCGCGCCGCCCTGCACGCCTCGACGAACGTGTTCGCGTCGCCCAGCAGCACCTCGGCCACCGTCTCTGACGTGCGCGCCGGGTTCTTCGAGGTCACGCGCCCGCCCGGGGCGTCTTCGGGCGAGTTTCCCCCAATCAGGGAAGCCACGGTGCGGGTCTTCGAAGCCGTTCCTTCGCCGGTGTCGGTGGTGCGCATTCTCTACCTCCAGCGTCTCTCGTTGGCCCTGCTTGCCACTATCGTACACCAAAGCCCTGGGGCGCTCCTTGAAGTAGAATCAGGGCTGTATTCAGGGTAATAAGGGCGTCCTCATGGGGTGTTTCGAGATATGGGAGTAGTGGACAAGGCCATAGCAAACTCGGTGCCCGTCATACCGCGGCCCATAGTCAAGAAGATCTCCAGCCGCTACATCGCAGGCGACACGCTGGGGGAGGCCGTATCCACGATCAGGGACCTCAACGGGGAGGGCTGCGTCGCCACCATCGACCTCCTCGGCGAGAGCACCGAGAGCAAGGCCGACGCCGCGGCGAAGCTGAAGGACTACGAGAGGGTCGTGGACGCCCTCGACGAGCACGACCTGACGTGCGGCATCTCCGTCAAGCTCACCGGGCTGGGCCTCACCTTAGGCGAGGAGCTGTGCCGGGCCAACCTGGAGGAGATCGTCGAGTACGCCGCCGCGCGAGGCCGCTTCGTGCGGGTGGACATGGAAGACTCGCCGTACACGGAAGTCACCTTGAACATGGTCCGCGACATGTACGGGCAGCACGAGAACACGGGCGCCGTGCTTCAGGCCTACATGCGCCGCAGCATCGAGGACGTGCAGGACATCATCAGGGCCGGCTTCTCCGTCAGGCTGTGCAAGGGCATCTACGACGAGCCGCGGGCCATAGCCTACAAGGACTTCGACACCGTCCGCCAGAACTACATATTCTTGCTCGATGAACTACTCAAGGGCGGCATCTACGTCGGCATAGCCACGCACGACGAGTTCCTGATCTGGCACGCCCTGAGGTTGATCCACCAGCTCGAGGTCCCCGAAGATCGCTACGAGTTCCAGATGCTTCTTGGCGTCGACGAGGAGTTGCGCAACATACTCGTCGAGTCGGGGCACAAGTTGAGGGTCTACGTGCCATTCGGGGAGGATTGGTACGAGTACTCGACCAGGCGTCTCAAGGAGAACCCCAAGATCGCCGGCTACGTCACGAAGGACGTGATCGGCAGCATAACCGGCAGGCTAAAGAGATAGGAGCACCATATGGGCCTGATACCCTACAAAAACGAAGCGTACCTGGACTGGTCTGAGGAGAAGAACGTCGAGGCCATGCGGGCCGCCCTGAAGGACGTGGAATCCCGGCTCGGCCGGAGCTACCCCGCGATCATCGGCGGCGAGCGCATCGAGACGGACGGCGAGATAGTGTCTGTCAACCCTGCCAATCCTTCGCAGGTCGTGGGCCGCACGGCCAGCGCCACCGAGCGCGAGGCCGACATGGCGCTTGAGACCGCGACCTCGGCCTTCGAGAGGTGGAGCCGCACCTCGCCCGAGGCGCGGGCGCGCATACTCTTGCGGGCATCTGCCATCATGAAGCGCAGGAGGTTCGAGCTGTTGGCCTGGGAGGCTTTTGAGGGCGGCAAGCCCTGGGCCGAAGCGGACGCGCAGGTGGCCGAGGCGATCGACTTTCTGGAGTACTACGCGCGCGAGATGCTCAGGCTCAAGGACGGGGTGGAGATCTACTCTATCCCGGGCGAGGAGAGCCGCTACACCTACCAGGCCATGGGCGTCGGCGTCATCATCGCGCCCTGGAACTTCCCTACAGCCATACTCACCGGCATGTCGAGCGCGGCCATCGTCACCGGCAACACCATCGTCATGAAGCCCTCCGAGTTCACGCCCATCATAGGCGCCGTCGTCGCGGAGATCTTCGAGGAGGCCGGGCTACCCGAAGGCGTCCTGAACTACCTGCCTGGCTACGGCTCCGAGGTAGGCGACTACCTGGTACAGGACGCGAGGACGCGCTTTATCTCGTTTACCGGCTCCATGGCGACGGGATTGAGAATCAACGAGCTCGCGGCCAGGCAGATAGAGAACCAGCGCTGGGTCAAGCGGGTCATAGCCGAGATGGGCGGCAAGGATGCGATGGTCATCGACGAATCGGCCGACCTCGATTCGGCGGCGGCCGACATCGTGAAGAGCGCCTACGGCTACTCGGGCCAGAAGTGCAGTGCGGCGAGCCGCGCCATTTTGCACGCCGACATCTACGACGAGGTTTTGGGCAAGGTAGTCGAGAACGCGAGGGCGCTCAAGATCGGCGGCCCCGAGAGCGCCGACGTGAACGTCGGACCGGTCATAAGCGAGCCGCAGTTCGAGAAGGTGTCTGGCTACGTTGACGCGGGCAAGCGGGAGGGCGAGCGGGTACTCGGCGAGGACCCTGGCGACCCGGACGAGGGCTACTTCGTCAGCCCGACCATCTTCGAGGTAGATAGGGATGCCACGGTGGCGCGAGAGGAGATATTCGGTCCCGTCCTCGCCGTTATAAAGGCCCGCGACTTCGATGAAGCCCTCCGCTTCGCCAACGACAGCCCTTACGGCCTGACCGGCGGCGTCTACTCGAAAAACCGCGACAACCTGGAGCGGGCGAGAAGGGAGTTCAAAGCCGGCAACGTCTACTTCAACCGTGGCATCACCGGGGCTCTCGTCGGCGTCCAACCCTTCGGCGGCTTCGGCATGAGCGGCACGGACTCCAAGGCCGGCGGTCCCGACTACCTGCCGCTGCATATGCTCGCCAGGACGGTGGTTGAGAGATTCTGAAAGCTGACGGCTGATAGCTCGCCGCCTCAACGCACGGCGCTACTCGGAGGCTCGGACGCCTTCTCTGGCGCGGTCGAACTTGCCGGAGAGGATCGTTGCGGCCTGTATGACGGGGCTTAGGACGGGGCCGTAGGGAGGGGAGTAGGCGAGGTCTATGTTGACCAGGTCGGGGTAGGAGAGTTTGCCCCAGAGGGCCGTGGCGCAGATGTCGATGAGCTTGTCTGCGCCGGTGCCCGCGGCCTCGGCACCGAGGAGACGTCCCGTTGCCTGGTCGGCGATGAGCTTGAGGAAGACCCTCCCGGCGCCTGGGTAGTACGCGGCGCGATCCCAGACCGTCAGGCTCGCGCTTACGGTTTCGAAGCCCGCGTCTGAGGCCGCTTCCTCGGAGAGGCCCGTCTTGCCCACGCCGAGGTCGAAAACCTTGAAGATGCCCGTGCCCAGGAGGCCAGGGAACTCCAGGGTGTCTTCTCCCGTGGCGGCGTTGGTGCCGGCGACGCGACCCATCTGGTTTGCGGTATCGCCGAGCGGTACCCACGCCGGTTCGCCGCCCACGAGGTTGGTCGTCTCTACGCAGTCGCCGGCGGCCCACACGTCGGGGATGGTGGTCTTCATGTGCTTGTCGACCAGGATGGCGCCCGTATTGCCGACCTCGGCCCCCGCTTCCGAGGCCAGCTCGACGTTCGGCCTTATGCCGACGCCGACGATCACGAGGTCTGTCGCGAGGTCTGCCTTACCGAACTTCACGCCCTGCACGCGGCCTTCGCCGGTGAACTCGTCCACCGTTTCGCCCGTAAAGATGTTGACGCCGTGGGCTTCTAGCTCGGCCTCCACCTTCTCCGAGACTTCGGGGCCGTAGGCCAGGGCGACCCTGTCTTCGCCTTCGATCAGGGAGACCTCCATCCCGAGGCCGCACAGGTTCTCCGCGACCTCGAGCCCGATGTACCCGCCGCCCACGATGGTCGCCTTCCGCGGGGAGTGCTCCTTCACATAAGACCTGATCCTGTCCGCGTCTGTCAGGAAGCGGAGCT
The DNA here is from genome assembly GCA_046734875.1 of Actinomycetota bacterium. Taxonomy (GTDB): domain Bacteria; phylum Actinomycetota; class Rubrobacteria; order Rubrobacterales; family Rubrobacteraceae; genus Rubrobacter_D. The sequence continues at coordinate 25,305 of JBKPSF010000100.1, read as the reverse complement.
CGAAGACGCCTTCGAGGTCGATGCCGGGGATGGGGGGGAGGACGGCCCGCGCGCCGGTCGCGACGACGAGCCGGTCGTAGCCGTCTTCGAAGGTCTTGCCCGCTTCCAGGTCGTTCACGATGAGGTTCTTCGCGGAGGCGTTTATCTTCTCTACCCTGTGGCGGACCAGGACCTCGATGCCTTGTTGCGCGAACTTCTCGGGGGTGCGTGCGATGAGCCTTTCTCGCTCTTCGACGATGCCGGAGAGGAAGTAGGGAAGGCCGCACTCGCTGATCGAAGGTTCCGGTTCCTCCTGGTAGACGGTGATCTCCATCTCCGGGTCGAGCCTGCGGGCCCTCGAAGCCGCCTTCGTCCCCGCCGCTACCCCGCCCACGATCACAAGCCTCATAGGTAAGATCCTTCCCGCTCCTGTCCCCGAACGGAAGAGATCCTCCGGACAGACTCCGGGGGACCTCTTCGCGTGTGGCTATTCGGTTCTTGCTCTAGGCGTTCTTGGCGGCCTGGTAGCGCCTCTCGGCCTCGTCCCAGTTGACCACGTCCCACCAGGCGTTTATGTACTCAGGCCTACGGTTCTGATACTTCAGGTAGTAGGCGTGCTCCCACACGTCCAGCCCTATGACCGGCGTCTTGCCCTCCATCAAGGGTGAGTCCTGGTTGGCCGTCTTCTCGATCGAAAGGGAGCCGGAGGGGTCGGATATGAGCCACACCCATCCGGAGCCGAACACGCTGCCAGGGGCACCCGTCGCAGCCCACTGCTCCTTGAAGTCGTCGAAGGAGCCGAAATCGCGGTTTATGGCCTCGGCGAGCTCTCCGGTGGGCTCTCCGCCGCCCTGGCCGGAAGGACCCATAATCTGCCAGAACATCGAATGGTTGGAGTGGCCACCGCCGTTGTTCCTCACGGCCCTGCGTACGTCCTCGGGGACGGAGTCTATGTTGGCGAGCAGCTCCTCTATGGTGCCGGGGTCGGCCTCGGGGTGCTGCTCGAGAGCGGCGTTCAGGTTCGTCACGTAAGTGTTGTGGTGCTTCTCGTGGTGGAGGTGCATGGTCTGCTCGTCGATGGTGGGCTCGAGGGCGTCGTAGCCGTAGGGCAGTTGCGGCAGCTCGTAGGCCATTTTCTGCGCTCTCCTCTCGTGGTTTGCGTTCGTCCTCCTCGCTGTACATACCCCGAAAAGGCGAACCTTTAACGTCGGCGGCTGTGGGAGAGGAAGTGTACACCGTGGATTCGTCAGGCTGTAGAATACGGGTGTTGGAGACGCACTCTTCACGCACCCCGTACGAGGGAGACCCGAGGCGACCGGCCTCGGGGGAGATGCGACGCCTGCTGGATAGGGCCGTAGCGGCAAGCTCCAACGGTATCGTCATCACGGACCCAAAATCGCCCGACGACCCCATCGTCTACGTCAACCCGGCTTTCGAGAGGATCTCCGGCTACCCGATGGGCGAGGTCCTCGGACGTAATTGCCGCTTCCTGCAGGGTGAAGACCGCGACCAGCCGGCGCTCGACGAGTTGAGGTCTGCTTTGAGGGAAGAGCGTGAGTCGAGGGTTGTGCTCAAGAACTACCGTAAGGATGGGACACCGTTCTGGAACGAGCTCTACGTCTCGCCCGTGCACGACGAGGAGGGCAAGCTCACCAACTTCGTCGGCGTCCAGAACGACATAACCGAGCGGCGCAGGATCCAGGAAATCCTGCGCGAGAGCGAGGAGCGCTTCAGGGCCACTTTCGAGCACGCCGCCATCGGGGCCGCGCAGGTCGGCATCGACGGGCGCTGGCTCCGCGTCAACCAGAAGCTGGCCGAGATCGTCGGCTACGAGCCCGAGGAGCTGCTAAAGACGACCTTCCAGGACATCACCCACCCGGACGATCTGGAAGGAGATCTGGATCAGGTAAGGCGCCTGCTGGCGGGTGAAGTCCAGACGTACACCATGGAGAAGCGGTACGTAAAGAGGAACGGCTCGGCCGTCTGGGTGAACCTGACCGTCTCTCTGGTGCGGGATGCCTCGGGCGAGCCTGCCTACTTTATCGCGGCAGTCGAGGACATCAGCACGCGCAAGAAGGCGGAGGAGGAGCGCGACCTCCTTCTCGTCAAGGAGCAACTCGCGCGGGCCGAAGCGGTGGAAGCGCGCAGGCGGCTGGCTCTTCTGGCGGCCGCGGGTCCCGCGCTCTCCTCGGTCTCGCTCGACTACGGGGAGACCCTGGAAAGGATCACACGTCTCATCGTGCCCGAGCTCGCGGACTGGTGCCTGCTCGACGGCGTCGGGGATGACGGGAACATCGGGCAACTCGCCGCCGCGCACGCGGATCCGGAGAAGGAAGACCTCTTGAAGCGGCTCGAGGAGCACAGGCAATTCGGCGAGGGCGACGCAGGAAGCACGGCCGAGGTGCTCAGGACGGGACAATCCGTGTTGATCCCGGACCTCCCCGACGCCGATTTCTACGAGGAGGCGTTGGGCAGGGGCGAGCACCTCGAAGTTCTGATGCGGCTGGAGCCCCGCTCGCTGATGTGCGTGCCACTGCTGGCGCGGGGGAGGACCATGGGGGCCATCACCCTCGTCTCCTCCAGGCCTGAGCGGCGCTACGGCGAGGAGGACCTCGCGCTGGCGGAGGATCTCGCCTACCGTTGCGCCCTCGCCGCGGACAACGCCCGCCTCTACAGGGACCGCAGCGAGATCGCCAGCGTCCTGCAGAGGAGCCTGCTTCCGCCACACCTGCCGGAGATACCCGGCCTCGAGGTCGGCGCCGAATACCTGCCCGTGGGGGAGGCCAACGAGGTCGGAGGGGACTTCTACGACCTCATAAACACCGTAGAGAACGGTTGGATCTGCGCGATCGGGGACGTGCGCGGCAAGGGAGTGGAGGCCGCCTCCGTGACGGCCCTGGCCCGCTACACGATCCGGGCTGTCACCCTGAAAGATGATACGCCTTCCGAGGTCCTCGCCGCCCTGAACGAAGCGATGATCCGTCAGCTATCAGAGGACCGCTTCTGCACCGCTGCCTGCATCCGGCTCGAACCCGAAGACGGCCTGGCGGGCGTCGGGTTCGACGTCTCTCGTGCCGGCCACCCGGCGCCGCTCCTGGTCCGTCAGGACGGCCCGGTGGAGGAGGTCGGCTGCTCTGGCAGAGCGCTCGGAGTGTTCGACGACGCGGAGCTCGGGGACAGCTCGCTGCGCCTGATGCCTGGCGAGGTGCTCGTCCTTTACACCGACGGCGTCACCGAGGCACGTTCCCCTGACGGCGAGTTCTTCGGCGACGACAGACTGCGCCGCCTGCTCCGCTCCTGTTCAGGCCTCGACGCGGCGGAGATCGCAGCCAGGATCAAAAACGTCGTCCTCGACTTCCAGGAGGGCGACCCGCGCGATGACCTCGCCGTCCTCGTGCTCCGCGCCACGGCGTGATAGCTTTTAGCCGTTAGCTGTTGGCTTTTGGCCTTTTGCTTCTTGTTGTTGATCGCTGAATGCTGAGCGCTGACGGCCCTGTGGGCGGCGCAGTGTGGCGAGCGTTACCAGGCCCACACCCGCACATGCTGCGGCAGCGAGTTGGATCGTCCAGATCAGAGCGGGAATTTCGGCCTGGAGCAGCATTCCTGCGACGATGGGGCTGACGCCGCAGGCGACGCCGAAGCAGGCCCCGAAGAGCGCGAGATAGGTGCCCCTGAGCCGCGCGGGCGCGAGCTCGGCCGCAAGCGAGGCGCCGGCGACCTCGAGCACCATCTCCGCCAGCGTGAAGAACAGGACGAAGGCGAGGAAGATGCCCAGGAACGAGTCGGTCAAAAGCAGCGTCGCCGAGGAGGCGGCGAAGAGGCTGGTGCCAGCGAGCAACGCTGCTACCTTCGAACCGTGGTCGATCAGGTACGACACCGGGAGCTGAAACAGTATGACCATGAGCCCGTTGGCCCCGAGGAAGAGCCCTATGCGCCCATCGTCCACACCGACAAAGTTCTTGGCGTAGATCGGCAACGCCTGCCAGTCCTGGGTAAAAACGTAGTAGAGCAAGACCCCGACCGCTAGCAAGACCAGTAAAGCCTTGTCCGAGAGCGCGGCGCGCAGCCTGCCGGACGTCTCCCCGCTCCTTGCCTGCTCCTCGAGCGAGGGACGCGACTCCCTGATGCCAAGGGCCAGCGCGACGGCCACCGCCGCCGTCAGGAGCGAGGTTCCGAGGAAGAGTTTGGGGTACACCCCTCCAGATCCCCCGGCCGCGGCGGAGACCATGCCGGCGAACATCGGTCCGAGGGCCCAACCCACGTTGCCGCCAACCCGGACGAGCCCGTAGGCCCGGGATCTCATCTGCGGCGCCGTCACGTCGGCGACCATGGCGTTGCGCGAAGCCTCGAACATCGACCAACCGACAGAGCCGTGGGCGGCCGATACGGCCAGATACCCGCCGAAGCCTCCTACCAGCGAGAAGGCGAAGAAGCTGGCCGAGCTGCCGGCGAGCGCAGCGAGCATCACCGGCTTGCGCCCGTAGCGGTCGGTCAAAGGACCGGCAACGAGACCCGAGAGGACGCTCGCCCCCGCGAACACCGCCAACCCCACCCCTACCAGCGAGAGCGGTATGCCCAACACGTTGTGGAAGTAGATAGAACTGAAAGGAAAGTACAACCCGTGCCCGAACCTGAACACGAGCATGGCGAAGAGCAACAGCCATACCCTGCGATCGAACCTCGATAGGGTTTTCGTAACTCGCGAAATCACCCGCCGATGATACCGGAAACACACGATGACGCTGTGAGATACTGCACCTCGTCGTCGGGAAAGGGATGGGATCTTGACTCAAAGCGTAGACTTGCCGCACTCGCTCGCCAGCCTCTCCAGGGAATTGAAGGAGAGACGGCTCTCTCCGGTCGAGGTCGTTAGGGTGTTGCTCGGACGCATCGAGGGAGATGAGACGAATGCCTTTATCTCCGTGACGGCGGAGCCGGCGCTCGAGCAGGCATCAGAGGCCGAGCAAGAGATACTTGCCGGACGCCGCAAGGGGCCGCTCCACGGCGTCCCCCTCGCCATCAAGGATCTGGTGTATACCAGAGATGTACACACGACGATGGGTTCTGCCTTCTTCGCCAGGCACGTCCCGGATCGCAGCGCGGCGGTCGCGCGGAGGTTGGAAGACGCCGGTTCTATCCTGATCGGCAAGACCAACACGCACGAGTTCGCCTACGGCCCGACGGGCGACCGCTCGTTTTTCGGGCCGACCAGGAATCCGCATGACCTACGGAGGATCACGGGCGGCTCCAGCGGCGGCTCGGGCGCGGCGGTGGCGGCCGGGCTGTGCTATGGCGCCCTTGGCTCGGACACCGGGGGCTCCATCCGCATCCCGGCGGCCCTGTGCGGGGTCGTAGGCATGAAACCGACCTTCGGGCGCGTGGGCAAGTCTGGCGTGTTCCCCTTAGCCTGGAGCCTCGACCACGTCGGTCCCATCACGCGCACCGTCGAGGACAACGCCCTGATGCTGAACACGACCGCCGGCCACGACCCGGAAGATTTGTATTCTGTGGATCCTGCAGCGGAGGACTTTACGCGAGACCTTGAACGCGGCGTGCGTGGGATGGCGATAGGTCTCCCTTCGAGTTTCTACTTCGAGCACGTCGACGAAGAGGTGGGGGAGCGGGTCAGGGAGGCCGTCGAGGTTTTCCGCTCGCTCGGCGCTGAGGTACGGGAGGTCGAGGTTCCCGGGCTGTGGGAGACGCTTCGCGCGCAGCGTCTCGTCCTCGCCGCGGAGGCCTACGCCGTGCACGAGGAACGCCTCCGGACGGACCCGGACAGCTTCGACGACCAGGGGCTCGAGCGTCTGTTGGACGGCAAGAACCTGAAAGCTTTCAGGTACGCGAACGCGCAGCAGAGGAAGCTCCGCTCCCGGCGGGAGTTCGAGGACGCTCTGGGGGCTGTGGACGTGTTGCTCACCCCGACCGTGCCGATCCCGGCTACGGAGATCGGGCAACGGGAGACGACGATAGGCGGCTACGAGGAGTCCGTCTACTCGGCCCTCACGCGCTTCACGGGCCCGACAAACCTGAACGGTTTTCCCAGCCTCTCCGTGCCCTGCGGCACCACCGCGTCGGACCTGCCCGTCGGGCTGCAACTCATTGGACGCCCTTTCGACGAGGCCACCCTCTACCGTTTCGGTCATGCCTACGAAGGGGCGGTCGATCCGGCCCGTTGACCGGCGGTTCGCGCAGGTCACTAACCTTTCGTCAAGGCGTCCCAACCGGGAGTTCGCAGTGCGGGATCAGCGCTCCGGACGTTGACACGAAGATGCCCCGTCCCTATTATTAAATGACCGTTCAAAGGAGGAACGCATGGAGACCGTACGAAGTTGGACCGCTCGCGATCTGGAAAGGCTCGACGAGATGATCGTCGAGGGTGAACGCCGGTTCAAGGAGCGTCAGCCGCGGTCCAGGGCTTTGATCGGTGAGGCGAGGGAGGTTCTCGCGGGCGGGGCGACTTCGAGCTGGCAGATCGCCCGCCCGCAGATGGTCTGGATCAGCCACGGTGCGGGGTCGAAGATCTTCGACGCCGACGGCGGGGAGTACGTCGACCTGCACGGCGGCTACGGCGTTGGGGCAGTCGGCCACGGGCACCCGAGGATCGTCGAGGCCATCTCGGGAAGGGTGCCGCGTGGCACGCACTTCGCCCAGCCGACGGAGGACGCCATCGTGGTCGCGGGAGAGTTGGCGAAGCGGTTCGGGCTGCCGCTGTGGCGATTCTCCAACTCCGGTACAGAGGCTACCATGGACGCCGTGCACCTCATGAGGGCGATCACGGGCCGGGATCTCATCGTGAAGGTGGAGGGTTGTTACCACGGTCATCACGACTCGCTCATGGTCTCCGTCTCAAACGGTGAGGACGAGATCGGACCAGCCGATCAGCCCCGCATTGCGCCCTCCGGGACGGGTATACCAAAAGCCATAATGGACCTGACCGTGATCGTGCCTTATAACAATTTGGACGCATTAGAGCGAGCCTTCGAAGAGCATCGCGGGAAGATAGCGGGCATGATACTCGAGCCCATAATGATGAACGCGGGCGTCATTCCGCCCGAGCAGGGCTATCTGGAGGGCGTGCGCGAGGTTGTCCACGCGCACGACGCCCTGCTCGCCTTCGACGAGGTCAAGTGTGGCGTCACCACGTCCTACGGCGGGGCCACCGGATATCTGGGCGTGCGCCCTGACATCGTGTGCCTCGCCAAGGCGATCGGCGGTGGCGTCCCTTGCGGGGCCATCGGCGGGACCGAGGAGGTCATGGGGCGTATAGCAGATGGAACCTACGAGCAGGTGGGCACCTTCAACGGCAACCCGCTCACGATGGCTGCCTCCCGAGCGACGCTGACCGAAATACTCGTTCCCGGGGCCTACGAGCACTTCGACCGGATCGCGGGGATCATGGTGGAGGGATCGCAGGCCATCATAGACGAGTACGACCTCGCGGCCTACCCGCTCGCGTTCGGGGCCAAGGGTTCTATCACCTTCTCCGGAAGCGGGGTGCGCAACTACCGCGACTTTCTGACCCTGGATGATCGATTCAGCCAGGCGCACTGGCTCTTCCAGCACAACGGCGGCGTCTTTTTGCCGCCGTGGGGCAAGGCCGAGCAGTGGACGCTTTCGGTGCAGCACTCCGAGGACGACGCGGGGCGCTTCGTCGAGAACTTCGAGGCCTTCGCGCGGGCGCTAAGGCGATGAGCGAGGACCACGTCGAAGGGCGCAACGCCGGAGGGCGCGTCCAGCTCGACGGCCTCACCAAGCGCTACGGCGCCGCTCTGGCGGTGCGCGGCATTGACCTCGAGATCCCACCTGGAGAGTTCTTCTGCCTGCTTGGCCCGAGCGGGTGCGGCAAGACCACGACGCTGCGCATGATCGCCGGCTTCGAGCGTCCCTCCGCGGGAAGGGTGCTACTGGACGGCAGGGACGTCTCGGACACCCCGCCCAACAAGCGCAACGTCAACACCGTCTTCCAGAGCTACGCCCTCTTCTCCCACCTCACGGTGGCCGAGAACGTAGCCTTCGGCCTGCGCTTTACGAGTACATCAAAGGAACAGACCCGTAGAAGGGTCGAATCCGCGCTCTCCCTCGTGCAGATGGAGGAGTTTCGCGACCGCAAACCGCACCAGCTCTCGGGGGGTCAGCAGCAGCGGGTGGCGCTTGCGCGGGCTCTTATACTCAACCCTTCAGTCCTGCTCCTGGACGAGCCGCTCGGCGCGCTCGACGCCAAATTACGCAAGACGCTTCAGGTCGAGCTCAAGGCCCTCCAGGAGACGGTAGGGGTCACCTTCGTCTACGTCACGCACGATCAGGAAGAGGCGCTCACCATGGCCGACCGCTTGGCAGTGATGAGCGATGGCCGGATCGAGCAAATCGGCACCCCCCGCGAGGTCTACGAGGAGCCCGCCTCGGCCTACGTCGCCGACTTCCTCGGCGTCTCCAACCTTCTCGACGCCGAGGCTTTGGGCGGAGCGTCAGACGGCAGGTGCAGGATAATGGTCGGGGACTCGGAGCTCTTCGCCTCCCACGGCGACGTCTTGGCCGAGGGATCCGTCAAGGTGCTGATGCGTCCCGAACGGGTGCGCGTAGAGGCGCCCGGAGAGACCGGTGAGAACCGGTTGCCGGGGAGGGTAGAGCGCGTCGTCTACGCTGGCGCCATCTCCCAACTGGTGGTCACCCTCGACCGTGGGGCCACGATCCAATGCATGCTCGCCAACGACGGGGTGGCTTCCACGTTCGACAGGGGGGAGCCGGTCTCAGTGTACCTGCCTTGCGAAGCCCTGCGCGTGCTCCGCACCGAAACGAACGAGAACGGCGCAGAGCCTTCCGTAGCCCCAGCCCGCGCAACGGCGAACTGAAGCGGTTCGCGAAGCGATCAGCCGTCAGCCTCCGGCTTTTTGTTCTTGCTGACCGCCGGCGGCTGACCGCTCCCTTCCAGCGGCACCATTACCTCGACCCTGGTTCCTCCTCCTGGGCGCGGCAGGAGGCGGAGGTTGCCTCCCAGCAATGTGGCGCTTTCCTTCATGGACCTCAGCCCGCCACCGGTAGTCCCGTCGCCGCGCGCGAACGTCTGCCGGAGATACCTTTCCTCGAACCCGGGCGAGTTGTCGCCCGTGGCGTGTCGTGCACCGCCAAAACGGAGCACCTTCGAGCCTTCGTCCAGGTTCCACAGGACGCCCAGTTGCCAGCCGAGCTCCTTAGCGAGGATGGCGAAGATCTCTGTGCCGGCCTCGTCGAGGTCCCCCGCCCCGCCCAGCACGCGCCCGACGGCGTACTGGGCGGTGAGGCGCCGTTTGAAGCGTTCCCGCTCGGCGGCCCGGGCGCGCATGGAGCCGGCGAAGCGCCGGCTCGCCGCCGAGAGCTGCGAGAGACGCTCGCCCGTCTTTATCGCAGAGGCGACGGCCCGCTCCTCACGGGCTCGCGACTCGCGAAGCTCTCGCCTCAGACGCCAGATCTCGGCGTCTTTGTGGTCGAGAAACTGCAGGTCGTCGCCTGACGCTACATCTCCCTGGCTCTTGCCCGTCCCCGAACGTCCGTATAAACGGGTCGTTGCTCAAGAGGACACTCCCATCGGGGCTGACGGCCAGCACGGGGTCGACCATGCCGAGCAGGATCGCCTATAGGCGGCGCCTGGATGCCTCGGCCGACCGGCGCTCTTCCTCGCGGCTGCGCGCGGACTCCTGAAGTTCCGTGCTGCGGGCCTGGAGGTCGTCGTTGGTGGTGTTGAGCTCCTCGATGGTCGCCTGGAGCTCTTCGTTGAGGGTCTACCAGCACCACCCCTGCCGGCAGTTGGTTCATCACGCTCTCATCCGGGGCGTGCGTTCGCCGCGCCGCGGCCTGATCCCTCGCTTCCCTGGCCCTGGAGAGCGCGCCGAAGCCGATGCCGTGCCTGGCGAAATCCACGGCCTCCTCGTCAGCGTCGGTGGCGAAGATGCGGACGTCGGAGAGCGCGGCCTCGGAACCTAGAAGCTCGGAGATGAGCATCGCCAATGTGTAGGCCTCCTCGCCCGTGGCGCAGCCCGCCGACCAGACCCTGACCTGCCGTCCCTCCCGGCGGGCGGTCTCCAGGAGATCCGGAAAAACCTCCTCCTTGAGGTAGGCGAAGAGATCGGGATCGCGGAAAAACTCGGTGACCTTGATGAGGAAAGTGTTGATGAGTTGGCGGTACTCCTGCGGGTTGCCTTCGAGGAAGGCGGAGTACTCTGCGATGCTCTGCGTGCCCGTGGCGACCATGCGGCGCTTGAGGCGCCGCGAGATGGTCGGCATCTTGTAGCTCGTGAATTCCACGCCGTGCCGCTCGCGCAGTTGCTCCAGAAAGTTCCTCAGGGACCGATGCTCGTCCTTGCTTACCTCCTCCTCATCCTCTTCCTCCGGCTGCTCGATCTTCGAGATCAACTCTTCGAGGATCGGACCTATTCTCTCCAGCTCGACGACTATATCGACGGTGTTGGGGGCTAGAGCGCCGGGCATGCCGCCGAACTCGGCGGTCTCGGGGTTCTGAATTACCACGGTGCCGCCTGCCTCTTTCACGGCGCGGGCTCCCCCGGCCCCGTCCGAGCCCGTCCCTGAGAGGATCACCGCGACGAGGCTTTCCCCGAAGACCTCGGCGGCGCTACTGAGGAGCAGATCCACGGAGGGCTTGGGCCTTCCGCGAAAGCTCGCCGGTCTTACCTGCCCGGATTGCGCGGGCCCGCTGTACGAAGTGCTGACCAGCTATCAAAGCTCCATCCTGGCGAAGTCCTCGACGGCCGAGCCCTCCGCTCCCTCCTTATTGCGGGAGCGGCGCATAACGAGGAGGGCTAGTCCTATGGCAAGCATGGAGGCGAAGAGGAGGATGCTCGCCAGGGCGTTCAGCGCGGGGCTCGGGGCGGCGCGCGCGGCGCTGTAAAGCTTCACGGGGATGGTGGCCGAGGACTGGTCGCCCATGAGGAAGGCGGTGATCACGAAGTCGTCTATGGAGATGGCAAACGCGATCATGAGGCTCGCCCAGATGGCCGGCGCGAGCATCGGCAAGAGCACCATCCTGATGGCCTGCCACTGCGAGGCCCCGAGGTCCATGGCCGCCTCCTCGTACTCCCTCCCTACTGCGAACAGGCGCCCGCGCACGATGATCACAACGTAGGAGATGGTGAAGGTGACGTGACCTAGCAACTGTGCCTGGGTCCCCAGCTGGATGAAACCGAAGAGGTAGACGAACACCAGAAACAGCGAGACGCCCATCACTATCTCCGGCGTGACGAGCGGGAAGAGCATGAGGAAGTTCGCCGGCCGCGCCCCCCGCCCACGCCAGCGCGCCAAGCCAATGGCGAGCGCCACACCCAGGGGCGTGGCTATGAGCATGGTCAGCCCCGCGAGCTTGAGGCTTTGAATGAGAGCATCGCGCAGCGACGGATCGTGCAACACGGAGAGGTCCGGGTCCTGGAAATACCAACGGAGCGAGAAGCCTTGCCAGGTGCTGCGGGAGCGGCCGTCGTTGAACCCGAACAGTACGGCCACGGCCACGGGGACGAGCGACCACAGTATGTAGGCCCAGGTGAAGAGCACCAGGAAGCGCGGCTGGCCCCAGGGGTTGGACCACCACGCGAGAATATGCGCAAGGGGCACCGTTTTTCGTCCGGCGTCTGCCGGCGCGCTCACGAGCGGGCCTCCCTCGTCGCCCGGGCGACGCTGTAGAGGTAGTAGGTCATCAGGAGGCCGACGAACACCATCAGGATTATGGTCAGGGCGGCGCCCGTGTTGCCGCCGGCGCTCGCGTTGATGTTCTGCTCTATTAGCTTGGCGATCATGTTCGTCTTGGGAGACCCCGACAGCAGCGTCGCCGTGTAGTAGTCGCCGAACATGGGGAGCGTGATGATCACACATCCCGCCAGCATCCCTTGATACGAGAGCGGCAGCGTGACGCGGAAGAAGGCCTGGGCCGGGCTTGCCCCGAGATCCCGCGCCGCCTCTATGACGCTGGGGTCTATCCTGTCCAGCGCGGCGAAGAGCGGCAATATCAGGAAGGGCACGTAGCCGTAGACGAGGCCCAGAATTACCGTCTCGGGTTTGCCGACGAGCCACTCCCTCGGCGTGTCGAGGATGCCTATAAACATGAGGATCTGGTTTACGTAGCCGTCGTCGGAGAGCAGGTTCACCCACGCGAGCATCCGCATGAGGTAGTTGATCCAGAACGGCGCGATGATGAGCAGCAACAGCAACACCCTGTACCGCCCGGCATGCCTCGCCACGTAGTAGGCCACGGGGTACCCGATCAGGAGGCTCAAAGCCGTGGCCACTGCGACGTAGACTATCGTGCGCAAGAAAACGATACCTAGCTGGCCGGTGAAGAGCTCACTCAGAACGTCGCCGAAGGTCGCGTAATTCCACTGCAGCGGGTTCCACACGGGCAGCGTGTCCCCGAAGATGGGGTCCGAGGTTCCCATGGCCATGGCGAGGATGGCGTAGAGCGGCGTTACGAAGAGGACGAGTAGCCACACCACGCCAGGCAGGGCGAAGGTGGGCCACAGCCAGCGCCCCTCGCCGACCACGCCCTTCTCGTCCGACTGCCTGCTCACGGCCCTAGCCGCCCTGCTGGACCCTCGACCACGCCTCCAGCCACTTCTTGTCCTCCTCGGGCGTCAACTGCTCCGGCGTCTGGCCCATGTCGAAGTCGCCCTGCTCGATAACCGTCGAGGCGAGGTTCTCGCGTATCATCCCGTCTGAGACCAGCTTGTCCGGCTTGAGAGCGTTTATGGGCGGCTGGTAGGCGTTCCAACTGAAGTTCTTGACGGCAACCTTGTCGTCGAGCATGTAGTCGAGGAACATGTGGGCGAGGACGGGGTGCTCCGCCCCGTTCAGCACGGCGAGGCTGTCGTTGGAGACGTAGCCCCCCGCTCCTCCTCTGGCCTTCGGCGGCCACACGAAGCGCAGCACCGAAGGGTCGCCGCCCTTCGGCATGTAGTAGGGCGCGTTGACCATGTCGCCCGACCACGCCTGGTGGATGCCGAAGACGCCCTCGGGCAGCTTGGCGTAGGCCCCGTCGATGGTGTAGCGGATATCCACCAGGTCCGTTAGCTCTACGAGGTTGTCCCTGGAAGTCGCGAGATCCCCCGATCTAGCACCGTTGATGTCTGTGATTCCGCTCTTGTACATCCCGACCCCTATGGTCTCCCTGTAGTCGTCGTAGAGGCCCGCTATCCCCTTGTACTCCGGGTCCCAGAAAGCGTCCCAGGGGTTGTCCAGGCCCGCGATGTCGGCGGAGACCATGTCCGTGCGCCAGCCTATGCCGGTCAGGTAGACGGTGTAGGGGACGGTGTAGCGGGATCCCTCATCGTAGTAGGGGTTCGCGAGCATGGGCCAGACGTTTTTCTTGAGGTTCGGCAAATAATCGTGGTTGAGTGGCTGCAAGAGCTTCCCCGCCACGAACTTGGGAATGACCTCCGCCGTCGGGACGAACACGTCGAAGTCGACCTTTCCCGTCCTGAGCTTGCGGGTCGCTTCTTCGAGGTTATAGAAGGTGGTGAGCTCGACCTCGACGCCGAACTCCTTCTCGAAATCCTTGAGCACGCGCGTGTACACGTAGTCGGCCCAGTTGTAGACGCGCAAAGGCCCCTTCTCGGGCTCGAGGCCGGATTCGATCATGGGGTTGTCTTCGTACAACGGCTGCTTGACGGGCTTGTCCCTGGTGCCCACGACAACCTCCACGGACGAAGAGGAACCGCCCCCGGAACCGCAGCCGGCGAGCACCCCGCCCGCCGCCGCGGCGCCCGCCATCAGCCTGAGCGCTTCGCGGCGTGAGATCCGCCCTCGCCACAAGGGCCTCTCCTTCGGGTGGAAAGCCACTCCTATCTACCTCCTTCCGGGACGTCCGACCCGGACGTCCCCTACCCCTCGGCCGCGAGCTCCCTCGCGTCCTTCCCCGTGGTCCTGAGTCCCGGAACGTCGGTGTCGAAGCCCAATTCCCTGGCAGCCGCCCTCAGGCACATCTCGTGTACCAGCTCTCCGTCCACCGCGGGGTCCCGGAACAGCACCTGCAGCGCGAGGCCGTCCATGAGCGCGGAGAGGTAAGTCGCGAAGCGCTCGGGGTCGCACGGCCCGAACTCGCCCGTCCGCTGCCCGTCCCTGACGACCTCCGAGATCGTAGTCCGCCACCGGCGCTCCAGCGCCTCCCGCTTGCGGGCCGCCTCCTCGTTGCGCAAGGCCCGCGACCACAACTCGACCCACAGCGTCCAGTACTCGTCCGTCTCCCGCCGCACCACAGGCGGACAGGCGAGCTCGATCAAACGCACCATCCGCCCCGATGCCCCCTCGATGCCCGTCAACTCCCGGAAAGCCTCTATGTAAAAAAGATCCTCGGCGTAAGCGAGCGCCTCGGTAAGAAGCGCCTCCTTCGACCCGAAGTAGTAGACGACGAGCGCCGGACTCAAGCCAGCCCTCTCCGCCACGTCGGCGATGCGCGTGTCGCACAGACCCCGCTCCCCAATTACCTCCACCGCAGCTTCCAACATCTGCGTGCGGCGCTTCTGTGTCAACTTGGGACGTGCGCTCATCTATCTCCCACGGTCTTAACCAAACTGTTGTGAACGGCTATTTAACAGCCAACGATAGCATAATCGCTCCCTACGGTCCACAAGCCTTGCCTTTTCCGTCTCCACGCAAACCTCTTGCCTCTCCCAGTGCGGAGTGCTACATTGAATGACGGTTTAGTATTGTTCGTGTGCTCCTGAAGGGAGAAGGTCATGGTAGGCGGCTTTGACGCCATAGTCATCGGCGGGGGTCACAACGGGTTGGCCGCGGGGGCCTATCTTGCGCGAGACGGGTTGAGGACGGTTGTGCTGGAGGCCCGGCACAAGGTTGGCGGGGCGGCGAGCACGGACGCGCCGTGGCCCGAGGCGCCTGAGTTCAACGTCACCACTTACTCGTATGTGATGAGCTTGATGCCCCGGCGCGTCATCGACGAGTTGCGTCTGGAGCGTCACGGGTACAAGGTCTATCCGATGGGGCCTTCTTACTACGCTTTTCCTGACGGACGGTCCCTGATCATCACCGGCACGGACGACAGGAAAGACTACCAAGCCATGGCCCAGTATTCGCGCAAGGACGCCGAGGCGTACGCCGAGTGGCGCCGATGGATCGGGGAGCTGGCCGCGATAATGGAACCGTTGCTCTTGACGACGCCCCCGAAGATAGGTTCCCGGCATCCCTTGGACCTCCTCGACCAGCTCAAGCTCGCGTGGCGGATGCGGGGGTTGGACGTTCCCCGCGTCGGCGAGCTCACCCGGCTCATGACGATGAGCGCCTGGGATCTGCTCGACCGCTGGTTCGAGTCGCCTGAGATAAAGGGCGCCATGTCTGTAGACGGCGTCATCGGGACCTGGGCTGGTCCAGCCTCCCCGGGCACGGCCTACGTCCTGATGCACCACGAGATCGGGGACGCCGGCCTCGGCCTGAGCTCCTGGGGCTACCCAAGGGGCGGGATGGGCGCAGTGTCGGACGCGCTGAAGAGCTCCGCCGAAACGTTCGGCGCCGAGGTGCGCACCAACGCGCCGGTCGATCGCATCTTGCAGAAGGACGGGCGCGTGACGGGTGTAGTACTCGAGGGCGGTGAGGAGTTGCAGGCGGACATCGTGGTGGCCGCCACGCACCCGAAGACTACCTTCCTCGAGCAACTGCGGCCGGAAGAGTTGCCAGACGACTTCGTCGGCAGCATCGAGCGGTGGAATTCGCGCAGCGGGGTAGTCAAGATCAACCTGGCCCTCTCTGAGCTTCCGGATTTCACCGCCGACTCGGGACGGGGGGATCACCTTGGCGGCGCGATCGAACTTGCCCACTCCATCGATTACATCGAGGAGGCCTTCCAGGACGCGCGGCGGGGCGAGCCGGCCCACCGGCCTTTCTCGGACGGTGTGATCCCAACGGTCTTCGACCAGACGCTCTGCCCCGAGGGCTACCACATAATGTCGCTCTTCACGCAGTGGGTCCCGCACGAATGGTCGAAAGAACCCCATCGCGAAGAACTCGAAGCTTACGCCGACCGCGTGATCGACGGTTACGCCGAACTGGCCCCCAACCTGAAGGGATCCATCCTCCACCGCCAGGTGCTCGGTCCATACGACATGGAGCAGGAGATAGGGCTCGTCGGGGGCAACATATTCCACGGCGAGCTCTCGGCCGAGCAGCTTTTCCATATGCGGCCGGCCCCAGGTTACGCAGACTACAGAACTCCCATATCTGGTCTGTACCAGGCCTCTTCGGCGACGCACGCAGGGGGAGGGGTCTGTGCGATACCTGCGTACAACTGCGTGCGGGAGATCCGGCGCGACCTGAGGAGGGAGCGCTTGAAGGAACGCGTGAGGCTGCGCGGCAGGGAGTAAGTTGTGGCGCTCGACGGCGCTTTGAGGTCCATGCTGGGGGCGAGATCCGTCGCGGTGGTGGGGGCGAGCCCGAGGTTCGACACGCCTGGCAACCACATGGTCAAACAGCTCCTGATCGGCGGTTTCTCTGGCAAGGTGGCTGCGGTCAACCCGAAATACGGGTGGATCGAGGGCATAGACTGCTTCCCTTCGCTACGGGAGCTGCCTTTCGTCCCCGACCTGGTGTTGCTCGGCGTGGGCAATAACCGGTTGGAGGAGCAGATGAAGCTGGCGGCCGATTGCGGGGTGCGGGGCGTCGTCGTCTTCGCGAGCGGGCTGGAGGACCCGCCGCGCGAGCCCCCGCTCGCGGCTCGGCTCGGGCGCATTGCCGGGGAAGCCGGCATGGCCGTCTGCGGCATCAACGGCATGGGGTTTGCCGACGTCGAGCGGGGCTTGAGGGCTTTGGCCTACGAGGAGAGGGAGGATCTGGAGCCGGGCAACGTGGCCTGGATCTCCCACTCGGGATCCGCCTTCTCGGCCCTGTTGCATGCGGAGCGTGGGATCCACTTCAACCTCGCCGTCTCGACGGGCCAGGAACTGACGACCACGATGGCAGACTACATGCTCTACGCGCTCGAGCGCGAATCGACCCGCGTGATCTCGCTGTTCCTCGAAACCATCAGGGACCCGGACAACTTCAAGCTGGCGCTGCAGACGGCAGCGGAGCGGGACGTGCCCGTCGTCGCGCTCAAGGTCGGGCGCACTTCTACTTCAGGCCGGCTCGTCGCCGCCCATTCAGGTGCCCTGGCCGGTGACGACGCCGCCTACGAGGCGCTGTTCGACGCCTACGGTGTGGCCCGCGTCGGGACGCTCAACGAGATGGCCGACCTTCTGGAGCTGCTTGGGGCGGAGCGCCGGGCTGCCCCCGGGGGCCTCGCCGCCATCCTGGATTCCGGTGGCGAGCGGGCGCATCTCGTCGATGCAGCGTCCGACCTCGACGTTCCTTTAGCCCAACCCTCGAAAGGGACCCTGCAACGGATCGCCGCGCGGCTGGAGCCGGGCTTACCGGCCGTCAACCCCCTGGATGCCTGGGGCACGGACAACGACCCGTACAACATCTTTCTCGACTGTTCCCGGAATCTCGCCGAAGACCCCGACACGGCGGCGCTGGCGTACGTCGTTGACCTGCACAGCGACCGGGCCGACCGGGGCCACGCCTGGGCCGCAGAGCGGGTCTGGGACTCCACCGGCAAGCCGTTCGCCGTGGTCTGCGGGGTGACCAGCGCGATACAGGAGAGCGCCGCGGCCCGCCTGCGCTCCAGGGGAATACCCGTGCTCGAAGACGTGAACTCGGGCCTGCGCTCCTTCCGGCGCCTCTTCGAGCTGCGCGACGCCCGAGAAATGCCACCTCCCGAGTTCCCCGGCCTGGCATCACCGGAGATCAGGGAGCGCTGGCGTAAAGTTCTGGCAGCGGGAGGACGCCTCGGCGATGCGGACGCCCTGAGAATGCTCGACGACTACGGGGTGCCGGTGGCGCGGTCCGAGACCGCCGCCGACCTCGACGAGGTTCTCGATGCCGCCGAGCGCATCGGCTACCCGATCGTCTTGAAGACGGCGGTCGCGTCGCATAAGACCGAAGTGGGAGGCGTGGCGCTCGGTGTACGGGATGGAGAGGCGCTGGCCGCGGCCTACCAGGAGATGTCCTCGCGGCTGGGTCCCGCCGTCACGGTGCAGGAGATGGTGGGGCCCGGCGTGGAGGTGGCCCTAGGTGTGGTGCATGATCCGCAGTTCGGTCCGCTCGTGATGGTCGCTGCCGGCGGTGTCCTGATCGAGGTATTCCGCGACAGGCGTCTCGCCCTGCCTCCCCTCGACGACGCGCACGCGCGGCGTCTGATCGACCGGCTAGAAATGCGCCCGCTGCTCGATGGCGTCAGGGGCGCTCCGTCCGTGGACGTCGGCGCGCTTGCCGAATCTCTGTCGCGCATCTCCATTCTGGCGGGGGATCTCGGCGACCTCATCGGCGCCCTCGACGTGAACCCGCTTATCGTGGGCGAGGACGGATGCGTGGCCGTCGACGCCCTCGTCGAGCCGTCAGTTATCAGCCTTCAGCAATCAGCCAACGGAAAGCTGACCGCTGACCGCTCTTAAGTTACCGAAACTGTTTGGGGGTACGTTCAGGCGCGTTCCAGTCCGGTATCTGCACGACCCTGCCCTCCAGGTAGCCGCGGGCGATCATGCCCACGAACTTGCCGACCGTGGATTCCTCGGGGGAGAGAGGACCCTGGCGGTAGCCGCGGGAGGATGCGCCACGCTGAACTCCTTCGCACGCGGCCCAGTCCTGGCCGTTGGTGATGTGCCAGAAGTCGCTGGCGTAGGAAGGATCGAAGCCCTCGGACTCCACGGCTCCTCTCGAAAAGAGCCACTCGCACTCAACGGCCGTCCTGCCGGGGGACAGCGGCCTCAGCCTGTGGGTCATGATGTAGTCGGGGTGGAGGCTTATGAGCAGGTTGGGGAAGAGCTGGAAGTAGTAGACCTCCCTCTCCTGCCCCTCCGCCAGGTTCGGCAACCTCGGGGCGTGGCTCTTGCCGTCCAGCGACATCGTCTCGGCGTGGGGCTCGAGATCCATAGGTCCGCCGACCCAGGCGCCGCTCGCCTCGTAATCCTCCCCGCTCTTGGGCGGGCTGACCTCGCAGAGCTCCGGATGGATGGATGGACAGTGGTAGCACTCGTGGTAGTTCTCGGCCAGGATCTTCCAGTTCGCAGCGACCTCGTAGGATTGCCCTGCTGCGACGACGAGCTCGCCAGGACTGTGGTTGGCGATCTTCTCCCCGAAATCTCCCACGTGATCCTCGAACGGCGGGGCGTCCCCGCTGGCGTTGAGGAACACCCACCCGTGCCACTCGGCGAGACGTACCGGCACGAGCGGGTAGTCTGACTTGTCGAGGCCGGGGACGCCACCGAACCCCGGCGTCCCCCGCAGGCTCCCGTCGAGCCCGTAGGCCCACGCGTGGTAGGGGCAGCGGATAAACCTCCCACCGGCACTCTCGCCAACCTCCAACAGATCGTGCCCGCGGTGGCGGCACACGTTGTAGAAGGCGCGCAACGTCCCATCTTCGCCCCGAACGAGCAGGGCACGCTCGTGACCGAGAGAGACCGCCCTCCTGTCGCCAGGGTTCCGCAAGTCCTCCGAGCGGCCGACGCAGACCCAGCTCTCGTCGAAGAAGTGCTCCTTTTCCCACTCGAGGACCGATTCGTCCGTGTAGGCCGCCGAGGGTAGGCTCATCTGCCCATCAGGGACGGACGACAAGATCAAAAGCTCGCGCTCCAAAGGCGCCATCGACACTCCCCTCTCGAACCGATCCTCTAAACGAGTTTGCCGCAATCTGCCGGATTCAGTATAATCCTTTTTAAATGACGGTTCAAGAAACACTCGGGGCTCTGTCTGCCGTCGCCCGTGTACCGGGGCGGGAGGCTCCGTTGCACTCGGAGAGGGCGATATCGTACGGCGCTATCGTAGCGAGTGTGCGTATTCATGCAGGAAGATCGTTCCGGGTGAAGTGTTCGGGTGGGGTGGGATCCACTTGTCGAGGTCACTGAACTGCGGTTCAAGGGGATACCGAGAACGCCAGTAGTTCGCGAAGAGGAGGAGCCAGAGATGCCGGTCTACGACGTTTTGGTGGTGGGTGGTGGCAACCTGGGCTTGTGGACCGCTTACCGGCTGGCCGGGCGCGGCTTCGGGCGCGTCGCGGTGCTCGAGCGCGGCTGGGCCGGGGGAGGGGCGACCAGCCGCTCGGCCGGGGTCGTACGACAGCAGGGCGGCTCCGAGACGGCGGCGAAGCTCGGCAAGCTCTCCAGGGAGTTGTATTTGACTTTAGGAGAGGAGCTCGGGCTCGACTCCGGTTTCAGGGAGACCGGGTATTACATCTTAGCCGAGACGGAGGAGGAGAAGGAGGGTTTCTTGCGGCTCGTCGAGGTGCGGCGGGCAGCCGGCGTCGAGAACGAGTGGGTCGAGCCAGAAAAGGGGAGGGAACGGTTCCCGGATCTGAACTGGGACAGGTTCGTGGGGGCCACGTACACGGCGAACGATGGGTACGTCCACCCGCCCATAGCGGCCCGCAACGCCACCTATGCGGTCCATTCCGAGGATGGGATCGACCTCTTCGAGATGTGCAAAGTGCTTGGTGTCGAGGATCGGGGCGATCATTACGCGGTCGAGACTGCCCGCGGTACGTTCGGGGCGGAGAGGGTCGTTGACGCTGGTGGGCCGCGGGGGGCGCACGAGGTAGGTGCGATGGTCGGGCTGGAGGTGCCGGTGATGGCCGTGCGGCACCAGATCGTCAGCTTTCCCACGCTGGCGGAGGGGGCGGAGCATCCGTTCCCGCTCGTTTTCAACGTGGGCAAGGGCTACTACTGGCGGCCCGAGGAGCAGGGGGTCTTGCTCGGCATGAGCAACCCTGTCGATGAGGCGGACGAGACGGGACGGTACCAGATCGGCTTCGACTGGGACTACTACGAGGAGATGCGGCCCGACTGGGAGTCAGCCCACCCGGCGCTCGTGGGGTTGCCTATCTCGCGTGCCTGGGCCGCGTCCATAGACTACACGCCGGACCACCTGCCGATCATCGACGAGCCCGCGGAGGGTTTCTACGTCGTAGCAGCGGGCGGCCACGGCATGATGTGGGGGCCTGCTCTAGGCGAGAAGATGGCGCAGCTCATCTCCGAGGGCGAGGTAGAAGATTTGCCGAAAGAGGACATCGAGCTCGCCCGCTTCTCGCGCGAGAGGGACCCGAAGGCGGTCGGGGACACCATCGCGTTGCCCTTTCCCAAGAAATAGATGAGGTGACGAGAGAACATGACGACGGCGCAAGGGATCTTGCCGGAGATCCCGGAAGAGGTCAGGGCGCTCAAGGCCCGCATCGCCCGGTTCGTAGAGCAGGAGCTCCACCCTTTCGAGGCGGAAATCGCCGAGCGCAGGGAGATAGACGAAGTGAAGTTGCGGGCGCTGCGCGACAAGGCCAGGGATGCCGGGTTCAGCAACCTCAACATGCCGGAAGAGTACGGGGGCATGGATCTGTCGATGATCTCGCTCGTAGCGCTGGAGGAAGAGTCCGGCAAGACGACCAACGGCCTCGGATACATGGTCGCCGACCGCGGTCCGCGGGAGCTCTTGGAGCTCGCTAGTCCGGAGCAGATAGAGCGCTACGTCATGCCGGTAGTGCGGGGCGAGACGCGGGAGGCGTGGGCGATCACCGAGCCCGAGGCCGGCTCGGACATAAAGGACATCAAGACCACAGCCACGCGGAGCGAGAACGGGTGGATCCTGAACGGTGAGAAGTGGTTCGTGACCGGCGGGGAGCGGGCCGGCTTCTTTATCGTGCTGGCCTGGGATGGGGGGGATCAGGCCTCTTTCCTCGTGGACAGGGACACGCCCGGTCTGGAGATCGTGCGCATCCCGACGTTTATGCACGACCCTTACGCCTCCAAGCACGTCGAGCTCAGGCTGGAAAACTGCAAGGTTCCGGAGGGTGCAAAGCTGGGCGGCGGCGGTGACGAGGGGACGAAGCGGTGGTTTTCGTTGGAGAGGTTGATGATCGCCGCCCGCTGCTGCGGGGCGGCGGAGCGCCTGATCGACCTCTCTCGCTCATGGTCGCTGGAGCGCTCGGCCTCGGGCAAAAAGCTCGCAGAATACCAGGCCATCCAGTTCATGTTGGCCGACACCCTGACCGAACTGAACGCCGCCAGGCTCATGACCTACCACGTCGCCCGAGCGTGGGAGACCGAGGACCCCAAAATCCTTCACGGCAAGACGGCGATGGCGAAGCTTTTCGCCTCCGAGATGGCCGGCCGCGTCGCCGACCGGGCCGTACAAATCTTTGGCGGTCGCGGTTACATGATCGAGAACCCGGTCGAGCGCTACTACCGCGAGCTCAGAGTAGACCGCATCTGGGAGGGCACGAGCGAGATACAACGCACCATCGTCGCCCGTGGCCTTCTGAAACGCGGCGCCGAAGCCTACACGATGGACGGATAGGAAAGGCCCGCCATGCATCCCAAGCCTGGGAGCAGAAAGCCGAATTGCTGAAGTGCTGACCCGCTTACAGCGTGACATTTCTTCCCGGTTGAGCCGGGACATTGCCTCATGACCGCGGGATACCGCGCGGCGTAAGCTGCCTGTAGCTTCGAAAACTATCGATAAGGAGTCGCTGATGTCCACAGCCAGCATCAATAGGTGGATCGGTATAGGTTTGCTCGGCCTGCCACTCTACGGGGCGCTGACCTTCTGGTCGAGCCTGGACCCCCAGCCCGATCCCGACACCCATTACGAAGCGTGGTCCCGCTTCGTCACCACCGACTCCTACGTGCTCGGCCACCTATTCGGCAGCACGCTCGGCCTGATCTTCGCCGTCTTCGGTACGTTCGCCCTTGGGGTACACGATTGCTGAGCGCTCTAATACCAGCAGCGGTCGACCGCGCGTTGCAGTCTCGCCCTGGCGCCCGAGCGCAGGACGGGGCCGTGGGCCATCACGACCGTGGCGAACCGTTCGCGGAGCAGCTTCTGCGCCGAGCGTTTCGCCATCGGGGGGTCGGTGCAGAGGCTCTTGCGGACGCCGACCCGAATCTTCCACGGAAAGCACCCGAAGGCGTCTGCGGTGAACAGCAGGCCGTCTGCGTCGCGTAACAAAGAGACGTGCCCGAGGCTGTGGCCCGGCGTCGAGACGATGCGAAAACCCGAGACGACGTCGCCCTCGCGTAGGATCTTTCCCACGGGGAACTTGGGGATGTCCGACGTTGCCAGGAGACGCAGAAGCGGGTTCCTCGGCGGCGTGGGCGGAAGTTTGCCCGAGATAACATGCGCCTCGTACTCGGTGG
This sequence comes from Actinomycetota bacterium, assembly GCA_046734875.1. Taxonomy (GTDB): domain Bacteria; phylum Actinomycetota; class Rubrobacteria; order Rubrobacterales; family Rubrobacteraceae; genus Rubrobacter_D. Next base: position 2,134 of record JBKPSF010000100.1, on the reverse strand, counting down.
CGCCGAGCTCGGCGTGGGGTGCCCACTCCGTCAGCCCCTCCAGCCCCCCGATGTGGTCACCGTGGTTGTGCGTCAGAAAGATGCGCTTGAGGTCTTCGGGTCCAGAACCTAGCGACGTGATCGCATCGCGGATGCGGCCAGCCTCGTCCTCGGCGCCCGTGTCCACGAGCGTCCAGCCGTCGTCGTTTTCCAGGAGCAGGACGTTGATGGCGTTCGGAATCCTAATGGCGTCTATCTTGTAGACGCCGGCCGCAAGCTTCTCCGGGGAGCGTGCCACTACATCACCCGCTGGCCTGATTCGTCGCCTTCACCATAGGGGTACCACCACTCTTTCTTCTCTACCTTGGGATCTACGTGCACGTGCTTGGATTCCTGGAAGGCTTCCAGGCCTTCGCGGCCGAGCTCGCGTCCGATGCCGCTGCCCTTCTGGCCGCCGAAGGGGGCTGCGTCGTTGTCGGTGAGGGGGTCGTTGATCCAGACCGTCCCGGCCCTGAGCTCGCGCATGCACTTGAGCATTTTCTCGAAGTCCTGCGTGTACACGTTCGCCCCGAGACCGTAGGGCACGGAGTTGGCCTGCTCTATCGCCTCGTCTAAAGTATTTACCTTCACGATAGGCACCACCGGCCCGAAGGTCTCGTCCCGCATCACCGTCATGGACGGCGTAACGCCGGTGAGGACGGTGGGCTCGTAGTAAAAGCCCTTCTCGCCATGCCTTCCTCCTCCAGCGACGAGCTTCGCGCCCTTCTTCAGCGCTTCCCCGACGTGGCGCTCGACCTTCTCGCGGCCCGGGCCGTTGATCATGGGCCCTATGTCCGTCGAGCGGTCCATCGGGTCGCCGATGTTGAGGGTCTCGACAAAGCTCCGCGAGGCCTCGACGAAGTCGTCCGCAACCTCGCTCATCACGTAGAAGCGCTCCGAGGAGGTGCAAACCTGACCGGCGTTCAGGCAGGCCGCCCACACGGCGCCCTGGGCGGCTATCTCGATATCCACGTCGTCGCAGATTATGAACGGGTCTTTGCCGCCAAGCTCGAGGTTAGCCCTGATAAGGCGGTCCGCCGCAACATGCGCGACCTTCTGCCCCGTCGCCTGGCTCCCCGTGAACGCCACCATATCCACGCCGGGGTGCCTTACCAGGGCGTCACCTACGTCCCCCGCGCCGTAGACACCCTGCAACACGCCGTTGGGCAGGGCGTCCATGAGCTCGATCATCCTTCTCGTGGCGAGTGGCGTCTCCTCCGAGGGCTTCAGGAGAACGGAGTTACCAGCGGCCAGCGCTGGGGCGACCTTCCAGGCAGCCAGAAGAAGCGGGAAGTTCCAGGGCACGATGCAGGCAACGACGCCGACGGGTTCTTTCACGACCAGCGCGAGCTGCTGGGGTTCGATGGGGGCCGGCAGGTAGCCGACAGAGTCGCGGGCGAGCTCGCCATAATAGTCGAAGCAGGCGGCCGTCCACCCGACCTCATCGTGGTTCTCGATAAAGGGCTTGCCGCCCTCGCGGGTCATGATCTCCGCCAGCTCATCGGCGTGGTCCCGCAAATTGCGCGCCAGATCGTGGAATAACTCGGCCCGGTCGAGGCCGGCGAAGCCTCGCCACTCTCGGAGCCCGGTCCTGGCGCGTTCTACGGTCTCATCGATCTCTTCGCGCGAGGAGACCCTTATCTCCTCGATGCTCTCCTCCGTAGCCGGGTTGATGACCCGCATCGTACCGTCCAACGTGGTCTCCTTTCGGCCGGCAAACTCCCTACAGGTTGATGGCCACGTATTTGGTTTCGAGGTACTCCTCGATGCCTTCGGCGCCGCCCTCGCGCCCGAAGCCGGAGTGCTTGATGCCGCCGAAGGGTGCCGATGCGTTGGAGACCATCCCCTGGTTGAGGCCGACCATGCCGGTCTGCAGGCCCTCCGAGACGCGCAGGGCGCGCTTCAGGTCGCTCGTGTAGACGTAGGCCACGAGGCCGAACTCGGTGTCGTTGGCGGCGGCGATGGCGGCCTCTTCGGAGTCGAAGGAGGCAACGGGGGCAACGGGGCCGAAGATCTCCTCCTTCAGGAGCGTCGCGCTTTCGGGGACGCCGTCGAGCACGGTGGGACGGTAGAAGTAGCCCGAGCCCTCCATCTTCTCGCCCCCGACCAGCGCCCT
>JBKPSF010000099.1:0-13287 GCA_046734875.1 Actinomycetota bacterium | reverse complement strand
TATAAGGTCTACGAAGTCGCGCTGGAAGTGGGCTTCGAGGCTCTCGATGTAGTCCCAGATCTTCTGCGGTATGTCCGGCGGGAGGTCGGCCTTGACGCCGCCGATCCTGATGTAGTGGAACATCATCCTGGCGCCGGTGACGGCCTCGAAGATGGTCTGTATGCGCTCCCTCTCACGGAAAGCGTAGAGGATCGGGGTGAAGGCTCCGAGCTCCAGCATGAGGAAACCTATGGAAGGAATATGGCTCGCCAGCCGCATGAGCTCGCACATGAGAACGCGGATGTACTCGGCCCTCGGCGGTATCTCCACGTCGAGCAGGTCCTCGACAGCGAGCACGTAGCCGTGTTCGTTATGCATGTTTGCGAAGTAGTCGAGCCTGTCCGTCAGGGGGATGACGGCCGGGTACATGCGGTTTTCGGCGATCTTCTCCTGGCAACGGTGCAGGTAACCCATCACGGGGTCGCACCTGACGACCGTCTCCCCGTCGAGCTCGAGGATGAGCCTGAGCAAACCGTGCATCGCCGGGTGCTGCGGCCCCATGTTCATGTCTATGGTTTCGAGCCCGAACTCGTCCCTGATATCCGGGCTCACGAGGCGGCTGCTCGCCGGCTCGGTAAGGGCGCCCTCGTGATGCGCGCGGCGTTCCTCGCTTAGCATAACCCTACCTCAGTCCCTCGAAGGTGCGCTTGGTGCTGATCTCGAAGCTCTTGAGCAGCGGATGGTGGTCGAAGTGGTCCTGCCACATGTACGTACGCCTTAGATCCGGATGCCCCGCAAAGGCGACCCCGAACATGTCGTAGGCCTCCCGCTCGTGCCAGTTGGCCGTCGGATAGACGTTGGTTACCGTCCCGATGACCGGCTCATCACCCTCTATGGTCGTAAGGACCCTGATCCTGGCCCCGCGAAAGTCCATGAGCTCGTAGGTCAACTCGAAGGATCCCTCCCTGTCCACGACCGTGATAAACGAGAGATGCGGAATGCCTAGAGTCTCCCGCGCCGTTGCGAGCACCGCGGGCACGTCGCCGGGCTTCGCCACGACCCTCACCACACCATCGTCCAGGATCTCCGATTCCTCCAGGCCGTGCCTGTTGTCGAAACCATCGAGGTAGCGCTGCAGCCTGCTCCGGAGATCCCCCTCCGGTAACGAGACGGCCACCTAGCCTTCCTCCGCTTTGCCGTCGGCGCTGCCGTTCCCCGATTCCTCCGCGGCCTTCGCCTCGGCTTCGGCCGCTTTCCTGGCCCTCGCCTCTTCCTTTAGCCGCTTCTTGACCTCGGGCGGAACCCAGCCAACGTCGGTCTGGGAGGCCGGGGGCATCCCGGCGCGTTCGAAGACGTAGGTGCGCTTTAGAGGGCGGATGCCTTCGAGGCGCGGGGCCTTGCCCTCGCTGATCCCGGTGTACTCCCGCTCCGGCAGGTACTCGTTTATGGTGCCGTCCTCGTCCACGAGCGCTGGCCTAGGCCTCTCGTAGCCGACCTGCTGGTCACGCTCTATCTTTTTCTGGAGCGTCATGATCCCGAAGATGAGAGCCTCGGGACGCGGCGGACAACCGGGCACGTACACGTCAACCGGTATAACCCTGTCGGCGCCCATCAAGACTGAATAACCGTCCAGGAACGGCCCGCCGGAGATGGCGCAGGCTCCCATCGCTATAACCCACTTGGGCTCGGGCATCTGCTCGTAGAGCCTCGTCATCCGCTCGGCCATCTTGGTGGAAACAGTGCCGGATACGATCATGACGTCCGCCTGCCGAGGGGAGGCCGCGAAGAAGCCGGCCCCGAAGCGGTCGAGGTCGTTGTGCGCCATGCCCGTAGACATCATCTCTATGGCGCAGCAGGCGAGGCCGAACTGGAGCGGCCACAGCGAATTCTTGCGGGCCCAGTTGAAGAGCTTGTCCGTGCTGGTGGTTACGATGTTGGGCTCGTTGAACTGCTGCATCACACCCATTTAAGGGCCCCCTTCTTCCAGGCGTAGACGAGACCGACCGCGAGGATCAACACGAAAATGACCATCTCTACAAAACCATAGAGCCCGAGGCTCTTGTATATAACGGCCCAGGGATACAGAAAGGCCGCCTCCACGTCGAACACCAAGAAGAGCAACGCAAAGACGTAGTAGCGAACAGGGAAGGGCCGCCAGGGGTCCGTCACCGTCACCTCACCCGTCTCGTAGTTCTGCCCCTTGGTGCTCGACCTGCGACCAGGCGAGATCAGCCGCGCCAAGACCAGCACGGTCGCCACGAAACCTGTGACTAGCAACATGAAGATCCCCACGTACAGATACACCGTCCCGTAGGAGGCTTCCTGTTGCAACAGACCTAGCGCCAAAACCAGCCTTTCTACCCGAATTCCAACCGCAATATACTCTCGCAGGCAGTAACTTTCAAGAAGCTACTAACGGTAGCAAAGCCCTCTTTACGGTTATTTTATTGTAGCGAACTCACTACAGCCGGCGAACGAGTCCGGGAGCGTCGCCATGGCCCCTACGCCGGAGGGTCTCGATCCTGTTGACAACTGTTGTGCTTTAATTAGACTGCATTTTTTGGGAACCCTGATGCGACCGAGAGGGGCATGTGTGGCCTACGTCATAACCGAGGCGTGTATTGGTACCAAGAACACGGCGTGTGTGCAGGCGTGTCCCGTGGACTGCATCTACGATGCGGGCGACCACTTCGTTATCAACCCGGCGGAGTGCATCGACTGTTCCATGTGCATGCCGGAGTGTCCGGTGGAAGCCATCTATCCGGGTGACGAGGTTCCCGACGACATGCAGTATTACGTGAACCGGGCCGCCGAGTTCGACTACTCTAGTACGGCGCCCGGCGTCGAGCTCAACTAGATCATGGCAGAATTGAAGAAGCGCAGCCTCGAAGAAGTGAAGGCCCTTGATGTCGATGAGGCCGCGGAGATCATGCGGCAGGCAGGCATCGTGGGGGCAGGGGGCGGCGGTTTTCCGACGTACTTCAAGTACAAGAAGCCCTTGCCGCATTTGCTGGTGAACGCCACCGAAAGCGAGCCTGGATACTGGGGGGACAAGCTCCTGCACAAGGAGTACCTCGACGAGTTTTTGCTCGTTTTCGAAGCGATGAAGGCCATCTTCGGGTTCGAGCAGATCTCCTTCTGCGTCCACGAAAAGGACAGGGAGTGGTTCGCCGAGTATGAGGAGCACTCGGGCGAGGTCTTCGACGTGCGTTACGTGCCGAACACCTACGCCCTCGGCGAGGAGAAGACCCTGGTCAAGCACGCCACGGAGACCAGGGTGCCCCGCTTCGTGGACAACCCTGACGGGAGCAGGCGCCCCGGGATGCCACCCGACGTGGGAAAGATCGTCAACAACACGGAGTCGCTGCTCAACGTCTACAACGCGCTCTTCCTCGGAAAACCCCTCACCACCAAGTTCTTCACCGTCTACGGCGAAGGGGTCGATACGCAGGTCTTCGAGGTGCCCATCGGCGCTTCGGTGACCGAGGTGCTCGGGCTTGCGGGGGTGGATGTGGAGAACTCAGGCCACCTCACGGTGCTCGACGGCGGGCCCTACCTGCACGACATGGCGATCGCGGAGCTCGGCGAGGGCGACGCCTACGTGCGGCGGATGACCAACTCGCTCTTCCTTATCCCCCACGGTAGCCAGGGCAAGGAGTTTGCCGAGATAGAGACGGAGTGCCCGGAAGAAGGCATAGTTTCCCTGGTCGGCAAAGTCTCCGCCGCCAACGTGCCGCTGGGTGGTGGTTTGCTCAAGCCGGCCACGCCGCTCATTTCCGAGGGAGACCAGGTCGAGTACGAACAGAAGATAGGGGAGCCCGTCGACGAGGGCTTCTCTGTCGGGGTCTGGGCCAGCGTTGGGGGTGAGATCTCCTCCCTCGAGAACGGCATCGTCGCCATCTCCGGCGGCGCAATAGCCCAGGAGGAGGCCGAAGCCGAGGCAGAACCCACCATGGCCGGAGGCTCGCAACCCCGCGGTGAAGCCGAGCCATTCAGCGAGGCAGGGTCAAGCAACAGCTAATCAGCATTTCAGCACTTCAGGTCCACTCTTGCGGCGTCATGGTACCTTACCGTTGCGGCCGACGATCTGGACGAACTGCACGATCATCTGCCTGTAGGTCTCCAGGGAGGGGATGACGACGTACTCGTTGGGGCCGTGGTGGCCGCCGCCGACGGGGCCGAACTCAACGCCAGGTATTCCCGCGCGCTGGAAGTAGACGACGTCGCTCGCGCCATGGCGGCCCACGCCTACGGGGTTACCGCGGAAATGGCGCGCCGAGACCTCGCGGAGGGCTTTCACGTAGGGGTTGCGGCGCGAGACGTAGGTCGGTTCGCGGTAGAACAGGACCTCCACGTCGGCGGGAAGGTCTACTGACCGGATCTGGCGTACGATCTCCTCCGGCTTCTGGTTCGGGAGGTAGCGGATGTCGAGGTCGTAGGTGCAGCGGTCGGGGACGCGGTTGAGCACGTCACCTCCGATGATACGAGCGAGGTTCACGCTCGGGTAAGGGAAGAGCTCGCTGCGCTCCTTGGCGAAGGGTAAGTCTGCCACCCTGCGGTAGTGTTCGTAGGCGAGGAGGGCGGCGTTTTTGCCTAGCCAGGGCTGGGAGCCGTGGGCGCTCTTGCCGCGCAGCGTCACGCGTACGTCGAGGACGCCCTTCGCCTGCGTGCCGATATGGAAGTCGGTCGGCTCGCCCGTGATAAGGAAGTCCCCCACGTGGCCGTTGCCGATCAGAACCTCAGCGCCCGTCCTGGCGCCGTGATCCCCCTCCTCGTCGGAGACGACGAGCAGCTCGACTGTGGCCTCGCACCCGAGGTTCTGCAGATCCTCGACGGCGTACATCATGGCGGCGAGGGCGCCCTTCATGTCGTAGACGCCGCGGCCGTAGAGCTCTTCGTACTCCTCGCGCGGCTCGAACTGCGACTCCTCGCCGGGCACAACGTCCACGTGGCCGTGCAGCAGAATCCTCGGTTCGCCCTCCCCGACGTGTACAACGAGCGACGCAAGGTCCCCCCGGGGTCCGGCCCCCGTGTAGCGCGTGGTTTGCAGCCCACGCGCCCCGAACCAGCCGTTTATGAAGTCAATGGCGGACTGCGCGGCTCCGGGCGTGTAAGACCTGTAGCGTACCAGTTGCTGCGTGAGAGCGAATACCTCTGTATTCTCAGCTATTATCGCCAGAAGATTCTCCGCTTTCGGGACGCCAACGAGAGCCGTCTATTCTACAGACTCTAAGGCGTCTCTATTCCACTTTATGGGGGTAAGAGAAACGTCTAGCGGGTGATCCGGGATTCGGCCTCGAAGGCGACGGTGGCGCCGAGGGCGGAGAGCTTGTCTTCGAAGTCTTCGTAACCGCGCAGGATGTGTTTGGCGCCGTCTACTACGGTGGTGCCGTCGGCGACGAGGCCGGCCATGACGAGGGCGGCGCCGCCGCGCAGGTCGGGCGCCTGGACGATGGCGCCCTGGAGTCGGCGCGGGCCGCGAATGAGCGCCCTGTGGCCGCCGAAGAGGTCGATGTTCGCGTCTAGGCGGTTGAGCTCCTCGGCGACCTGGAGCCTGTTCTCGTAGACGTTCTCGGTGATGATGCTCGCACCGGAAGCCCTGGTTTGCAGGACCATCATCTGGGCCTGCAGGTCGGTCGCGAAGCCGGGGAAAGGAAGGGTCGCGACGTCCACCCCGGAGAGCTTGGCCGGGTCGTCTACCCGCACCCTGATGCCGGGTGAGCCCGGGGTCGCGTCTACGTCCACGCCCATGTCGCGCAGTTTGTCCAGTTCCATCTTGAGGTGCTCTGGGAGGGCGTTCGTTACGGTGACGTCGCCGCCTGTTGCGGCGGTCGCCATCAGGAAGGTGCCGGCTTCGATGCGGTCGGGCATCACGGTCCACTCTGTCGGGTGGAGCTCTCTGACGCCTTCTATCACTATGCGTCCCGTGCCCGCGCCCATGACCCTAGCACCCATCGAGTTCAGGAAGCCTGCGAGGGCGGAGATCTCCGGTTCGCGGGCGCCGTTCTCGATGATGGTTATTCCCTGGGCCAGCACCGATGCCATCATGACGTTCTCCGTGGCCCCGACGCTCGGGTACTCGAAGGTGACCTCCGCTGCGCGCAGGCCGTTGGGCGCCTTTGCCTTTATGAAGCCGTGGTCGAGCTCGACGTCGGCTCCCAAAGCGCGCAGGCCGTCGACGTGGAAGTTGAACTTTCTGAGGCCCAGGTTGCAGCCGCCGGGGGCTGAGACCTCGGCCTCGCCGAAGCGCGCCACGAGCGGGCCGAGCACGACGAGGCTGGCGCGCATCTGGCGCACCAGCTCGTAGGGGGCCGTGTAGGAGTGCACCGTGGAGGCGTCTATCTCGAGGGTGTTCCCCGAGAAGCTCGTCTCGACGCCGAGCTCGTCGAGGAGGGCGAGCATGGTGCGGACGTCCTTGATGCGTGGGACGTGGTGCAGCGTACTCTTGCCGGGCGCAAGCAGCGCGGCGGCCACAAACTTCAGGGCGGCGTTTTTCGCCCCCGAGACCTCGACCTCGCCGTGCAAACGTTTACCACCCTCGACGTAAAATCTCTCAGACACGGATCCTCCCCGGTACGTCTTCCGGTCCGTATGGACTCGTAATACTACTATGCCCGCGAAAGGTTACGCCACGGCAACAGCCGGATAACGTGTCTGTTACGGCCGCAAGGCCGCCCCCCTCGCTTTTAGCCGGTCAGCACTTCAGCAAAGAAAAGCTAACGGCTGATAGCTGAACGCACGGTTCGCCAAGAGGTCAACCTCTTGGCGGACCGCACTAGCTTCCGCCGTACTTGCGCGCCAGGCGCACCAGGTTCTCGCCCATGCGTTGGCGGCGCTCTATCTCGGCGACCACTCTATCACGATCCCCGGCCTCTTCCGAGACCTCGGAGAGTTCGCGTTCCGCCTGCTCGATCCGGTCCTCGGCCGCGTCGATGTCGATGTCCTCGACGGAGACGGCCTCCTCGACCAGGACCTGCACCAGGTTCTCGGAGACCTTGAAGAAGCCGTCCGAGGTCGCGTAGACGAGCTGCTCGTCGCCCTCCCTGATTCGGACCTCCCCCACCTCCACGGTGGAGACCAGCGGCGAGTGATCCACGAGCACCCCGAGGTCACCGTCAGCGATGCGGGTTATGACGAGGTTCGCCTCGCCGTCGTAGATGACCTCCTCGGGCGTGATGACCCGGCAGAATAACTGCCGACCCTCGCCGCGCTGCCCGCCGTCCTCAGCCACTAGCCCTCATCTTCATCGCCGTTCTCGCCGGACTCTTCGGAGCCCTCTTCGGAATCCTCGCTACGGGCCTCCGCCTGCCCTGAGTCCTCGGAGGACTCCGCTTCCTCCGACTCCTCGTCCTCCTCCTCGCCGCTCAGGCCGCGGGCCTTCTCGACGGCCTCGTCTATGTTGCCGACGAGGTAGAACGCCTGCTCGGGCAGTTCGTCGTGCTTGCCCTCGACGACCTCCTTGAAGGAGCGAATAGTCTCGTCAAGCTCCACGAACTTGCCTTCCAGGCCGGTGAACTGCTCGGCGACGAAGAACGGCTGGGAGAGGAAGCGCTGCAACCTCCTGGCGCGGCCCACGATCACCTTGTCCTCCTCGGACAATTCGTCGATGCCGAGGATGGCGATGATGTCCTGCAGCTCCTTGTAGCGCTGCAGGATGTTCTGGACCTCCTGGGCGACCGCGTAGTGCTCATCGCCTACCACGGACGGGTCGAGGAGCGTCGAAGACGAAGAGAGGGGGTCGACGGCGGGGTAGATGCCCTGGGCCGAGAGGGACCGCGAGAGCTCGACCGTCGAGTCGAGGTGGGCGAACACCGTGAAGGGAGCGGGGTCGGTGAAGTCGTCTGCGGGCACATAGACGGCCTGGAAGCTCGTGATCGAACCGTTCTTGGTGGACGTGATCCTCTCCTGCAGGGCACCCATCTCCGTACCGAGCGTGGGCTGGTAGCCGACCTCGGAGGGCATGCGGCCCATGAGGGCTGAGACCTCGTTGCCCGACTGGACGAAGCGGAAGATGTTGTCGACGAAGAAGAGCACGTCCTGGCCGAGCTCCTCGCGGAAGTACTCGGCGAGCGTGACGCCAGTAAGGCCGACACGGAAGCGGGCGCCGGGCGGCTCGTTCATCTGGCCGAAGACGAGGCCCACGTTCGGCAGAATTCCGGCTTCCTCAAACTCGATGTAGAGGTCGTTGCCCTCGCGGGTGCGCTCGCCGACCCCGGCGAACACCGAGGTACCCTCGTACTGCAGGGCTATGTTGTTGATCAACTCCTGAATAACGACGGTCTTGCCCACGCCGGCGCCGCCGAAGAGGCCCACCTTGCCGCCCCTGAGGACGGGACAGAGGAGGTCTATGACCTTGATGCCCGTGACGAACTGCTCGGCCTGGGTGGTAAGATCCTCGAACCTCGGGGAGGGACGATGAATGGGCCAGTAGTCCTCGGGATCCTCCACAGGCCCCTGCTCATCGACGGGTTGCCCCAGCACGTCGAGCACGCGCCCGAGCACGTTCTTGCCGACAGGCACCGCGATGGGGCGGCCGGTGTCCGTGGCGTCCACGCCGCGCCTCAGGCCGTCGGTGGAGGCCATGGCCACCGTGCGGACCATATCGTCACCGAGGAGCTGCTGCACCTCCAGGGTAAGCTCCGTGGTCTCGTCGCCCACCTCGATGGGCACGGTGACGGCGTTGAAGATCTCCGGTATCTCCTCCGGCGGGAACCGGACGTCGACGACCGGTCCCTTGACCTCGATCACGGTCCCTACGCCAGCCTGGCGTTCTTCGTGTTCGTTCGCCTGGCCATCCTCCTGCGCCGTGGCGTGGCCGTTGTCTACCTCGCCCCTCTCGCCGCCGAAGGTCGTGCGGTTAAAGGACTGTCCGCTCTCGCTCTCGGTCATAAAAGCTTCCTTTCTCTAGCCCGCGGAGAGCGCCTCCGCGCCGCCAACGATCTCTAGTATCTCCTGGGTGATCTGGGCCTGACGCGCCTTGTTCATCTGAAGCGTTAGGTCGCTCACAAGGTCGTTCGCGTTGTCCGTGGCGTTCTTCATGGCCGTCATCCTGGCGCCGTGCTCCCCCGCCGCACCTTCGAGAAGGGCTTGCCACACCATAGTCTCCACGTAGCGGGGCACGAGCCTCTTCAGCACCGTCTCGGCGTCGGGGACGTACTCCATGTAGGAAGCGCCGTCGTCCTCTTCCTCGTCACCTTCCTCCGCCACGGGAAGGAGGCGTTTCACGACGGGCGTCTGGTTCAGGACGCTTTCGAAGCGGTTGTAGACCAGGTAGACCTCATCGGCTTCCTCGTCCTCAAAGAGGTCGGTAAGGGTGCTTCCGATCTCCCGCGCCTTCTCGTAGGTCGGATTGTCGGTAAATCCGGTAAAGACCTCGGCCAGCTCGACCCGCCGAAAGCGGAAGAAGGCGACGGCCTTGCGTCCGCTCGCGACCTGCAAGGCATCTCTGTCCTTCTCATTTCTGAGGCTGACGGTCCGCCTTAGCACCTGCGCGTTGAAGCCGCCAGCGAGGCCGCGGTCCGCGGTGAGGGTGCAAACGGCGACGCGGTTCACCTCGCGCCCGACGAGGAGCGGGAGGTCCCCGGAGGCGCTGCCGGCCACATCGCGCATCATCTGCTCGACGTTGTCGGCGTAGGGGCGTGCCTTCTTGACCCTGGCCTCCGCCTTGCGGAACTTTACGGAGGACACCGTCTGGAGGGCGGAGAACACCCTCGCCTGGTTCTTTACGGTATTGATCTGCCGCTGAAGATCCCTGGCGGTGGCCACGTTCTAGCCCTCCTCTTCCTCGCCGTTTTCTTCTGAGTCGTCTTCCTCGTCGTCCCCGGGGGAGACATCTACCAGGCTCGTCTGTTCCGGCTCGTAATTCTCGTTGAACTTCTCGATGGCCTCTTCGAGCTTCTCCTCGTTCTCGTCGGAGATCTTCTGTTCGTCGCGGATCGAGTCCAGCACTTCGCCGTGGGAGTCGCGCATGAAGTCCCTGAACTGGCCCTCCCAGTCAGGGACGGCGTCGGTGTCGATCTCATCCAGGTAACCGTTGGAGGCGGCGTAGAGAACCACGACCTGCTCCTCCACGGGCATCGGGTCGAGCTCGCCCTGCTTCAGGATCGCCGTCAGGCGTTCGCCACGGCTCAGCGTCTGCTGCGTCGCCTTGTCCAGGTCGCTCCCGAACTGGGCGAAGCTCGCCAGCTCGCGGTACTGGTTCAGGTCCAGGCGCAGCGTGCCGGCGACGTCCTTCATCGCTTTGATCTGGGCCGACGAGCCCACGCGGCTAACAGAGTTGCCCGTGTCGATGGCGGGACGCTGGCCCGAGTTGAACAGGTCAGAGTCGAGGAAGATCTGACCATCCGTGATGGAGATAACGTTGGTCGGGATGTAGGCCGAGATGTCCCCGGCCTTGGTCTCGATAACAGGCAACGCCGTGAGCGACCCACCCCCTGCGTCGTCCGAGAGCTTGGCGGCCCGCTCCAGAAGACGGGAGTGCAGGTAGAAGACGTCCCCGGGATAAGCTTCGCGGCCTGGCGGGCGCCTGAGCAAGAGCATCATCTGGCGGTAGGCGACGGCGTGCTTGGAGAGGTCGTCGTAGATCAGGAGCGAGTCCCCGCCCCGGTTCATGAAGAACTCGCCGATGGCGCACCCGGCGTAAGGGGCCAGATACTGAAGCGTCGCCGACTGGGCCGCCGAGGCGTTCACGACGGTGGTGAACTCCATAGCACCGGCCTCTTCGAGGGCGGCGACGACACCGGCAACGGTCGAGTCTTTCTGGCCGATGGCGACGTAGACGCACTTCACGTCCTGGTCGGCCTGGTTGATGATAGTGTCGAGCAGGATCGAGGTCTTGCCCGTCTTCCTGTCGCCGATGACGAGCTCGCGCTGTCCACGACCGATCGGGATCATGGCGTCTATGGCTTTGATCCCGGTCTGGAGCGGCTGCTTGACCGGCTGGCGCCTGATGATGCCTGGCGCCACTATCTCCACGGGCAGCGTCTCTTCGGCTTCGATCTCACCCTTGCCGTCCATCGGACGACCGAGTGCGTCGATGACGCGGCCGAGCACGCCCTCACCGACGGGAACGCTCGCGAGCCGCTCCGTGCGCGTGACGGTGTTGCCCTCCTGGATGTGGGTGTCGTCGCCGGCGACGATCACGCCGACGTTGTCCTCTTCCAGGTTCAGGGCGAGGCCCATGATCTTCTCTCCATGGGCGTCCTCGAACTCCAGCATCTCCTGGTACATAACGTTGGTCAGGCCGTGGACGCGCGCGATGCCGTCCCCGACCTCGAGCACCTGCCCGACCTCCTCGGTCCTGACGCGGTTCTCGTAATCCGTAATAGCGCCTTTAAGGATGGAGGAGATCTCCTCCGGCCTGAGCCTACCCACTAAACTACACTCCTCTCGAGCATACCCTCGCGGAGGCTTTCGAGCCGCCCCCGGATACTGCCGTCCATCATGCGCCCCCCGTACCGGAAGACGGCGCCCCCGACCAGGTCGGGGTTGACGTTCGCCTCCAGTATTATCTCCCGGCCCTCGAGCACGTCCCGGAGCCGCTCCTTGAGCCTCTCGCGTTGTTCTTCGGATAGCTCCAGGGCGGTGGTCACCTCGACCTCTATCTTTCCTAAGTGCTCCTTGACGAGTTCCTCGTAGCGGGCTAGCACCTCTTCTAAAATATCTTCGCGCCCGTTGTCCACGAGCACCTTGAGGAAGTTCGTCGTAGAGGTCTTCATACCTTCTGTGAGGCCGTCGAGGGCCCGGCGCTTCTGGCGTTCGGGGATCTGGCCGCCGTAGAAGAAGAGCCTTAGCTCCTCGCTGTCGTGCAGCGCGCCCGTGAACTCCTTGAGGTCCGACAGGACCTCCTCGAGCTCGTCCCGCTCGCGGGCTGCCCCGAAGAGGGCTTCGGCGTACGTAGAGACGGCGCTCAAGCGGTCCCCGATCTGGAACCAGCCACTTCCGCTTCGAGGTCATCCAGAGCTTGCGAGATCAAGCGTTCGTGTTCGTCGCGGTCTATGGAGCGTCCGATGACCTGCTCGGAGGCCTGGACGACCATGTCGGCGACCTCGCTCCTGACCTCGCGCACGGCCGCCTCGCGCTCGCGGTCTATCTCTTCGCGGGCGCGCTGGATGATGCGGTCGCCCTCCTCGCGGGCCTCCTTCTTGGTCCGCTCGCGCTGGGCTTCGGCCTGCTTGCGGGCCTCGTCCAGGATGCGGCGACCTTCGCCGCGGGCCTCTTCGATCTGGCGCCTGTACTCCGCCAGGAGCTCGCGTGCCTCCGAGCGCGTCTTCTCGGCCTCATCGATAGACTGCTCGATCTGGGCCTGGCGCTCCTGTATCTGCTTGCGGATCGGCGGGTACACGTACCTGACGAGCAAGAACAGCAAGATGAAGAAGGTTATGACCTCCCAGAAGATCAGGCTGGTGTTGCCCAGGTCGAAGATTCCCGTCGGGTCCAGTTGTGCTAGCACCATAGGCACCCCCTTCCCGTGCTCCTAGAGCACGAAGGCTATGAGGAGGGCGAACACTATGCCGTACAGCGCGAACGCTTCCACCAGACCTATGCCTAAGAACATAAGCGTCCTGGTCTGGTCGAAGGCCTCGGGCTGGCGGTGTATGGAGGCTATGGTCTGCCCGATCAGGTAGCCCATCCCGGCACCGGGTCCGATGACCGCCGTCCCCGCCGCGATGCCGACCCCGATCATGGAGACGTCACCGGTTGCCTGCAGCAACGCCAGCGCGGGTATTACAAGTGCCAATACATCCATTCCTGCTCCTTTCGCCTCTCGGCTGACTCTCTGGACTTACCTGTAGCTCTTAGTGGTCGCGGAACATCGCCAGTTCGATGTAAACTTGCGTGAGTATAGCGAATATATAAGCCTGTAAGATGGCCACAAAGATCTCGAACCCGTAGAACACCACGGACAGGGGCACGGACACGATAGCTACGACCGTACCGAAATAGAGGATCAGGCCTAGGAACACGTAGATGATGAGGTGCCCCGCCAGGATGTTGGCGTAGAGCCGCATCCCCAGCGTGAGCGGCTTGGTGAACTCGCCCAGAACCTCGATGCCCCACATGAAAGGCACCATCACGAACTTGAGCGGCAACCCGGGGGGCGCGAAGCTCTTGAGGTAGGCCCCCGCGCCGTTGCGCCTGAACCCCTCGTACTGGGTGAGGATGAAGGTGAGCAGCGCGAGCATCAGCGTAAACGAGATGTTCGCCGTAACGGGGTAGGTGTTTGGTATGAGCCCGATCAGGTTCAGCGTCAAGATGAAGACGAATAGCGAGAGCGTGTAGGGGAACCACTTCTTCCCATCTTCCCCG
>JBKPSF010000098.1:0-13625 GCA_046734875.1 Actinomycetota bacterium | reverse complement strand
CACCCACTACCAGAAGGGTAACGGAGGCCCTCAAAAGCCATTGTCGTCGCTCTCAGAGGGCGTCAGAGGTGTATTCACCATCAATACTGAGGATGGTGAGATAGCCCGTGTCTGTCACCCGAAGTTCCCCAACGTACCCACCCGTGGGCGCGACACAGTCAAGAGGCAGGTTCGCGAAGAGCAGGAGAAGGAGGAGGGCAGGGTCTGCCCTCCCTCGCCCAGGCTCTTAGAGGACATCCTCGTGCCTCTCGTATGGGTGCACCTGTACGTGTACCTGGATAATGCCCGCCTTACAGAAGGGGTTCTCTATTCTCTACAGAAATAGTGAAGAATAGATCGCCCGGCCTTGCGGCTAATCTGTTTGCTCGTCTATCCTTACGCAGCTTAACGCATCTAGATAGAAGCGTGACGATTGACGGCTACACTAACGTTATCTCCCTGTGATCTGCCCTAATTCTGATGACTAGGGTGTTAGTCAAATTGTCACTGTTTGCCGATCCCGACCTGCAAGAACACGCCAAGCGGCGGCAAGATTATCGCGAGTATGATGCGCAGCAGATCCATCCGAAACCTCTTTCCGTTGCTCAACCTCGCTGGCTGATACGTATTTCGATGCCGGTGGTTGCAAACTCCGGGTATCTACGAATGCAATGTTTCGTTTTCGTGCCAGCTGGAGAATTAGGTTCATGGCACCCGAAGTCACAGAGAGTGAGGACGAGCCGCATGACCCAACCGATAGACCTCTACTACTGGCCGACGCCCAACGGATGGAAGATCTCTATCTTTCTCGAAGAGGCGAACGTCCCCTACCGCATCGTGCCGGTGGACATCTCCTCGGGCGAGCAGTACGAGGAGGAGTTCCTGAATATAAGCCCGAACAACAAGATACCCGCCATAGTGGACCCGGAAGGTCCCGACGGAGAACCCATCTCCCTCTCCGAGTCCGGGGCGATCCTGATCTACCTAGCAGACAAGATGGACCAGTTCATGCCAGAAGCCCCTCGCGACAGATACCTCGTGCTGCAGTGGCTGATGTTCCAGATGGGGCACGTGGGGCCGATGCTCGGGCAGGCGCACCATTTCAGGGGCTACGCGCCTGAGAAGATCCCCTACGCCATAGAACGCTACACCGACGAGGCCGCACGCCTCTACGGGGTGATGGACCGGCGCCTCTCCGAAGCGGAATACTTCGCTGGCGACGAGTACACCATAGCGGACATGGCGATCTTCCCCTGGCTTACCTCCCACGAACGCCAGGGCCAGGACTTAGGCGACTACCCGAACGTCAAGCGCTGGTACGAAACCATGGAATCACGCCCCGCCGTAGCCCACGCCCTCGGGGTCGGCAAAGAACTGCGCCGCTCGCTGGAGGAGATGGACGAAGAGACCCGCAAGTCGCTCTTCGGCGGGCCCGCCACGAGACGGTAGGAGCGGTTCGCAGTTGGGCGGAACCGGACGAGCCCTTGCCTGCAGCCCGATGCCTACCTCCGTGACCAGTGCTCTTCTGTCACCTCGGTCTCGGCCAGCTCCAGCGTGGCGGCGTACCCTGTGAACTTCACGTACCTGTTCACGGCGACGAGCGCCATCGGGCAGCAGAGGAAGACGCTGAGGGCCTCGTCGTAGGCGAGCCTGTCTATCTGCTTGGCCAGTTCGCCCAGCTTCTCGACGTCGGTCTCGACTACGGAGCGGGCCATGAGCTCTTCGAACTCGGGCACGGGAGGTCCGGCGCGGAAGGCGCCCGAAGAGTGGAAGTACTCGCGGTGGATGACCGCAGGCGGGTAGCCGGCAGCGAGGTCGAACCAGGCGTGGACCAGCACGTCGAACGGCAGCGAGAGGTTCTTCTCCACGAGTGTTTTCTGGGCGGCTACCAGGTCCTCGTCGGGGATGTCGATGGTCTCGACCTCTATGCCCAGCGACTCGCGGAAGTCCTCAGAGAGGCGCTCGGCAACGGCCGTAACGTCGCTCGTGGTGGCGAGCCTCAGGGCTCGTCCCTCGGGCCAGCCTGCCTCGGAGAGGAGCCTCTCCGCTTCCCCGGGACCATGCGGGTACGGCTCCAGCCCGTCGGGGGCGCCGCCCGAGTAGGGCGGGGCCAGGGCGACGACGGGGTGGGCGTAGCCGCGGAAGGCCTCGTTTATGAGGCGGTCGCGGTCCACGGCGAGGTTGAGTGCCCTGCGGACGCGCACGTCGTCCATGAGCTCGGCGTTGCGGTTGATCAGGCCTGACACCACGCGCAGGGCGTCTACGGTGACGAGGTTGGCGTGCTCGGAGTCGACGACCATTTGGGCATCCTCTGGCGAGACCTCGCTTACGATATCGATCTCACCCTCCGTCTCGCAGACCTTGTGTAGCGCCTCCGCGGGGTCGATGTCGTTCACGTAGACGACTTTTTCCAGGCGCGGGCCGCGCTCCTTATTCCAGTGGTCGGTGTTGGCTTCGAGGACTACGCGGTCGCTACGCGGAAAATCGGTGAAGAGCCAGGTGCAGGTGAAGGGATCTCCCGAGATCAAGGCGATGGTGTTCTCGATGGTGGAGTAGCCCTCGGTGAGGGTGAAAGGTCCTGAGCCCCACGGGCCCGGAGCGTCGATCGCTCACCAGTGTCCTTCGCCGGTGCCCAGCTCTCTGTAGCCGAACCCTTCCTCCTCCCAGAACCTCTCGCTGGGTATGTGGAAGCCCCGGAACTTGGCGAGCGCCAGACCGTCGGGCTCGGGGAAGGCGAACCGGATGGTGTAGTCGTCCGTCACCTCGACCGTTGTGTCGGGGTGGAAGTTCAGGTACGTGCCCGGCGGATGCGGAGCCTTCCACTTCTGCACCTCGTCGAACGCGCGCCTGACGCTGTGGGCCGTCAGCGTCGTACCGTCCTGGAAACGCACGCCCTCGCGCACCTTCACCACCAGCGTCGCGCCCTCCCAGAAGGAGTCCTCCATCGCCGCCCCGACGATGTTCCCCTTCTCGTCGGTGCGCACGGGCTCCTCCATGGTGTTCCAGGTGACGTACAACCAGTTCAGCGGGTGCGGGTCGACGACGTTGACGGTACCCAGGGGGGTACGGCTTCCGTGTTCGGGCGCGGTCTCTCGCACGGCTTCGCTCGTCATGGTCTCTCCTCGGTACGCTAGCCCTCTCCGACACGAAGGGTAACAGAGCCGTCACCCCGCGCAACGGACGGTAGTCATTTGACTCTACGCAGAGCCCCCGGCGGGTATAATTCAGGTGGTTGCAAGGGGTTGGCGAGGAGGCTCCCGTGGACTTTTCGGGCACCTGGGATGTGGTTTCGAGTCCGGATTTCCGTGACGAGCATCTGGCAGTAGGTAGGGGCATTTCCCCGCACGTCACGCTTCGTCAGAACGGTGAGTACGTGAAGGGCGACTACGAGATCGGGGCCATGGGCGGGACGATAGACGGCGGCGCCCACAGCGACTTCGTCGACTTCCACTTCCGGGGGAACGACGACATGGAAGAGGTTTTCGGCGAGGGCCAGGCTACGCTGGAAGGGGAGCGATTGATCTTCGAGCTCTGGTACTATCTGGGAGACGAGTGGACCTTCATCTGCGAGCGTCGAAGATAAGGCTTGGCGTATTGAGGGTTAGAGGAAGCCGCTAGAGTTTCGCGTAAACGTCTTCCAACCTCAGATCGCAGCCGATGGCCTCGATCCCGACGGCAGATTCGGCCTCGTGGGTTTCGGTGTAGACCCAGGTTCTGCCGTCCTCTTGCCTCACGTACCGCTCGATCCTCGGAGCGTCCTGGGTGATAAGCACGTAAGTCGACAGGGAACCGATATTCTGGTAGTGCTCGAATTTCTTGCCCCGGTCGTAGGCCTCGGTCGATTCGGACAATACCTCCAGGATCACCAACGGGTTTAACAGGGTATCCTGCTCGTCATCGGCAAATCCTTCCTCCCCGCAGGTCACCACGACATCGGGGTAGATATACAATCCGGTGTTGGTCACTCGCACCCGCATGTCACTGGAATACACGTTGCACGGGCTACCCCGTAGCTGGGTGCCGAGTGAGATCACCAGGTTGGTCACCACCATGTTGTGCCGGCGGCTTGCCCCCGCCAACGCGAACATCTCACCGTTGTAGAACTCGTTCCTGGACTCGGCCCGACGCTCGATGGCAAGGTACTGTTCCTCGGTCAACAACTGCTACTCCATCCCGTCGAGCAGCTTCATGAAGTTCCGTTTCCGTTTGTACTCCAGGCGGATCAGTTCTACGTACTCCTTGAACTCATCCTGGCGACCCTGGCGGTGCATCAGTTCGCGCACGCGCAGGAGCAGCTTGTAGGCTTCCTCGTAGGCTTTGTTGTTGGTCTGGTTTACGAGGGGTTCTATTCTCTCCTGGTAGACGGTGAGGGAGTCTTCGGGGTGGGACCTTTCGCGCCGGGCGGCGAGGTCCAACCACAGACTGTCGGAGCAGCCGCCCTCCTTCGCCTCGCGCCAGGCTTCCTTGACGTTCCCTTCCCACAACAAGATCGCGACCAGTTCCGAGTTATCCACCGTGAACATCAGGTAGCCACTCTTCGACTCCTTCTTTCTATTGGCGATGTCCTGGCGCAAGAGAGCCAGCGCCTTCTCGCGCCAGCGCTCCCACGTTCCGGCCCTGTCGGCGTGAGTTTTGAGATTTTGGTAGACGCCGAGTCGGGGCGCTTCTTCGAAGTCCTTCCAGATCAGGGCCATGGCCTCCTCGTGGCGGCCCCTGTCGTGGTACTCGTCGGCGAGAAAGTGGCGGAGCTCCCGGTGTCCCCCGCCGGGGAAGACCCACGCTCCTTCCTCAGCCCACTCCAGCGCCTTCTCGTCGTCGCCGGCTTCCTTGTAGAGGCGTGCGATCTCCAGGTACGCGAACGGGCTGGAGAGGTCCTTGCTCTTGACGGCGACAACGGCCTCCACGTCGCCCAAGCGGTACGCCAGGGCCTCCATGATCTCGGCAAGGCGCTCACGCCTGCCGTAGTAGCGTGGCGTGTTCACCCTGGCGGGACCTAGCGCGGGAACGTCGGCCCATTCCTTCTCGGCCAGCCGCCGGTACTCCGCGAGTCCCCTCTCTCCGAGCACCTCGGCGTAGGTGTTGACCGCGTCGAAGAACATTTCTTGGTCGCTGCCAAGCTCCCAGTCGAAGAGCCGCTTCGCCAGCACCTCCGGGTCAGGCTTCGCCCGCTTGCAGGCCTTGAGATGTATCTTCTCCAGGTGCTCGATGGTGTCGCCTATCGTGCCGTCCACATCGTAGCCGATCGCCCCCTCGGTTTTCGCGAGGGCGTACTCGGACAACTCGATCACCTCGTCGGCAAACCCCTCCTCAAGTAGCTCCGCTATGGCCTCGACGACGTTCTGGATGCTCCCGGCGTGCCCCCACGGCGGACCGTAGTAATCGTCGTCGTCGAGTTTCACGGCGTCGTCCACGGCGCGGCGGTAGACCGCCAGGTTCAGGCCGCCCACGCGAGAGGCCCGCAGCAAGAGCCGCTCCCGTAGCCCCTCGTCCTCCATCGCCTGCTCCATGACGATGGCGACCAGGTAGCCCTTCTCCTGAGCTTCCAGATAGGTCTTTACATCCTCCATCGTGGGCGAGCCTCCCGTAGCACCTCCCGGAAAATCGCCTTCGAGCCATGCAAGTCCGGTTGCGACGCAGTGTTTGCAGAACTCACCGTCCACCCCGAGCGGGCAGTCGCAGGAGTAGGCGAGGCCGTCTTCGATCCAGAGCCTCACGCGGTAATCCGCGGTCCCCACGACCTTCGCCACAACGACCCCCGCGTGCTCCACGAGGTCGTAGACGTGGCCGCCGCTGTGGTAGTCCTCGCCGCGCTCGAAGTACGTTTCGCCCGCCAGCTCGAGCATCGCGTCGCTGGTCAGGTACTCTGCGAGATCGGAGCCCGTTTTTCCCACTCGCCTTCTGTAGACGCCACATCCCTAGCCAGGGAAGTTTACAACGGCCGTAGCCCGCGAAAGTGGCTCTGGGGAGAACGCGACCTCGGGATTATGCTCGATACCGTCAGCAGGGTTTCGAAGGGAAGGAGTTGCCATAGGAGATCAAAGTCCGGAGATAAACTCGGTGTTCACGATCGGCCACTCCAACCATTCGGCAGAGAGGTTCTTCGGCCTGTTGAAGGGGCACGGGATCGAGGTCGTCGTCGATACGCGTTCGCATCCGTACTCCAGGCACGCGCCGCGTTTCAACGCCCGCACCCTCGAAGCAGCACTGTCGAGGGACGGTATCGGGTACCTGTTCCTCGGAGCAAAGCTGGGAGGACGGCCCGAAGGGGAGGAGTTCTACGACGGAAATGGCCGTGTGGATTACGAGCTGGTCGGGTGTTCGGGGCCGTTTCTTGATGGTATAAGTAGGCTGGAAAGTGAGATCCAAAGTCGCACGGTCGCCCTGCTCTGTAGCGAGGAAAATCCGGCCGGCTGCCACCGCAGGCTGCTCGTCGGTTGGGCCCTGGAGGAACGGGGGATCGCCGTGCGGCACATCAGGGGAGACGGCAGCATCCAGGTAGAGGGTGAGACTGACGGCGGTCAGCCGGTCCTGTTCCCCGAGACGGAGGCGAGATCACGGAAGTCCATACTATCGGCTTCACGAAAAAGACGGCGCCCGAGTTCTTCGGGGCCCTGAACGACGCCGGCATCGGGCGTCTCGTCGACGTGCGCCTGAACAACGCGTCCAGGCTCGCCGGGTTCGCCCGAAAGGCCGACCTGCCCTTCTTCCTCGAAGAGCTGTGCCGCGCAGAGTACGTCTACGAACCCCTGCTCGCCCCGACGCGCGAGATCCTGGACGCCTACCGGCAAGGCGGCGCATGGCCCGACTACGAGCGGGCGTTCCTGGGTCTCCTGCGCGAGCGCCGCATCGAAGAGGCGCTGGAGAGAGACATCTTCGATATCCCGACGGTGCTGCTGTGCAGCGAGGCCGGACCGGAGCGCTGTCACAGGCGTCTGGTCCTGGAGTACCTGGACAGGGAATGGGGCGGCATCCGGGCCGTCCACCTCTAACGCTATGCGGATACTCGTAAACCACCTGACGCGCATGCAGCCTGGCTACTTTTGCGCGGCGGGCGTAGACCCCGAAACGGGGAAGCACGTCCGCCCCGTCCTGAGGCGCGGCAGGCTGACCATAGATCTTCTCAGCACGAACGGCGGGCCGTTCGACGTCGGGTCGGTGCTGGATCTCGGACCGACGACAGGCACCGGGCGGGCTCCCGAGCTCGAAGACCATCGTTTCGATCCGGCGGAGACGCGCTGGCTCTCCGACGATGACCCTGACGAGTTCTGGGAGGTGTTAGATCGGATAGCACAGGAGAACCTGACGGACATCTTCGGGGCCGAGCTCGAGCTCTGGGACGAGAGCGGCACCGTCGACATCGGGGAGGGCAAAGCGTCGCTCGGATGCCTGAAGCCAGAGAGGCAGCCCTGGATGTACGTGGACCACAGGGGCACGGTCCGCCTGGTCCTCGACTACCTCATGCCTTCTGTAGATCTCTCGGTGACCGACCTCAGGCTCTACGAAAAGGACGGAAGAACGCCGCGCCGGGATCTCGTCCAGAGCGTGCAGAGTCGCCTAGGGTCTGGCGTGGAGACGATCCTGAGCGTGGGCCTGACGCGACCCTGGCAGAAGAGGGGCGACGACGCCGAGAGGCACTGGTTACAGCTCAACAACATACACCTCCGAGACGACCCGCTCTGGCAATTGCGGGATTAATGGTCTCGTAACGCCGCGCGGTATCCGATGGCGAGTAGGGGCGCACCCCAGATGATCGCGGAGACGGCGATCAGGCAGACACCTGGGGCAAGGAACGGTGCGCCGAAGCCAAACGAGGAGGCGAGCAAACCGCCGGCCAGAGGCCCGACGGCGTTGCCCGTAGAGGTGGCCGTGCCAGCCACGCCGAAGGCCTCGCCCTGGCGCCCGGGATGCACAGATCCCCGGATCGCTAGGTTCGCCACCGGTATGGCGGTGCCGACGAAGAGCCCCGTCAAAAGCCGCAAAGCCCACAACGCGGCGACAGAGTCCACCTCGGCCTGTGGAAGCGCCGAGATGCCCGCCAGCAGCAAAGCCCAGATGATGACCCTCCTGGCCCCGAACTTCGCCGCGAGCTTCCCGCCGACCACGGACCCTACCGAGGCGGCCAATGCTCCCGTCGCGATCACCCACCCCGCAAGCGTGGCGACCCGAACGGGTTCGTCCATCAACGTGGAGAGCAGACCAGGCAGCACCGGCGCGGCGCTCATGATCGTCACCTGTACCACAAAGAGCGCGAGGAGGCTCGGCGCAAGCCTCCTGTACGGCAGAGGACCTTCGGCCGCGACGGATTCCTCGTCTTCGGCCTCCGCGTCAAATCGCTCTTCCTTGACCCAGATGGAGATCAAAACCGCGGACGCCCCCAGTAGGGCCGCCGTGACGCCAAAAGAAGCCCTGATGCCGACCAGGTCGGCGAAGGCGCCCCCGAAGAAGGGCCCGGCAGCAGCGGCCACGAAGATGACCATCTGCAAGGTCCCAAGCCTCGCTCCCGCCTTCTCGGCCGAGGCCGTAGCCGAGACGAGCACCGTCGCAGCGGCGACCGTTCCGGTCAAACAGCCCTGCAACGTCTTGAGCGCGAGTAGCTGCCACGGGCTCCCGACGAGCCCCATCAGCCCGATCACGACAGACCCCGCAACCGTCGCCCTGAGGAGCATCGGCTTGAGCCCGACCCTGTCGCCTAGCTTGCCCCAGAGCGGCGCGGCGAGCGCCATCGTCACGGCGGTGGAGCTGTTGATCACACCAGCCCACGCCGCCGCATGGCCGGCGTCTTCCACACCAAGCGCCTGGACGTAAATGGGCATGAACGGCAACACGAACGTGAACCCCATAGTCGCAGCGAGCTGCGAGACGAGCAGCACGACGAAAGACAACCTTCCGTCCACCCGCAAATACTTCACGCCCCACCCCCCGCAATCCAGCGGAAGATGGTATCTACTTTGTTTGTTTTGCCACCGTACTCGGCCGCCGCAAAGAGCGGCCCCATAACCCTATCTCGCGTAACTCTCCTTCCCGGATGCTCCGGGGCTCGTGAGCCGCGACGAACCTATACGCCGCGTAAACAAGGAAGGCAAAAGGTGTCCAAAGTACGCGCTAAACGCCCTCCCACCAATGCTCAGAATCTCTCACTCCGGATACGTTTCTCAAAAACTCTTCGCTACAGAGTGTAGCAAACACACCGTCTCAAATCCGACCTTGTAACTACCGGATACGGTGCCGGAGTGAAAAACCTCACACCCCGCGCGGGGCGTGAGGCACTGAAGCTAGGACACTTCGCACATGAAGAGTGGTGGGATGTGCATGTACGTCGTGCTCGGGTTCGGGCCGACGGTGTCCTGGGCCATCTGGAGGGCTTCGGCTACGGTGTCGGCGCGGCCGAGGCCCATACGTTTAGTGGTCTCTGGGTTGCCGCCGACGAGGATGACGTTGCCGAGGTGATCCAGGGCGTGCGCTGCCCAATAGAGGACGGTGAAGGGGTGGGCGCCGTGGTAGGCGTAGGAGTTGCGGTAGAGGGTGCGGTACCACGGGTCGTAGGCGTAGCGCTTCTCGTAGCGCGAGTGGATCTCGCGTATGTCGTGGGTCTCTGGGAAAGCCTCGTTCCAGAGGTCGATGTAGCTGGGGTGGTGAAGCTCATTGAAATCTTCGGGCATGGGATGCGTGCCGATGAGGACGCCGCCCTCGCGCACGAGCGGCTTGCCTTTGTAGAGGTTGAAGAGGTAGCCGAGCAGCATGTTGTAGACGAGGAGCGGGTTCATAATGGAGTTGACGTTGTACGGTCCGAGGTACGGGATGCCGAGCAGGAGCACGTCGGCCTGGCCGTCTACAGGCACCACCTGTTGCTCGTAGTTGTCCCTTAGCGTCTCGGCGTGGACGGGGTCTGTTGCCCCGGCGTACACGCCCGTCATCCTGTGCGGACCCTTGATGGTGTGGAAGATCCTGCGCGAGAGCCGCCTCGGCGCCCTCCGCGTCGCGTTGTGCATGGCCAGGAAGTTCGCCTTCGTTACGGGGCTCCAATCTCCTTCCGGCTTCGCCATAAAGTTCGCGAAGGCGGGGAAGGCGGCGTTGTTGAGGGTCGTCTCTATGTGGAAGACCTTCACGTGCTCGTCGAGGAGCTTGCCCATGCGGTTGAAGGAGGCGTGCATTGCCGAGTTTGGCGGATCCATCAGGGAGCGGGTGTGCGAGAGCGTGTCGGGGGTGTGGTGGTAGCGGATCGAGGAGTACGGGGAGAGGCCCGTGTGGACGGACTTGTGCCCCCCGTCCATAGGGATGAAGTTCACGTTCACGTAGACCAGCAGGTCGCCCTCGGCCACACGGCGGTCGATCGTCACCTCCTCGCCCACTTCCGTCTCGCCGATGGTGACGTTGTTCTCCTCATCCTCGGCGTCGTAGTTGTAGAGGCGGTCGGGAAAGTACCCTGACATAATTTTGTCGCCCAGGCAGTGGCGAAGCTCGCCCTCGGTCATCCTGCGGTGCAGGCCGAGGGCCGCGATGATGTGGATGTCATCGACGCCTTTCGCGTGGGCTTTCTCCAGGACCTTCTCGATAACGAGCTGCCTCGCGTCGGGCCGCTGCATCGGCGGAAGCGGTAACGAGAGGTCGTCGAAGGCTATGGTGAGCTTCATCCCAGGGAAGAACAGCTCGTGCAATGGCTCCATCTCCAAAGGTTCGAGCAAGGCCCGCTCGATGGCGACGTTCGCATCGGGCAGAGGGTCCCGTGGTCCGGGAGGGTAGATCACGCGCGTCCCCTCCGGAAGCTTCTCGTAGTGAAAAGCGTCCCCGGCGTTGAACATCATCGGGGGACTGTTCTTCTCGAGATAGGTGACGAAACCGGCTCGGCTCATTGTCGTTCCTTTCAGCACTTCAGCTTTCGGCTAGCTTGTGGCTGTCCGCGTCTACCCTCCGCGGTCGCGGACCGGCGGGTAGTTTGCTCACGTCGCGACGATTCTACCTTATGCCTGTTGCCTGAAGAGTCAGCCTGCTGCGGCCTCATGCTCCGGATAGTCGACGCGGAGGTTGTGGCCGCCGAGCGGCACGTCGAGGAGCGCACAGTGGTGCGGCGAAGCCTCCCCGTGACGGACGTCCCGCCGGAAGAACCGGCAGGTCACGCACATCCTGGCGACGGTTATGAGACCGGATCTCTGCAACGAGCCCGTCAACTCCAGGAGGAAGCGCATCACGGTCTCTCTCTCCCCGGGCGGGAAACGCTGCAGGTGCTCTCTTATGGGGTCCGCCCAGTCGGAAAGGCGCTTGGCGAGCGCAGCCCGATGCTGTCTACGTGTCAACGGCGGACGTTCTGTGGTGGGAAAGGACGACTACTCGTACGGCGCTTGGGGAGTAGGGAAAAGCTGAGGGCTGTCAGCTTCTGTGATCGAAGACCACCTTGACGTTGCCCTTGCGGCCCGCGGATCTCGCGGCGGCGATGGCCTCCGTGTACTTCTCTAGCGGGAAGCGCGGGCCCACCATTTTTTCGAGCCCTATTTCGGGCGCGAGACGAAGAGCCAGGGCGAAGCTGCTCGTCCTTTCGCCCTTGTAGTCTTCGGTGCCATAAGCGTAGCTTCCGCACAAACGTATTTCCTTGTACCAGAGGGCGGTGAGGTCCAGGCTGCTCTTCGCTGCGGGCATACCTACTAGCGTTACCTCGCCGCCTGGCTTTGTCAGGCGGAGTGCGTCCTCCATCGTGCCGGGCGCGCCGACGCACTCGTAGACCCTGTCGGCCCCACCCATGACGACAGGCTTTCCAAGCTCCGGTTTGTACGCCTCCGTTCCGAGCATCTCCGGCAGTGCAGTGTAGGTCTCCCTGGGATGGACGACTTCGTTCGCCCCGAGGCGGAGCGCCTCTTCCCTCTGTCGCACGTGCTTGGCGACGCAGATGATGCGCCCGGCGTCGGTGAGGTGGCGCAGCGCTGCTACCGTAAAGAGGCCGACGCTGCCGGCCCCGATCACCAGACTCGTATCGTCGGGGCCTGGGGCGGCCTTCAGCGCGGCGTGCACGGCGCAGGTGAGCGGCTCGACGGCGACGGCGGCATCGTCGGTAACGGCGTCCGGGACGCGGTGGAGCTGCGAGGGGTGGGCGACTAACGTGCCCTGCGACCATCCCCCGCCCGTGTCGCGGCAGAAACCGGTCTGGATGCCCGGGCTAACGTCCCCCTTCGCCACGTTCAGGCACAGGGCGTGGCGGCCCGAGGCACAGTAGGGGCACAGCGGCTCGATACCGCGCACCGTGCAGCCGAGCGCCGGTTCTAAGACTATCCGCTCTCCCTTGCTGAAACCCGAGTTGTCTTCCGCCACCTCCCCGAAGACCTCGTGTCCCATCACGAAGGGGGGAGATGTGATCGGGGAAAAATAAGGAGAGTTCTCGGAGGAGAGCGTTCCTAGGTCGGAGCCGCAGATCCCAGAGAGGAGAGGCTTTACGCGGACCCATTCGGGGGTCGGGAGTTTGGGAGCCGGTGAATCTTCGAGTTGGAGCGGGGAGAGGCGGCTCGTCTCCAGGGTCTTTATGCGTTTCGAGGCAGCCCGCATCAGGAGGTAGCGCGGGACGGACTTTCTGTAGACGAGGGCTTGCACGTTAGATCTTTTTTGCCAGGCCGTTCGCACCGTCCTTGCTCCAGTGCTCGACCCTCCATCCTCTGTCTTTCGCCGCGGCCCCCAGCCTGCGGTCAGGGTTCACGGCGACGGGGTTTCCGACGGCCTCCAGCATGGGCAGGTCGGAGATGGAATCCGCGTAGGCGTAAGAGCGCGAGAGGTCGAGGTTGCGACGCCGGGCGAAGGAGGCGAGCATACGAGCGCGGGCGTCGCCGGCGACCGGGGCTCCGGTCAGCTCTCCGGTGAAGTGGCCGTTCTCCTGGGCCAGCGTGGAGCAGAGCACGTCGTCCGCGAGGTCCTTCATTGGTTCGAGGAGAAAGTCCAGGGCGCCGGAGAGGAGGACGACGCGGTGTCCAGCAGCTTTATGATTTCTCAGTTGCTGCAAAGCATCTGGAAAGATGCGGTCCAGGGTGAAGCCGGCGAAGCTCTCCTGGCCGAGGTGCTTCGCACGAGAAGGCTTCCAGCCGGCGTAGTTTTTGTAGAAGGCGCGGTTGAAGTGGGCGCGGCTGATCTTATCCAGGCCCCAGTAGTAGGGGATCTTGGTCAGGAAACCGGCGAGCCAGAGCGGTCGCAACGGCGCAGGTAACTCCCTCATCCTGAGCCAGGCGAAGTAGGAGACCACATTGGAGCCGACGAGGGTCCCGTCTACGTCGAAGATGGCGGCGACCTCCCCCGGCTTCTCGTCCGCCGCCTTCCTGCGCTTCTTGCGGTTCGGGCGGGTCGTGAGCGCGGGGAGGTGCGCGCCCTGCATCCAGGCCCGCCAGTCGACCTCGGTGATGTCGAACGGGAACTCCTCACGGTCCTGTTGCGGCATGGCCTCGTAGAGGGCCGTGGTGCGGAAGGTCGAGAAGGTAGCCCTCATGGTCGCGTAGGCGCCGTAGATGCGGCTGTAGTACAGGCTCATCCTGGCGCGCTTCTCGGCGCGCGCGATCCTCTGCCTGGCATCCTGGGCCATGTGGCCCTCCGGCATCAGTTCCGCCAGCATGCCCGCCACTTTGAGGACGGCGAGCTCCCCCTTGAGCTGCCCCTCGACCCGCCTGCGGCCAGGGAAAGAC
>JBKPSF010000097.1:0-3196 GCA_046734875.1 Actinomycetota bacterium | reverse complement strand
CGGACGGCGGCCTGGGTGCGGTCGGAGACTCCGAGTTTGCTTAGGATACTGCGCACGTGGGCTTTGACGGTGCTCACGCTGAAGAGCAGGTTGCGGGCGATCTGGGGGTTGGTCTGGCCCTTGCTCAGGAGCTTCAAGACCTCGACCTCCCTGGGCGTGAGGCTCTCTAACTCTGCTTGTGCCCCTGGATCTTTCGCCGCAGGCATGGTATTCGCGGGCTCGGATGCCGCTGGCGCGTCTTCGCTCCTCCTCGCGAACCTTCCGTCCCTTTCCTCTCTGGCGAGCCTTACCAGGAGCCTCATCGCAAGCTCCTGGTTCAACGGAGATTCGCCCTCCAACGTCCTCCTCACAGCCCCCAACAGCCTCTCCCCCGGGGCGTCCTTCAAGACGTAGCCCGCCGCCCCCGCCTTTATCGCCTCGAAGAGGTAGTCGGGGTTCTCGTGCATGGTGACCATCACAACGCTTGTCTGGGGCATCTCGGCCTTGATGCGGCGCGTGGCCTCAAGGCCGTCCATGACGGGCATCCTCACGTCCATCAGGACCAGGTCGGGCTCCAGTTCCCTGCAGGAGGAGAGGGCCTCCTGGCCGTCCTTGGCCTCGGCGACGATCCTGAGGCCTTCTTCACCCGAGAGCATGGTCCTCAGGCCCTCCCTGACGAGGGCGTGGTCGTCTGCTATAAGGAGGCGCGCCGGCTCTGTATGCGTTGCTTCCCCCATTTTCCTACCTCCCCTTACCGTTTGCGTGTACAGACGGTATCTCCGCCACCACTTCGGTGCCTTCGCCTGGTTTGCTGCGGACTTCCAGGTTTCCGCCTAGCAGGGCCACCCTCTCCCGCATGCTGGAGAGCCCAAGGCGTTCGCCCGGCCCGCCCCCGTCGGTGGCCCGCTCCGGGTCGAAGCCCGGTCCCCAGTCGCGCACCTGGAGGTGCACGGAGTTGTTCAGGTGCCGGAGTGAGATCTTTACTCGGGCCGAAGGGGCGTGCTTGCGGACGTTGGTAAGGGCCTCCTGCGTGACCCTGAAGAGGGCGGTTTCGATCTCGGCTGGCAGGCGCTCGTCTCCGAGGGCCTCCTCGTAGTCGACCTCGCAGCCTTCGTCGCTGATCTTCTCTACCTGCAACCGGACGGCGGCGCCGAGCCCGAAGTCGTCGAGCGCCGTGGGACGCAGGTCGGCTATGACGTAGCGGGCCTCCCCGACCGTCTGCTGCACGAGCTGAAGGACGCGGGCGAGGTCCTTGCGGCCCTCCTCGGAGCCGGGGGGGTGGCGGCGGGAGAAAGCCTGCAGGAGTTGGTGGGCCGCTGCGGCGGTCTGGGCGAGGCCGTCGTGCACCTCGTAAGAGACCTTGCGGCGCTCCTCCTCCTGGGCGGTTATGAGCTTGCGGATCAGGTCTTGCAGCCTGTTCTCGCGCTCGGAGAGCTCGGCGTAGAGCCTGGCGTTTTCGAGGGCGCTGGCGCCCTGGTTTGCGAGGCTTATGAGGGTCTCCTCGTTCTGCCGCGCAAGGAGAGATACCGGCCCGTAGGCCTCGAGGACGCCTATGAGCCTGCCACGTACCAGCAGCGGGAGGTTGAGGCCGACGAAGTACGGCTCGTCCTCGTCTCCCGGTTGCGGCAGCCTGACGGCCTGGTGTTTTCTGGTCTGTAGTACCCTCTCTCGGGCGGCGAGAGATTCGGGGCTGAAGCGAGCCTGGAGGTGTAGCCTTTCGAGTCCAGAGGAACGCCAGATCCGCAACTCCCCCTCTTCGTCGGGGATGGCGATCACGGCGGCGGTGAGGTTCGAGACGCGGCGGGCTATCTCCAGGAGGCGCGAGCCGATCTCATCTCTTTGCAGGCTGGAGCTAAGGATCTGGCCCGCCTCGTAGAGGGCGAGGAGGGCGTCCAGGCTGCGCTGCAGCCGCTCGGCGGAGCGGCGGCGCTCGGTTATGTCGTGGACGATCACGCACAAAGCCTCGCCGCCGCCGTAGGAGATCACGCTGGAGCCGACCTCCACGTCGATGAGCGAACCGTCCTTCCTGCGGTGGCGCCGCTCGCCGATGAACTCGACCCTGTTCTTGAGGATGCGATCGACGTAACGGTCGATGCTCTCGCGGTCGTGCGCCACCACATCGTAAAGGGTGAGACCGAGACCTAGCATGTCCTGCGCCGTATAGCCGAGCAGGTCTCTGTAGGCGGCGTTGGCCTCCAGGATGAGCTTGGTCTCGAGGTCGACGATGAAGATGCCTTCTGCGGCCTGCTTGACGACCGTCCTGTAGCGCCCCTCGCTCTGCCTGAGGGCCTCTTCGGCCTCCCTGCGGTCGGTGATATCGAACTGGACGCCGAGCCAGTACGGGGCCCCTCCCTCGTGGTCGCGGACCAGGACGGATTCGTCGCGCACCCAGACGACTCTGCCGTCCTTCGCCAGTTGCCTGTACTCCATCTGGAACGGCTCGCCGGTTATGTTGGTCCTGAAGTCCTCGGCCAGAACCCTCTCTCTATCGTCGGGATGAAGCCTCTTCCTGAACAGGAGGGGGTCGGCTAGCCACTC
Organism: Actinomycetota bacterium; assembly: GCA_046734875.1. Taxonomy (GTDB): domain Bacteria; phylum Actinomycetota; class Rubrobacteria; order Rubrobacterales; family Rubrobacteraceae; genus Rubrobacter_D. The sequence continues at coordinate 679 of JBKPSF010000097.1, read as the reverse complement.
CTCGGGCGAGTAGCCGAGGACGGCTTCGATCTGCGGGCTTATATAGAGGAAGGCGTTACTTTCTGCGTGTTTGTCCGCGGCCTCCATGTAGGTCACGGCCGGGATATGCTCGACGAGCGTCCGGAAGCGGGCTTCGGCCTCCTTGAGGCGGGCTTCGGCCTCTTTCCGCTCTGAGATCTCGCGCTGCGCCTCCTGATAGAGCTTCGCATTATCCACGGCAAGGGCGGCCCGCCTCGCCAGCTCCTCGGCGAGCCTCAGGTCAGCCTCGTCGTAGCACCTCCCCGACTCCGCCGAGACCAGGGTGATCGCACCGTGATTCCTCCCCCGCGCGACCATGGGCACGACCATGTATGACCGGAGGCCGAGCTCCCTCATCATCTCCCTGTGCTCGGCGTCCACGGCGACCCGGTCCAGCAACTCTTCGGGTATCTCCGCCATCATGTCGGGCTCACCGGTCTCGAGAACCTTGCGCACGCCCCGCGTCGTGTCGGGATTCGATGGGTTGCGCTCCTGCAGTTCGAAGGCGAGCGCGACCTTTTCGGGATCGGAATGCTCCACGGCGAGCCTCTCGACCGAGCCGTCGTCATCCAGCACGTCGACGGCGCACCAGTCGGCTAGAGTGGGCACGGCGAGGCCGGCGACGTTGGCCAGCGTGGTCCTGTAGTCGAGCGAGGAGGCG
>JBKPSF010000096.1:0-6456 GCA_046734875.1 Actinomycetota bacterium | reverse complement strand
GATCATGCCGCCCGTGCGAAACGAGATGTACTTCGGCGCCAGGTTCGAGAAGTCGAACGACGGCGAGACCACGTTCGCGGCCATGTTCGTCGAGATCTGGGCCAGCACGATGACGATCATGGCGATGATGAGCAGTGCCGGAATGCTTCCTGTGACCCGCGTTACCACCTCTACCGGGTCCCAGATAGCCTCGCCGAAGACGACGACCGTCGCTGCTGTCACCGCGATGCCGATGAAGCTGAAGGCCGTCATCGTGAGGGGAAGACCGAAGGCCTGTCCCAGGACTTGGGAGCGCTGGGTCTTCGCGTAGCGGGTGAAGTCCGGGATGTTGAGGGAGAGCGTTATCCAGTACCCCACGTTCGCCGCGAGGCTTGGCCAGAAGAGCGCCCAGAAAGGCGCGTCGCCCTGCTGGAGCTTCGCGGAGTTAGTGAACACCTCGCTTACGCCGCCGCCCGCGGAGAAGCCCCACACTAGCAAGGCGATGCTGCCCACAATCAGTAGCGGCGCCGAGAGAGACTCGAAGTACTTGACGCCCTCGATGCCGGCCAGAATGATCGCGACCTGTATCACCCAGAACACGAAGAAGGCTATGAACTGGTGCCCAGGCACGTTCGCCCAACCGCCCCACAGGGCGGTCGTGAGCGCGTCGAGGGCGAGTCCGCCGAGCCAGGTCTGTATACCGAACCAGCCGCAGGCGACCAACGCGCGGGCCATAGCCGCGAAATTCGCCCCCCGTACCCCGAAAGAGGCGCGGACGAAGACGGGAAAAGGCACACCGTACTTGGTGCCAGCGTGAGCGTTCAGGAGCATTGGGACGAGGACGATCAGGTTTCCCAGCGAGATCGTCAACAGCGCCTGCCACCAGTTCATCCCCGCTGCCATGAGGCCCGCGGCTAGCGCATAGGTCGTGATGACTATGGCCATCCCGATCCACAGCGCCGCGATGTTGTAAGTCGTCCACGTCCGCTGCTCCGGTCCGGTCGGTGCCAGATCTTCGTTGTACAGGCTGGACGACATGGCCCCGGTTTTGATACGCTCCAATTCAGCCCGATTGTTTACCGCGAGATCCCGAAACTCTTCCACGTCGCTCCCTTCGGTCGCTCAGAATTTCAGCCGGTCAGCACCACAGCAATTCAGCCTGCGCCCCCCGTAGCTCTTCGGTGGGCCGACGAAGCCCGGTTACTCGCCGCGCGGCATTACCTGACAGGCCGGCAGGCTGGAATGCTGACGACATGCTCACTTCGCCCACTCCATCGTCTTGACCGCGAGCCGGTGCAGCGCCCGCACGGAGAGTTCCAGATCCTCTTCCGGCGTGTCTTCGTCCTTCGTGTGGCTTAGGCCTCCGAGGCTCTTGACGAAGATCATCACCGTTGGCATGAGGCGCGCCATCTCGGCGGCGTCGTGCAGGGGTCCGCTCGGTAGCCGGTGCGATTGCCCGGCTACCTCGTTACACGCCTCTTCGGCGAGGGAGATCAAACCTTCGTCGAAGGGGATGGGCTCTATGCGCCACAGACGGTTCCACTCGACGGAGACGTCTTCTTCCGTGGCGACGCGCGCCGTTGCCTCCTCGGCGGCGTCGAGCATGCTCGCCAGCACCTCTGGGTCGAGCGCGCGCTGGTCTAGGGACATCTCGCACCACCCGTTGAAAGCGGTGACGATGGCCGGGCTTACGTTGACGAAGCCGGTTGTGGCGCGCACGTCGTCTCGACCCCTCGCATCGTCGCGGAACGCCACCGCGGAGCGGGCAGCTGCGATGAAAGCGTCCCGCCTTACCTTCATCGGGGTTGAACCCGAATGGGCGTGCTGGCCGGTGAAGCGAACGGCGTGCCGCTCGACGCCGAAGGTGCCTAGCACCACCCCGAGCGGCAGGTCCATCCTTTCGAGGACGGGACCCTGCTCTATGTGCAGCTCCAGGTAGGCCGCGGCGTTCTCGAGCTGGCGTCCTGCTTCGTTGACCTTGTCGAGGTCGACGCCGTGCTCGGCGAGGGCGTCTGGTAGGGCCACGCCGTCGCTGTCCTCGAGGTCGCGCACGTCGTCGGGTTTCAGGGCGCCCGCGGCGGCGCCCGAGCCGAAGAGGCTGCGGCCGAAACGGGCGCCCTCCTCGTCGGCCCAGTCGACGAGGCGCAGGGTGACGGGTCGCTCTTGCGGGGCGAGGACGCGCATGACTTCCAGGGCGCCGACCACGTTCAGGGCGCCGTCGAGCCAACCACCGTTCGGTACGGAGTCTATGTGGCCCCCTATAAGGACTGCACGCTCGGAGTCGCCTGGGGCCGTGGCCCAGACGTTGCCGGCCTCGTCGGTCTCTATCTCGGTGATACCTTCTATCTCCTCGAGCTTGGCCCTGAACCACTCGCGGGCCTTCTCCCACTCCTCCGTCCACGCGACGCGGCGGGCGCCTTCGGGGCCGCCCGTAAGCTCGGCCAGCTCTTTCAACTCTTCGACGGCGCGGCGGGCGTCTACACCTTCGGTCCGCACTAGCCGACCTTCTCGCGGGTGCCGACCTCGGCGAGTGCTTCGTCCATGATGTCCGCTGCCTCGTCTGCCGCCTCGTGGGTGACGATGAGCGGCGGGGAGATGCGGATGCTGTTCGCCTTCAGGCCGCCCTTGCCGACGAGAAGGCCGCGCGTCCGGCACGCTTCGAGGAAGCGGACGGCGGCGGCGGGGTCTGGCTCTAGGCCGTCGCCGACGAGCTCGAGGGCGAGCATCAGGCCACGGCCGCGCACCTCGGCGACGATGTCGTGGTTTTCGGCCATCTTCGAGAGGCGGTCTTTAAGGTGGGTGCCGACCTCGTGGGCGTTGGACTGGAGGTCGTTGTCGAGGACGTAGTTGATGTTGGCGAGGGCTCCTGCTGTCGAGATCGGGTTCCCTCCGAATGTGGAGAGGTGGAGGTTGGGGGAGACGGATTCGATCACCTCTGCCCTGCCGACGACGGCGCCGATGGCTAGCCCGTTGCCGAGGCCCTTGGCCATCACGATCATGTCGGGCTCCACATCGAAGGCGTCGATGCCCCAGAAGTTATCGCCGGTCCGCCCGAAACCCGTCTGGACCTCGTCGGAGATAAGGAGTATTCCAGTCTCGTCCAGGATCTCCTTCACCCGCTCGAAGTATCCGGGCGGCGCGTCGACGAAACCACCGACGCCCTGTATCGGCTCGGCGATAAACGCCGCGACGTTGCCCGTTGTTTCTTCTTCTACGACCGCGCGCACGTCGTCGGCGCACAGGAGGTTGCAGCGTCCCTCGCCCCGACACAGGGGGCAGCGGAGTCGATACGGGTTGCGGGCGTAGGCCACCTCGAGGGCAGAGCGGGAGGTCGGGCTCCAGGTGCTCTGGCCCGTTATGCCCATCGTCATGAAGGTCGAGCCGTGGTAGGAGGAGCGGAGCGCGATGATCTCGCTCGAGTTGCGGTAGCGCGTCGCGAAGAGGAGCGCGGCCTCGTTCGCCTCCGAGCCGCTGCCGACGAAGAAAGCCTTCTTCTCGCCCGAGATCGGGGCGAGGTCGATGAGCTTCTCGGCAAGCTTGACCTGGTTCTCTATCAGGTAGAGCGTGGAGGTGTGCAATATTGTGTCCACCTGGCTCTTTATGGCGTCGGTAATCTCCGGCACCGCGTGACCGCTTATGGTAGTGACGATCCCGCCGAAGAAGTCCAGGTACTCGTTCCCCTCTGAGTCCCACACCTTGAAACCCTCGCCGCGCGCGAGCTCGAGCGGCTGCTCGTAGTACAGCGGCATCCAGGAAGGCAGCGCCACCCTGTGCCGATTGAACAGCTCCCCCGGATTGGTCATACCCGCACCTCCAGTCCTTCCGTCGCCGTGAAGCTCCGCTCGACGAACCTGCCAGAACCCCGCTCCCCGACGACCTCGCCGTCCCCGTACACCAGGTTACCCCGCACGTACACCGCCGCGGGTCCACCGTGAAACTTCCGGCCCTCATAAGGCGTGTAGTCAACGTTGCCGTGACGGTTCTCCACTGTCGCTGTCGTGGAAAGTTCCGGGTCCCAGAGCACGATGTCCGCGTCGGCGCCGGGGGCCAAAGTCCCTTTCCTGGGGTAGGCGCCGTAGATGCGCGCCTGGTTGGTGGAGAGGACGGCGACGAACTGGTTCTCGGAGAGCTTTCCTTCCCTAACACCGAGCGTCCAGAGCGTCATGGCGCGTTCTTCGGCGCCAGGGAGCCCGTTGGGGATCAGGGTGAAGTCGTCCTTGCCGAGGTCCTTCTGCCCCTCGTAGTTGAAAGAGCAATGGTCTGAGCCGAAGATCTGGAGGTCCCCGAACTTGAGGCCGTTCCACAACGCCGGCCTGTTCCCCGGGTCGCGAAGCGGCGGGGAGCACACGAACTTGGCGCCCTCGAAACCCTCCCTGGCCAGGTCCTCGTACTCGAACTGGAAGTACTGGGGGCAGGTCTCGGCAAAGACCGTCTGGCCACGCTCGTGGGCGAGGTGGATGGCTTCTAAGGCGGGCGCGCACGAGACGTGTACGACGAGTATCGGTGCCTCCGCCACCTCGGCGAGCCGGATGGCCCGGTTCGTCGCCTCGGCCTCGACGGGCTCGGGTCGAGTAAGGGCGTGGAAGCGCGGGGCCGTGTCGCCGCGCGCGAGCGCCTGCTGCTGCAGCTTGGCGATGGCGTCCCCGTTCTCGGCGTGAACCATGACGAGGACTCCCGCGTCTTTCGAGAGCTGCAGAACCTCAAAGAGGTCTTCGTCTTCGGTGTAGAGCGGGGTTCCTTTATAGGCCATGAAGATCTTGATCGAGGCTACGCCTTTTTCTGCGAGGTCCGGCAACTCGGTCTTGATGTCGTCGCGCAGATCCGTCACAGCGACGTGGAAGCTGTAGTCGATGACAGCCTTGTCCCTTGCCTTCTCCGTCCAGGTGTCGAAGGCCCCGGCCAGGGTACCGCCGGCTTCTTGCAGGGCGAAGTCGATGATCATGGTCGTCCCGCCGGCCGCCGCGGCCTCGGTGCCAGTGGCCCAATCATCGGCCGTCACTGTGCCCCCGAACGGCATGTCCATGTGGGTGTGGGCGTCTATAAAGCCAGGCATGACGAGCTTGCCCGAGGCGTCGACGGTCTCGGCGCCGTCCGCGTCCAGGTTCGCGGCGACGGCGACGATCTTCCCGTCCTCGACGAGCACGTCGGCCCTGTAGCTGCCTTCCGCGCTCACGACCGTTCCCCCGCTAAAGAGCAATTCTCCCACAGCTCCTACTCCTTTCCCAAAGCTCACGCGCACGAAGAGGTCTCGGCCCGTCCGCTATCGACACTATTCCGGTATCGCTTCGGACGAGGGGGTAAGTTCCCACCCTCGCCATGACGGCGGTTTGTCCACGGGAAGTACCGCGGCGAGAGACCCCTGCTGCGCGAAAGCCATCCGCCTTCCTTTCCTCATCGTGCAGTATAGGACCGGGTGAGACGGGTTGTAAACAGCGGTCGGCGAACTCCGGGCTTACGTAGACGGAAAGCGATCCGGACGGAACGGTGCGATGAGCGGGTCCACTTCGCCGGTCAGGATCTCACGCGCCAGCAACCGCCCGACTAGCGGACCGAGCGTAACCCCACTGTGCGTCACGGCCTCGTAGTAACCAGGGATCTCAGGGAGCGCGCCGACGCATGAATGTCCATCGGCAGGGACCGGACGAAGCCCGAACCTCGCCTCCACGACCTCCGCGAGAGCCGGGAGCACATCCCGCGCCCGCTCCAGAAGTTCCGCGCAGAGCGGGTCTTCCGTCCCGGCGAAATCGTCCGTGAGCTTCTCGTCCACCGAATCGTGGTGAAGCAGGACGTACCCGGGACCGTCGGGACGCAAGTTGATGCGCGGGGTGTGCATGAGATGCCGCAGAGGCTCGCCACGAACGGCAACCCTGACGAGCAACCCCCGGAACACGTCGAGCGGCAACGTCCTCCCAACCATCTCCGCCACTGAGACTGCCCCCGCGCCGGTGGCGTTGACCACGGCGTCGGCATAAACGGTATCACCGTTCCCTGGTCGCAGCCTCACGTCTTCGCCTCCAGCCTCGATATCTTGAACCGTATTCCCGACTAACAGATTTGCTCCGTTGCTGCTGGCGGCTTGCACGAGCGTTCTGGTGAGGGCCGGGGCGTCGACCCAGGATTCTTCGGGGAAGTGCGCGACTTTGGTCTCCGGGTCCGGGAAAGCAGCTTGGGGTTCGAGCTTCTCATTGACCTTAGATGCGGGAAGCATCTCGGCGGCGTAGGACCAGGAGCGGAGGCGCTCGACGCGGCTTTCGAGGTTCTCCTGTTCTTCGTCCGGGACCTGGATCAGGTTTCCCGTAGGGTGAAGCCATCCGCCGCCAAACTCATCGCGGAGCCGCTCGCGCTCGCGCATCCCGGCGAGGTTCAGTTCGAAGTACTCGCGGGGGAGCTTGTTGTTGGCGTTGACCCAGGCGAAGCTGGTCGAGGTGGTGCCGGAGCCCGGGTCCGCACCGTCGATCAGAACTACCTCAGCCCCAC
>JBKPSF010000095.1:0-9460 GCA_046734875.1 Actinomycetota bacterium | reverse complement strand
CGGGCCCCGTTGGGGGCGGTGGCCTCCGGTTGCTCCTTTTGGTTTTTGGGTCTTGGGGGGGGTGGGGGGGGGGGGGGGGGGACCGGTCCGGATTTGGCTTGCGGTTCGGCCGAGATCTTGGGTGGGGGTATGTCCCTCTCCACCCACGGGTCGATGCCGGGGTCGGTGCGGACGAGCGGCCCTGTGGCGGAATCCGGCTCCGATGTCGCCGTGTTCGCGGCCGCGACCTCTATCGGCCCGTCGAGGGAGGCGCCGACGGCAACCACGACGGCGAAACCGAGCGCGAGGACCATCGCCCACACCCCGACCTTCAGCAGTGGGTCTCGATCCAGATCGCGGATGAGGTCTCGGAGCCGCACGCCCTGGCCGCGCTACCGGCCGCGCCGCAGGATCGCCCCCGCCGGGTAACATCCGGAGATGACACCGGCCAGAGTACGCATAGCAGCCTCGTCCGTCGGCACTGCGCTTTTCGGCGCGCGTTCTATGTCGACCAAAGTCCCCACCCCATCTTGCCGGGCTCCGTGACGCCTTCTGCATCATATACTGCCGGGGTTCCCGGTTCTACGTGTTCGAAGGCGAAACGTCCTGAAATGCTGACCGGCTGAAATGCTGCTTTGATATCTTACGCTGGTATGGGGTCGAGCAAAGATCATCCGTATCTGATCGCCACGCCAAGAGCTCTAACTAATGAGTAGCGCCCGGGATCGGAAGTTGGCCATCCTCGCCTCCAGGGGCGACGTGGGGGCGTTCAGGCACCTGGTCCGCGAGCACTCCGGGCTCGTATACCGGGTGGCGCTGCGCATACTGGGCGTGCAGGAAGCCCAGGACGCGAGCCAGGAGGCCTGGATCCGGGCCTGGAGGAACATCGAAAACTTCAGAGGAGAAAGCGCCTTTAGCACCTGGCTCTACAGGATAACCGTGAACACCTGCCTCTCCGCCCGCCGCAAGGAATCGCGACGCAAGGAGAGGGAGTTCAGCGGCGACGAGCTACCGTTCCTGCCGGAACCCGACGGCGGCGACGCGGACCCAGAGGCTGCCGCCCTGAGCGCGCACCAGCGCGAAGAACTGCTGGCGGCCCTGGACCACGTGCGCGCCGATCACAGGGCGGCGCTGGTCCTCAGGCACATGGAGGGCCTCTCCTACGCCGAGATAGCCCAGGTCCTGGAAGTCCCCGAAGGGACGGCCAAGGGTTGGGTCTCCCGCGGGCGTGCCGCCCTGCTCGTGGTCCTGGACGAACAGAGGAACGACGATCGCGAGGCCGCGAAATGACGCCCGCGGACGACCGGCGCTGGGAGATGCTGGAGAAGGTCGGGGCCTACGCCGCAGGCGAGCTGGAGGGCGAGGAGGCCCGCGAGGTCGAAAAGCTCATGTTCGAGCGTCCCGACTACAGGCGCCTCGCGGAGTCATACACCAGGATGCTCGTGATGCTCAAGACCCTGGGCGAAGAGCCCGTCGAGGTGCCCGAGGATGCGGTCGGCTACGCCGTGAGGAGGGCCTACGTCTCCACCTTCATGCGCAGCGCCGAGGTCTTTATCGGGGCGCTCGGCCGCTCCTACCTCGACGCGTTCGTCTATTATCTCGGGCTGCGAAGGGAGAGCTACGGAGGCGGGGCCTGACGCCCCGCAGCACGCTTCGGCTTCGCCTCCGCTTGTCAGCACGCCGCCTTGCTCCGCTTGGCGGCTTGTCAGCATTTCAGGAGAGTCGCTGCAACAATGCCCGTACGCGGGTTCACGGCTTTGCCTTACGCGTAGCGTTACAAAAACGAGTGCACGAGGAACATAGCCAAAGGCTCGCCAAAGACGTGTGGAACCTTCTCACACCGAGATGCTGACAAGGCGCGAAGCGCCGTGCTGACGAGCCTGCGAAGCAGGCGTGCTGGGAGCGACCGAAGGGAGCGACCGATGAAGCGTTCCAAGAGCGCGGACCCCGCGCACGACGTTCTGGGTTACGAGCGGCAGCAGTTGGACGCTATATTTCGTCCGGAGGCGGTGGCCGTTATAGGGGCCACCGACCGGCCGGGAAGCGTGGGGCGTACGATCATGTGGAACCTGGTGAGCAGCCCGTTCGGGGGGACGGTCTTCCCGGTCAACTCGCGCCGGCCGAACGTGCTCGGCATCAAGGCCTATCCGAGCGTCTACGAGGTGCCTGCAAAGGTAGACCTCGCCGTCATCGTGGCCCCGGCGCCCGCGGTGCCGGAGATCATCGGCGAGTGCGTCGAGGCCGGCGTGGAGGGCGCCATCGTCATCTCGGCGGGTTTCAAGGAGACGGGACCAGAGGGGGTGGAGCTGGAGCGGCGGGTGCTCGAGGAAGCCAGACGGGGCAGGATGAGGATAGTCGGGCCCAACTGCCTCGGGGTCATGAAGCCGCCTACGGGCTTCAACGCCACCTTCGCTGGTGCCATCGCCCGTCCCGGCAACGTGGCCCTCCTGAGCCAGAGCGGGGCCCTGCTCACGGCCATACTGGATCAGAGCTTCATGGAGAACGTGGGGTTCTCTGCGCTCGTCAGCGTCGGGTCGATGATGGACGTGGGTTGGGGGGACCTGATCTACTTTCTCGGCGACGACCCCCAGACGAAGAGCATCGTCATCTACATGGAGTCCGTGGGCGACGCCCGCTCGTTCCTCTCGGCCGCCCGCGAGGTCGCCATGACCAAGCCGATAATAGTGATCAAAGCCGGAAGAACCGAAGCCGCCGGCAAGGCAGCGGCCTCCCACACCGGGTCCTTGACCGGCTCGGATGAAGTGCTGGATGCTGCCTTCTCCCGCAGCGGCGTACTGCGCGTGGACGAGATCTCCGAGCTCTTCGAGATGGCCGAAGTCCTCGGCAAACAACCGCGTCCGAAGGGCCCGCGCCTGACCATCCTGACGAACGCCGGTGGCCCTGCCGTGCTGGCCACGGACGCCCTGATCGGCAACGGCGGCGAGCTGGCCACGATCTCCCAAGAGACCATGGAAGCCCTGAACGACTCCCTCCCCGCCCCCTGGAGCCACGGCAACCCGGTGGATGTGCTCGGGGACGCCGATCCCGATCGCTACGCCAGTACGCTCGAGACGGCGGCCGGCGACCCACATAGCGACGGTCTGCTCGTCATCCTCACGCCCCAGGACATGACCGACCCGACGGCGACCGCCGAAAGGCTCGCGCCGTACGCACGGAGCACGCGCAAGCCCGTGCTGGCGAGCTGGATGGGCGGTCCTGCCGTCGCTGCTGGCGACTCCATCCTGGACGGCTCCGGCATCCCGACCTTCGACTACCCCGACGCGGCAGCCTGCGCGTTCACGAACATGTGGAAATACACCTACAACCTGCGTAGCATCTACGAGACGCCGGAACCCGCCGAAGACGAAAGGGCTGACCGCGGTCGGGTCGAGGAAACTATAGGACGCGTCCGCAACGCCGGGCGCACCATCCTCACGGAGTCCGAGGCCAAGGAAGTCCTCGCCGCCTACGGCATCCCGACCGTACAGACGGAGGTCGCCCACAGCCCAGACGAAGCGGCGGAGCTTGCGGACCGCATTGGCTACCCCATTGTCCTCAAGCTCGACTCCGAGACGATCACCCACAAGACCGACGTCGGGGGCGTGCGCCTGAACCTGCAAAACGCCGAGGACGTGAGGCGCGCCTACGAGGAGATGGAGGCCTCGATAACCGAAGACTTCAGCCGCGAAGATTTCGGAGGAGCGGCCGTGCAGGAGATGGTGGATCTCGACGGCTACGAGTTGATCGTCGGGAGCAGCCTCGATCCGCAGTTTGGGCCCGTCCTGCTCTTCGGCTCCGGCGGCTCGCTGGTCGAGGTTTACAGGGACCGCGCCCTCGCCCTCCCGCCGCTGACGACCACGCTCGCGAGGCGGATGATGGAGAGGACGCGCATCTTCGAAGCGCTGGGCGGCGTCAGAGGCAGAAAGCCCTTGGACATCGCATCCCTGGAGAAGCTGCTCGTGCGCGTAAGCCAGCTCGTCGTGGAGCAACCCTGGATCAAGGAGCTCGACATCAACCCGCTCCTCGCCTCACCGGAGCGCCTGATCTCCCTCGACGCCCGCATCGTTCTGCACGACCCCGAGACGCGCCAGGAGGATCTCCCTCATACGGCGATTCGTCCTTACCCCAAGCAGTACGTCTCCCACGAAAATCTACGCGACGGCACGCCGGTGACGGTACGCCCGATCCGGCCCGAAGACGAGCCCTTGATGGTGAAGTTCCACGAGACCCTCTCCGAGGAGAGCGTCTACATGCGCTACTTCCACATGATGAACCTGGACCAGCGCACGGCCCACGAGCGCCTGACCCGCATCTGCTTTATAGACTACGACCGCGAGATGGCGCTGGTCGCCGAGCACAGGGACCCCGCCACCGGAGAACGCGAGATCCTGGGCGTCTCCCGCCTGAGCCGCCGCGGCGCCGCCCCCGACGAAGCGGAGTTCTCCGTCCTGGTCAGCGACCGCTTCCAGCGCCGGGGCATCGGCACCCTGATCGTCAGCAGAATCCTGGAGGTCGGCCGCGCCGAAGGCCTCAGGCGCATCACGGCCGAGATCCTCTTCGACAACCGCCCCATGCAAGAAATCTCCAGAAAGCTGGGCTTCCACCTCCACCGCGATACGGAAGAGATGGTGGTGAAGGCGGAGCTGGATCTCTTCCAGCACCTCAGCTAGTCAGCACCGCGTTTGCCCGCGATCGAAAGGTAGACGACTTCCTATCGCTAATGGTTCCCATTTACCAATAACAAGAATTGTTCTTGATTTCACCGGAAGTATGGATAGAATACATGAATGGGTCGTGCGACTTTTTGTCCGGGGGTGAAGGCTTGTCAGTTTGGCTAGAGCGGCTGGGGCTTGGGGGCCGGGAGATGACGGCATCTGGGCACAGCAAGAACTTTGTGTTGCGGGTAGTTCAGCCGGCTCTAATAGGCTTGATGGATGGGTCGGTTTCGACGTTGGCGCCGCTGTTTGCGACGGCTTTTGCGACGAGGGACCCTGGGGTCACGTTTCTGGTCGGGCTTGCGGCTGCGGTGGGAGCGGGGATCAGCATGGGCTTCTCGGAGGGACTCTCGGACGACGGGTCGCTCACGGGGCGGGGGAATCCCCTCTTGCGGGGGGCCATAACCGGCATCGCCACCTTCGTCGGGGGCATCCTGCACACGCTCCCGTTTCTCATACCGCACGTCAGCCTGGCGCTCTACCTGGCTTTCGGGGTCGTCGGCTTCGAGCTGCTCGCCATCTCCTTTATCCGCTACCGCTACTTTGACATGAGCTTCGCACTCTCCGCCGTCCAGGTATGCGTCGGCGGCGCGCTAGTCTTCGCCGCGGGCATCCTCATCGGCAGCGCGTAGCGGCCTTCTCCGAAGGCAGCGCACGCTCCGGCCTGCGGCGGCGTGCTGAAGCAGTAAGCAAACTAACGGAACGTCTGGAGGAAGTGGTCGATGATCTTGGTCTCCACTTCGATCAATGGTACGTTGCGGTCGAGTTCGCGGGTCAGGCTGGTTACGCCGAACTCTTTGATGCCGCAGGGGGTGATACGGTCGAACCAGGAGAGGTCCGTTTTTACGTTCAGGGCGAAGCCGTGGGAGGTGATCCAACCCGACGAGAACTTCACGCCGATGGCGGCTATCTTGCGATCTTCCACCCAAACCCCAGTGTACTCGGGGTGATGCCAGCCCTCCAAGTCGTAGTCTTCTAGAACCCGGACGATGACGCTTTCCAGCTCGCGCAGGTAGGCGTGGGTGTCGCGCGCCTCGAGGCGTAGGATCGGGTAGCCCACGATCTGGCCAGGACCGTGGAAGGTCGCGTCCCCTCCCCTGTCGCTCCAGAACACCTCGGCACCCAGAGACCGCAGGTACTCTTCCCCTGCGCCCAGGTTAGCCGCATCCTTCGCGGCCCGTCCCACGGTGAAGACCGGTGGATGCTCGCAGAGGATGAAGATGTCGGGGACCTCGTTCTTCTTCCTGAGCCGCACGAGATCCTTCTGCAGATCCCAGGCTTCGGCGTAGGGCGTAAGCCCCGGCAACCGTCGCACCTCGACGGTTGTTTCGAAATCGGCTTGCCTCTCCAGGGTCATGCCGTTGGGTCAGACGCCAGCGACGCCGGCCGTCGGGCTCTTTCTGGCGTCCGCGGTCTGCTCGTGGGCGTGGTAGGAGCTGCGGACGAGCGGGCCGCTCTCGACGTGTTTGAAGCCTAAAGAGAAGCCGTACTGGCGCAGGTCCGCGAACTCTTTGGGCGAGTAGTAGCGGCTCATCGGGAGGTGGTTCTCCGAGGGCCTCAAGTACTGGCCGATGGTGAGGATGTCTACCTCGTGGTCGCGCAGGTCGCGCATGGTCCCTTGGATCTCCTCCTCGACCTCACCAAGGCCCACCATGAACCCGCTCTTGGTCAGGCCGTCGGGGTTGAGCTCCTTGGCGTAGCGGAGCACCTCCAGGGAGCGGCGGTACTTGGCCTGCGGGCGGACCGCCGGGTAGAGACGCGGCACCGTCTCGATGTTGTGGTTGAAGGTATCGGGGCGGGCGTCGATGACGGTCTGGATCGCCCCGCGGTCGCCCTTGAAGTCTGGCGTGAGGACCTCGACGGCGCAGCCGGGGACCCTCTCCCGAATAGCCCGTATTGTCCCGGCGAAGACGGAGGCGCCACCGTCGGCGAGCTCGTCGCGGTTCACGCTGGTTATGACGGCGTGCTCGAGCCCCATCTGCCTGGCGGCATCGGCCACGCGGTGAGGCTCGTCGAGGTCGAGTTCCGTGGGCTTGCCCGTGAGCACGGCGCAGAAACCGCACGAACGGGTGCAGACGTTGCCCAGGATCATGAACGTCGCCGTGCGGTTGTTCCAGCACTCGCCGATGTTCGGGCAGCGTGCCTCCTCGCACACCGTGTGCAGGTTCAGCCCGCGCATGGTCTCCTTGATGTCTCTGTAGACCTCGCCGTCGGGGGCGCGTGCCTTCAGCCACTCAGGCCGGCCGTGGGCGCCAGGCAATCCCCTGGCTTGCTGCCGGAACGGCATATACTCCGTCGCGGTTCCGTCGGGCGGCGGGGGCACGGGCCTGTCCTCCCAGCGGTGGCGGACCTCGAAGGTCTTCGTACCGTCGTCGAGCACTTTGATGTTGATCTGTCTGCGCGCCACAGCGCTCCTTTTCAGCTTGTCAGCATTTCAGCTTGTCAGCTTTTTGTTTGCTGACGGCTATCGAGTCTAATGGTAGCGCACGTTGGCGAAACTGCACCGTGTCTCCTATCGCACAACAGGCTTCAGAAAGCCGGTGCGGCGTTGGCGCCATACGCCAACGCCGCCCGAAGCCCTCCTGAAATGCTGAAGTGCTAAAAATGTATCGGATGCCCCTCCACGGCCATGGCGGCCTCACCTACTACCTCAGAGAGGCTCGGGTGGGGGTGCATGGTCATCCCTATTTCCTCCGGCGTGCCTTCGACGAGCTTGGCGAAGACGCCCTCGGTTATGAGGTCTGTTACTTTGGGTCCTATGGCGTGCATGCCGAGGATGAGGTCGGTCTCGGCGTCCGCCACTATCTTGAAGAAACCGTTGGGCTCGCCCTCGATCAAAGCTTTACCGATGGCCCTGAAGGGGAACTTGGTCTCGTTGACCTCGTAGCCCTCTTCCTCGGCCTGCGCTTTGGTGAGCCCGAAGGAGGCCACCTCGGGGCGGCAGAAGGTGACGCGCGGGACGAGGTTGCGGTCCTTGGGCAGAGGGTTCTCGCCGGCCATGTGCTCGACGGCGATGATGCCCTCGTGCCCGGCCTCGTGGGCGAGCCAGAAGCCCCCTACCCCGTCCCCGGCCGCGTACACGCCGTCCTCTGCCGTCCGCCCGTACTCGTCTACCTGGATGATGCCGCGGTCGCCCACCTCAACGTCGGTAACGTCCAGGTTCAGATCTTCTATAACGGTCTTGCGTCCAACCGCGACAAGCAATGCCTCGGCCTCGAGCGTCTCTCCACCGTCGGCCTCGCCGGTGGGCGGGTCTTCGCCACCGTAGCCGCCGCCCTCGCCTTCGGTTTCTTCCTGTTCGCTCGAGCCTGCGCTCGCGATCTGGATCTTGACACCATCGTCGGTCTTCTCCAGGCTCTCCGGGTCGGCCTGGGTGCTAGTCATGACCGTAATGCCCCTGTCCTCGAACTCCTTCTGCAGGGCGGCGGAGATCTCCGGGTCCTCAAGCGGCACGAGGCGGTCGAGGATCTCGACGATGGTAACCTCGGTGCCGAAGTCGTTGTACATGCTCGCGAACTCGACGCCGACGGCACCCGAGCCAAGGATGATCACGGACTCGGGGTAGCTCTCGTCGTTGGTGACGATGTCGTCCGAGGAGATGACCTTCTCCCCGTCGAACTCCAGGCCGGGCAGGGTGTTTACGGCTGAGCCGGTGGAGATCAGGACGTTCTCGGCCTCGAGCTCCTCTTCGCCATCGTCGGTCTCTACTTTGATCTTCTTGGGCTCGACGAAGCTGCCGACGCCGTTGTAGACGGTGACCTTGTTCTTCTTCATCAAACCCTGCACGCCGCGCCTGAGCTGGGTGACTACCTGCTCGCGGCGCTTGGCGGCCTGCGGGTAGTCGAACTCCACCTCGCCGACCTTGACCCCGTATTCCTCGCCGTTTTTGGCGTCGTGCAAGAGTGTGGCCGTGTGGAGCAGCGCTTTGGTCGGGATGCATCCCAGGTTCAGGCACGTCCCCCCGAGGTGCCCGCCCTCCCGCTTCTCTATGAGGGCCACGCTCATCCCGAGTTGGCTGGCCCGGATCGCCGGTATGTACCCCCCGTTCCCGCCGCCGATGATCACGAGGTCAAACTGTTCAGCCACATTTGGCTCCTTTCTGCTTTAGGTTTCGGGACGTTCTGGTGCCGCGTAAGGACCTTCGCAACGACTCCTTCCCTGTACCCGATACCTCCTACTCCAATTCTAACTGCCCGTCTTCCCCCGAACCATCTTCGGCCTGGCACGCCGGACAGAAGTGGCTCGGCCTCCCGCTTACCTTTTCCCGAACCACCCGTCCTTCACACCCGGGACAGGGCTTTCCTTGCTTCTCGAAGATCCGCAGGTGGTTCTGGTGCTCGCCCGGCCTGTTCAACACGTCCCTGAAGAGGCGCACCGTCGTTCCCCGGTGCTCGACACCGGCCGCGAGGTTCGAACGTATGGCGTCGTAGAGCGCCTTCCACTCCCCCTCAGAGAGCGTGTTGGCCTTGCGCCTGGGATGCAACCTCGCGTCGTAAAGGATCTCATCGACGTAGATGTTACCTATTCCCGAGACGACTTTCTGGTCCAGGAGCAGGGGTTTGATCTGGGCCCTTCTAGAACCGATCTTGCGCGGCAGATAATCCGCCTGAAACCCGTCTTCGAGCGGCTCCGGTCCGAGCGAGGAGAGCCGGTCCTCGAGCTCCCCGGCGTCGAGCAGGCGCGCCCGCGTGAAACCGGTCTCGTCCCGCAGGAAGAGCCTCCGTTCCTCGTCGAGATACAACACGAGCATCAGAGCCGTCGCGGGC
>JBKPSF010000094.1:0-2876 GCA_046734875.1 Actinomycetota bacterium | reverse complement strand
GGACGTTGCCGCGGAAACGGGCCCGTGCTACGGTGCCGCGGCGTCGGGACCCGGAGGGAGGAGATACATGGCTGGTTTGGACCGAGATCTCGCACTGTCGATACGCGACGCCGTAGAGGCCAGGCGCGAGGACGCCTTGGGCCTCTTGCAGGAGCTGGTGCGCACCCGTTCGGTGACGGGCGAGGAGGGCGCGGTGGCAGAGATCGTCGAGCGCGCCTTTAGGGAGCGCGGCCTCGAGGTGGACGCCTGGGAGGCGACACCGGATGAGGTGGAACCCTACATCGACCACGTGGGGGAGCAGGACTCCTACGAGAACCGTCCCAACGTCGTAGGGATCAGACGCGGAAGCTCTGGCGGACGTTCTATCCTCTTGAACGCCCACATCGACACCGTGGACCCGGGAGACCCGGCCGCGTGGACGCGGGGGGACCCGCTCTCGGGCGCCGTCGAGGGCGACCTGCTCTACGGGCGCGGCTCTTGCGACATGAAGGGCGGGCTCGTAGCCCACCTCGTCGCACTCGACGCCCTCTCCGAC
Organism: Actinomycetota bacterium; assembly: GCA_046734875.1. GTDB lineage: Bacteria > Actinomycetota > Rubrobacteria > Rubrobacterales > Rubrobacteraceae > Rubrobacter_D. The sequence continues at coordinate 2,341 of JBKPSF010000094.1, read as the reverse complement.
CTTGGCTTGAAGCTACACGGGGACGTTACCGTCGCGGCCACGGTGGGGGAGGAGAACGGGGGGCTCGGGGCGCTCTCGACGATCCTGCGCGGGTACCGCGCCGACGCCGCCCTCATAACCGAGCCGACCCGTCTCGCCCTCGTGCCTGCCCAGGGCGGTTCGCTGGTCTTCAGGCTCAAGGTCACGGGCCGCTCGGCCCACGCCGCCGCCCGCGACGAGGGCGTCTCGGCCCTGGAGCAGTTCGTCCCCATCTTCCAGGACCTGCAGGAGCTAGAGCGGGAACGGAACACCACCCTAAGCCACCCGCTATACAGAGGCATAAACAACAAGGTACCCATCAACGTCGGCGTCGTAAGAGCCGGCAACTGGGCCTCCACCGTCCCCGAGTCGCTCGTCGCCGAGGGGAGGGTGGGTCTGATCCCCGGCGAGGAGGTAGATTCCTTCAAAAACCTCGTCTCCGAACGGATCGCCGCCGTTACCGGACGCGACCCGTGGCTCCGCGACCATACCCCGGAGCTCGAGTGGTTCGGCGGCCAGTTCGCCCCTGCCGAGGTCGCACCCGACGTCCCGATCTGCGAGGCCGTAAGCGTGGCCCACGAACGCGTGACGGGAGAGAGGCCGCCCGTAGAAGGCGTTTCCTACGGCGCGGACATGCGCCTCTTTATCCGCTTCGGCGGGATGCCCTGCGTCATGTACGGTGCGGGCGATGTAAGGGTAGCCCACGCCCCCGACGAGCACATCAGCGTCACGGACCTTCTAACCGCGACCAGCACGATCGCCTGCCTCCTGGCGGACTGGTGCGGCGTCGAAAACGGGTAGCAAAGGCCAGGCCTTTGCTACCCGTTTTCGGCATTTCAGCAGGACAACAAAGTGACAAGCTGACCTGCTGAAATACCGAAGTGCTGACCAGCTATTAAATCGCGACCTCCTCTTCAAGATCTTCGACCTCTTCCCTCGCGTCGGCGACGTGACGTCGCACCTGCTCGGGCGAGAGTCGCACCGAGAGGGCGTAGAAGTAGATGGCGAGGCTGAAGATCGCGATGATGAGAGCGTCCCAGCCGAACGGGATGACCCCGATGCCGGCGAAATCCGTGGGCCCAAGGTAGGAGAACACCGCCAGCCCAATGAAGTATGGCCACAGCCAGGAGCCACCCCTCCAGTCGAGGTTGGGGGTCAGCTCCGACGGGTTGACTATACGGCCAATGATGAGGAGCACCAGGCCCAGGACCATGGCGACGAGGACTTTCCAGACAACCTCCCAGGTGGTCCAATAGATGATCAGGTTCGCCACGATAAAGGAGAGTGGCGCCAGCACCTCACCCCCAGGTAGCTTGAATGGCCGTGGGTGGTCTGGCTCCTGCCGCCTCATCGCGCCGAAGGCGAGCGGCACCGCTGCGTACCCGATCACGGTAGCCGAGGTGATGAAACCGACCAGCTCCTGCCATCCCGGGAACGGCAGGAACATGATGCAGCCGATTATGAAGCTGAAGACGATGCTTACGAGCGGCACGCCCCTCGTGCTGAGAACGCCGAACTGCCTCGGAATGTAGTGGTTGCGGGCGAAGGCGTAAGAGAGGCGTGAGCTGGAGGCGACGTAGATCAGGCCGGTCCCGGCCGGGGAGATAAAGGCGTCTATGTACAGCAGCGTCGCGAGCCAGCCGGCGCCCACTATGGTCGCGAGCCCTGCGAACGGACCTGCTGCCCCCGGGAACGCGAGCTGCGCCCACCCGTTCTTGAGCTCTTCAGAGGGATCGAGGGCGCCCAAGAAAGCGACCTGCAGCCCGATGTACATGATGACGCCGATCATCATCGACCCGATGACGGCGAACGGGATGTTGCGCCCCGGGTTACGGGTTTCCCCCCCGAGCTGGATAGCCTGCTCGAAGCCCTGGTAGGCGAAGATTATGCCCCCGGTGGATATCGCGCTCAGAATGCCCTGGATCCCGAACGGGGCGAAGCCGCCGGCGGCGGTAAAGTTGGAGGTATTGAAGGCCAGGGCCATAATGACGACGATCGCCAGGAAGGGGATGGCGATCTTCCAGATCATGATTATGTTGTTCGACTCCGCGAGCAGGCGGATGCCGATGAGGTTGATGACCGTGAACACGGCCATGAGTATGACGGAGATGACGATGCCGATCCCCGTCAAAACCGTCACGCCGGCCGTCGTGTCGGTTAGAAACGGGAAGTAGTGGGTGAGGTATTGCAGCGCCGCCAGGACCTCTATGGGCGCCACCGTGACGGCGCCGACCCAAACGGCCCAGCCTATTACGAACCCCGCAAGGCTCCCGAACGCGAAGTGCGGATACCGGGTCGACCCGCCGGCCACCGGGTACATGCT
>JBKPSF010000093.1:0-7202 GCA_046734875.1 Actinomycetota bacterium | reverse complement strand
CCCCCGAGACTATCGTCACCGACGGAGGGGGCATCTTCAAGTCCAACCGCGCGAAGGCGGTCTACCCCTTAAACATTCAGAGAAGGATGGCGGACTTCCACTTCGAGCGGGCCGAGAAATGGGAGGGACCGCTAGCAGAGCATGAACGGTGGCTCGAGAGCTACAACACTCAGAGGCACTGGGCCCACGAGGGCAGAGAGGACGGCAGGAGGAGCCCGTCCGAGGTGCTGCAGGGGGCGCTGTTCCCCTACCTGGAAGCCCTGTAGCCCGGGTTGCCAGAGAGCGCGAAGCCCTCGTCCTGGCTTCGCCTCAGCGGCCAACAGGACAAGCTCCTCGAAGGCCGGGTGATGATCCGCAGGAAGCTTAGCTGCCTCCTCACATCTTGGTGCGGTAGTGGAGGTAGATCACGCCGTTGCCGAAACGGCGCTCGTTCAGCAATTCGAGCTCCAGGCGGACGTCGTTGGGAAGGGACCGTTTGCCGCTTCCGACCACGATCGGCGCGACGAACAGGTGGCACTCGTCGACCAAACTGGCCCTGAATGCGTGGGCGGCGAGGTTGGGACCGCTCACGGTAAGGTCGCGCCCCGCCGACGCTTTCATCCGCCGCACCGCTTCGGGGTCGAAGTCCCGCTCGATCCGCGTCCTGGAGGTGGACACCGCCGCAAGCGTCCTGGAGTAGACGACCTTGTCGGCCGCCTGCCAGATCCCGGCGAAGTCGCGCGAACAGGGCGACTGCTCGGCGAAGGTGGGGTCGGTCTCCCAGACGGTCATCATCTCGTACATCCGGCGTCCGTAGAGGTGGGTGCCGGCCGGCCGCACGAGGTCGTTGATAAAGGCTAGCACCTCCTCGTCGGGCACGGCCCAGTCGAAGTTGCCGTCCTCGTCCGCTACGTAGCCGTCGAGCGACGCGGTCAGCGAGTAGAAGACCAGCTTCGCCATGGTGAGCCTCCCTTTACGCAGCTTGATTGCACGGTGTTACGTTTGTAATCGAAGGCCGAGTATCTTTCACCGCCAATCTCTAACCGGCGAGCATATTTAGGTAGGTATGCACACGGCCGACGAGCCCTCCGTTTCTGCCAGCCTCGGTTGCATCCCCGTGTTGCGCTAAAGTTGGCTTAGTTTGACCCTGAGGGGTTCTCAGACCTTCAGTTCTCTGTCAAACACACTGTGTTGTGCAGAGCTTTGTACAAAAAAGGGTGCCATCGGCGTCGACGCAAATCGTAGCCTCGGGGGCATTGGGGGGAGGGCACTGGTTGCAATCAGTCACAACAGCAGCGGGTCCGAAGCAGAGAAAACCGCCGCCGTCGGAGCGGACGCCACAGCCACAGGAGTCGTCCGGGCAGCCGGAGGTACCGCAAGGAGAGCAGCCGGTCGGACAAGTGCACACACCATTGATGCAATCGGACCCCTCCGGGCAGCGGTTGCCGCAAGTGCCACAGTGATTCTTGTTTGTATTGATCGGCGATGGCCTACCCGTACTGCGGGCGCCCGGCCTTACGGTAGACCTGGAAGATCACCCCGTTTGCTGTGGCCCGCGACTCCACCAGCTCCAGCGCCGTGTCCTGGCCGGAGTCGGGGAACAGCCGCCTGCCCTGGCCGACGACAACGGGGTAGGTGAGCAGGATGATCTCGTCGACGAGGTCCTTGTCGAGCAACAACCGGACCAGGCTGAGGCTACCTACCACCTGCAGCTCGCCCCCCGCCTTGGCCTTCAGCTCGCCGACGGCGGCCGCGAGGTCTCCTGAGAGAACGGTCGTCTCAGCCCACCCAGGGTCGGTGAGCGTGGTCGATGCCACGTACTTGGGGCGAGAGTTGAGCGCTTCCCCGATGGGGTGCGTTTTCATATCTTCTACCGTCCCCCAGGAGCCGGCGAAGACCTCGTAGGTCCGCCGGCCGAACAGGAAGGCGTCGGCGCGCTGGTAGACCTCGCCGATCAAGGCCTCGGTCTCGCCGCCGAAGAACGGCATCGCCCACCCGCCGCGCTCGAACCCGCCGCTGCGGTCCTCCTCCGGCCCGCCAAGCCCCTGCATCACGCCGTCGACAGAGACGTTGGTGTTGGTCGTCAACTTCATGGTCGCGGTTCCTTTCTCGTCGGGTTTGTCGCGTCGGATCGGTCGGCCAAGAACTCTTCCAGGACGGGGGCAAGGACCCGCGGGACAAGGTCGTGGTTCTGGCCTTCGAGGACGCAGGCACGCGCGTCGGGCATCGCGTCCTCGACCGCGTAAGGGAGCGTGTCGCCGCTGCCACCCCTTCCGCAGCGATCGTAGTTGAAGACGGTGAAGCGCACCTGCAGGGCCGCGGCCAGGGGCGTGCCCGTAGCCCGGTCGTTGAACGCGCCGACCACCAGGATGACCGGCAGTCCTTCCCCCGACCGCTCGAACGCGATGGCGGTTCCATCTTTCGAGCGTACCTCGTCCATGCACACATCTCCTCTCCCGTCAGGTCATCTCTGTTCGACCCAAGCATACGGAAACGGTCCCGAAACCAAACTAGCGAATTCGCGACCCGTCTGTTGTGTCGAAGGTTTCGTCGCGGGGTCCCTGAGTATGACGGGAGGTTTCTGCTTTATGGGACAGGCGTACTCGCCATGTTCTTCTTTGATCAGATCAAGCGAAACGCTGTACCAGGATCCGCACTCCGAGCGCCACTGCAACAGCGGCGTCCGCGGCTTTGCCCAGACCCATCAGGGCAAAGTATCCTCACACTAGCAACTCCAAGGTGGCCGTGACCCCTGCTACCCCAGCCAGTTGCTTTTTCATCCTCACCTCGTTTTACTCAGCCCCCGCTACATCCCGCGAAGCTGGTCGTTACGACGAGCACCACCGCCCCTACCACCATACGCATCTGCTAGCCGTCGGCTTACCTCGCCGGACGATCACCTCCGTTGGGACTGGGCACCTTGAACTCGAACTTCCAGGGCCCGCGGATGGTCCTGTATCCGATCTCCTCGTAGCATTCCTCAAAGGCCTTGGGGTCTCTGTATGGGCAGTCCGGCCAGCCCTCGAGCGCCCTCACCTCGAACGTCGTGCGGCCATCCGCCGGGGACCTCAGCATGAGCTTCTGGCACTTCTTTGGGGGGATGCTCGACATCGAGCCGGTCGCGGCCCAGCCGCTCGTGCTCCAGCCGCCCAGGAACGTGCCTGCGCCGCCGTAGCTAAGCCACTGGTGCTTGTGGTCCGGGGGCAGGTAGCAGACGACCGCCCGGGGCCTCCCCGGGGAGTTTATTATCCGGTCCAACCTGAGTGTGACTCCTTTAGCCTTCGCCTTCCGGTTGATGTCGGCCACGGAGACGGCATGCACGGGGACGTCGAAGTCGAACACGAAGGGATCGCCAGGGAAGGGCTCAGGAGGAGGCGGCTGCTTCCCCTCCAACGGGACGACCGCGCTCTCGTAGAGGGGTACCTGCAGGCGGAAGTCGTGGTCCTTGCCCGGCTTGAGCCCCTCCTTGGGCCTGAATGCCACCAGATTTTCCAGGGGCCCCTTCGCTACGTTGCCCGGTCCCGCGGAGATCTCCCCCGCGTTGTCCGCCATCCGGAACTTGGTGCCATTCTCGTCGGTTAGGGCGACGATGTCGGTGCCCAGGCCGTACTTCTCGAAATACTTCTCCTCGCGGGGCGTGGGCTTACCGTAGCCGAAGCCGAGCAGGGGCTGGAGCTCGGCAGGGTGCCCGGCTACTTGCCGCTTGTCTTTGAGGTCTTCCACCTGGTAGCCTACGCTGACGTAGTTCTCCTCGGCGTAGACCCAGTTCAGGGTGACCCTCGCGCCTGCCTCGGTCCTTGTCAGCTGGAGCTTCTCGCTGGCCCTGTAGGCGGGTCCCGCCCCGCCACCGGGCTTGAAGCCTTGGGAGGTCCCGGAGGACGCCTCGCGGGCGAACGTGCCGCCAAACACCGTGTGGGCGACCCTATCGCCGTCGGGCGAGAAGGAGGGTCGGTGGACCCCGGCGACTTCGGTCCTGGCTCCCCGCCGGGTTCGAGCAGCGAGTAGATCGCGCCGTTGCTCGTGCCGGTGTAGGCCATCGTGCCATTCTTGCCGGGAAAGGTAGCCTCGGCTTTCTGCGAGACCCCCGAGAACGCCGCAGCGCAGGCCACCAACACCCCCGCCACGATCAGCACCGATATCTGGAGCGTCCGTCTCGTCGGATGGGTCTTCTCGCTAGCTCCGCCATGCTCCACGGCTCTATCCTCCCGTCGGGTTCCCCATCATACTTGTACAAACTTGTATACGGTCCGCCCCGCGAGGACGTTCACTTGGTGATGGCCAGGGCTTCGGTGCTCCCGCCCTGGGTCCCTAAGCGCCTCGGGAGCCCCCTCCGTCACCGCCGCCGCGCAGCTGGCGCACCTCTTCTTCTAAGCGCTCCACCCGTTCGGCCAGCCGGTCGAAGCGCTCGTTGACCCTCTGCCTGTATCCCTCCTCGTCCACGCCGCCTCCCTGCTGGCCCCGCGCGTTCGGGCGTTGCTCGCGCCCGTCCCCGGCTCCACGTTCCCCGCCGGCGCGACGCTCCGCCCCGCCGCCTCTGTCGCGCCTGCCTCTTCCGCCGCCCATAGGTGCACCTCCCGTTAGGTGTTCGTCCGGCTCACTGGAGGGCTATTTACCCCGTGGGGCATCGACCGTAACCGGGCCCCTGGCGCCCCAAGCCTCCCCACGAAGCACACTTCTCCTGTACCTGAGCTTCCGAGAACGCCGAGCCTACTAACCGCGCCATCGGCGGTCGGCTTTCGGCCTTTGGTTTCCTTGGCTGCCAACCACTACTCTCTTACTCCAAGTCAGCGTATCGTGAAGAACCACCTGTACTGCTGTTCGAGGGGATTCCTCGCCAGGTCCTTGGCCCCCGTGGTTACCACCGCTTTGTAGGTGGCTCCCCTCTTCAAGGAAATGCTCGGGTCGAGTTTGGCTGTATAGGCGGGGCCGTTGGGATCGGGGTAGCTGACCGTGGCGGCTATCTGGGTGGTTGAGCCCTTCTTGAAGAGCTTGAAGGTTTGGCCGGTTATGGAGGAGGCCAGCATATCCTCCGAGAAGGTGGCCGTGACGTCGGCCGTAGGGGCAACTCCTGTGGCGTTGGTACCGGGGACGGTGCTCTCGACTCCAGGCGACGTGGTGTCCGTGGACGTAGTGCTGCGGAAGAACGCGATGAGCTCTACCGGCCCCGCCAGGCTCCCTTCCTCTCCTCCCCCGTTCAGCACAAGGAAGTCGGTAAGGCCATTCCCATCATAATCTATTGGCGCAACGGAGTCTGCCTCACCCTGGCTCGTCGAAGGGATCGACGACATCTGGGTGAAGCTGGCTCCGTCTCCATCGTTCAAGTAGACCTGATCCGGGGCGTTGGTGCCTGCGGTATCCTGACCTCGCATTACGTAGACGTCCGGCCGGTTGTCACCGTTCACGTCGCCTGTAGCCACCGAATAATCATACTGCTGAGCGGCGGAGAACACGCTCGAGAATTTTCCGTTAGCGTTGACGAATACACTCAACTTGTTGGGCTCGACCTCGATCACATCCACCCAGCTATCGCCGTTAACGTCGGCCAGGGTCACATCTCGGGGGCTCTGGTCGAGGCCCACCGACGCGGCCACCTCGGTGAAGCCCATCCCCTGCTCGTTGTGGTAGACGCGAAGGCCATTTGGCGTGATCAGAAGCAGGTCCTGCCAGCCGTCCTTGTCGAGGTCGCCCACGCTGGTGGTGTTGCTTCCCTGTAAGCTCGTCTCCAAATCAAGACCGTACTCCGGAGCGTGGTGCAACGCGCCTCCTGGTCGATTGGTAAAGAACCGGTTGGGAGAGGGCATGCCGTCGCCCCGGGTGGGGTCATTGGCCACGAACAGATCGGGGCGGCTGTCACCATTGGCGTCGATGAACGTAGCCGAACGTCCCCTGCCGAAAGGATCGAGCACGCCGTACTGTCCGGCCTGATCGGTGAAGGTGTGATCCGGCCGCTGGATATAGAGCTCGTTACGTTTGGGCGAGGTCCCAAGGTTTGCCCCCTCGGTGCAGACTATATCCTTCAGCCCGTCGCCACTGACGTCCGCCGCGTCACAGCCGTGGCGGTCTGCCCGGGGAAACGTGCCCTGGTTGGTCTGCTGGAGGTGTCCGTTACCAACGTTCTCGTAAAGCCTCGGCTGCTCGCCGTGACGACCGATGAAGATGTCAGGCAGCGTATCGTTGTCGAAGTCGGAGATTATCGACCCATAGGTGCGCGTACTCTCGGCGATGCCAGCGTCTGCGGCCTTGTCGACGGCGCTTACAGGTACCCCACCGGAGATCGCCGCCACCGACGTACTCGAACCGGAGGTCTGGATCGCCATCGAGTTCCGCTGTTCTTGGCCTTGGGCCGAGCTCTCGGTGACAGCGCCGCCTCCCTCTTGCGCGGGTGCCATCGCGATCGAACTCCCCGAGGGGCAGATGGTCTCTACGACCCCTGTGAGACCCCCCAGAGTCAACCGGAGCCCAGACCGTCCGACCGCCCACACTTGCGAAGTGCCTTGCCCCTTCGCAACATCGAACATCGCGCTTTCTTGCGTGCCGTCACCGGAGATAGCACTTGGGAAGGCGGTCCAGCCCGATCCATCCCAATGCTGCGTCGAGGCTACATAATGGTCCAGTGCCGCCCGGTCCTGGAAGCCTACCGCCCACGTGTCGGTCGGTGAAGAGGCGTCGACCTCCATAAGGACGTCGGTCCCGTCTGCTCCATTGGGGCTCGGCACCTGGCTCCAGACGTTGCTGTTGTAGTGCAACGTGAGCGTCTTGTACTTCGTGCCGTCGACATAGTAGCCCGTAGCCCAGACGTCATCGTTGTCAACGACCGAGACGCCGGTGAGGACATTATCCCCTGTGCCTACCTCCGGCACGGGGGCCACTTCAGTCCACCCCGTGCCGTCGTAATGTATGAGCAGAGATCGCAGCCCATCGCCACTGTTCTTCCATCCGACCGCCCAGATGTCGTCGGGAGCTGTGGCCTCGACGCCGAGCAACGAGTTGCCTAAAGTGCCCGGGTTGGGGCTAGGGACAATCGTCCACGAGGTGCCGTTCCACCGCTGTATGAGGCTCTTGCGAGAAGTATCCGTGCGGGAGGAACCGACTGCCCATACGTTGGTGCTGCTCAGGGCATCCAGGCTCGTCAGCGTATTGTCTCCGTTGGTGACGGCGTTGGGACTCGTCACCACCCGCCACTGGGTACCGTTCCAGCGCTCGATGAGCGTGTTGTAATGCCC
>JBKPSF010000092.1:0-6743 GCA_046734875.1 Actinomycetota bacterium | reverse complement strand
AAATACCTCCGTGTCGTTGAGGTGTGGAAACGGCTCGTCCGGCACTTCGACCCCCAAGAACTCGCACAACGGTCCCCATCCTTCCCCGACCTCGTACACCAGGAGGTCCTCGGCCGGGACGTGCCGCTTGACCTCCTCGTTGTGCCGCTCGAACGTCTCGATGGCGTACTCTCGGTCCTCGAACCTCCCATCGAGATCCCTCTGCCAGACGATCTCCTCGATCATCCGTCGGGCGCGCTTCATGCCCTTGGCCCTCGGCATCACCAAGGTGGCCAAGTAGAAGATCGGCGAAGAAGAGGCGGCCCGTGTGATCGTGTAGATCGTGTTGTAGGCGCTCTCGTACCACCTCTGGGGGTCACGCACCGTAAGGATCACCTTCGCGTCCGGGTACTCCTCCGTCAACTCGGCGTAGAACGTGCATGCCGGCCAGTCCACCGTGGCCCTGTAGCCGCCGAAGACTTGCTCCCAGTCGACCGGCTTACCCCGTGCGGCGGCCCTCCACGATTCCACGTGCTCGGGATGGGCAAACACCTCGCTCATGTGGTAGCAAGGTCCGAAGCCCAGGGTCTCCAGCGCCACCTTCAGGGACATCGTCCCGGTCCGTCCGAAACCCGCTCCGATCACCTCCAAGGCCATGCATACCCCCGTGCGTGTGGCTCACGATCAGCGACCAGCACAGTGTACCCTTCATCGTCGATAAGACGCTCCCGAGCGACTTCCGGAGCGAGGAAGATCGCGGCCCATCGTTGGCCACCCACACGCGTCCGAAGCTAATTTGTTCCGCCGCAACTCCCTCCCTTAGGAGCGGCGGAATGAATCAGCTGGGGTATGGGTAGCAGGAGCACGACACCCGGGTCCACTATAAGACGCGTTCGGCCTGGCCTCGATGGGCGTACGAGCCGTTTCTAGGGCTCTTCATAAGCCGTTGGGCCCTCTCCGGGCCGTCGAAAACCCGCTCCGCGGCTAAGAAGGCGTTTGAGGCGGCTTTGAGCCAGCTTCGCCTGCAAGCGAGAGACTACAGAGACTCACCTGCGGTGTAGGAGAAGGGCGTTTTACATTCTCCTACCGGTCGGCCCCATGGTGACGAACGATCGAACCTTTCGCCGCGCGACAATCCGGCCAGGTGAATCCTCCCATGCCCCGACGAGGACTTTTTCCAGGCTATGGCCGAGGAGATAACCGCCTGAGGAAGAGCCGGCGTCTCGGACCGCAGGCAACGACGATCGCTCTTCTGTGCCGATCCTGCGTCGTAGCCAGGACAGTCCGGCCTCGGCAGCCAGGACCGCCACGCCCACCGCCAACGCCTTGCCCGCGGGGCCTAGCTTGGATGGCCAGGCGCGACCGGTCGGGACGGGGCGATGCTCCTCGCGCGTGGCAAGTTGCTCGCTGTTGATCAGCGGAGTGCCGCACGACCCGCAGAAACGGTTGCCCGGCGGGTTCGCCTGGCGGCATTGCGGGCATGGAGCCTGCTGCTCGGTCATGGTCTGCTCGTCCTCCTCTTCGAGACTGTTCACCGACCTTTATACCAACGCGGATCGACAGGCACGTAGAAGCCGTTTTGAGGGTTCGTCTCACCCATTAAGCCTCCGGGCCGTCGATGGCCTGCTCCGCGGCTATGAGGGCGTTTATGGGGCTTTGAGGGCATCTTGGGAAGGTAAGGAGGCCGGAGGGGGCCCGGACGATGATCCCCTATAACGAAACCCGGCAAAGTACCGACCGCATCGCCCGCACCCTCATTAATGCGCCGGTTTGAAGAACATTCGTGCGGGCGGTACTCTATCCCGCTATCGACCGCCACGAGAAATACCGCCCGCGGATCGACAGCCTAGAAATGAGCCCTTTTGTGGGGCTTTCTCCTCTCCGCTAGTTATTGCGGTCGGTGCGGTCGGTATTCCCCATAGGCTATACTCAGTAGCCTATCTTCGTCCTGCGTGTATCCTTCTGCCTGGGCATGCACCTATAGACTGCGAGGATCTGCCTCAGTGTCCTAAAGCCCAGACCTGGCCACCGAAGCGTTACACATGCCCATATCCCTCGCGGTAGAAAATTGGCCGTGAGCACCAGAGTGTGGCATGCTTTAGGGCCTCTACAGGTGTCGTGGCGACGCTCGCTCGGGGGAGCATCGCTCAAGCGTTAGCGAGAGTGTTGGCTGGAGCGGGAGGACGAGCGGTGTCGCCGGACGGAGGGGGAAACGAATGGCGAACCGAGAACGGGTCCGACCTAGCGAGGTGTGGACCGAACTGGAGCCGCGGCTTCAGTGGCCCGAGCAGGCGAACTACGAATTGATTTGCCCACCGCTGCTCTCCGATGCGTCCGTGGCCGAGAGAGATGAAGGATAACGCGAACGGAGATCGGGACAATCCCGGCGGCATCGCTGTGATACCGCCCTACATCTATCTGGGGACGCTGCTCCTGGGTCTGTTGTTCGATCGAAAGCTCCCGGCACCGCTCTTGCCGCGCGGGATGGCACGCTCGCTCGGATGGCTTTTGCTCGGCGGCGGGATAGCGCTCGCGGTCTGGTTTTTGAGGACGATGCGCCGGGCCGGCACGTCTTACGAGCTCGACGAGCCGGCCACGAGGCTGGTCACGGACGGGCCGTTCCGTTACTCGCGCAACCCGGCCTACGTCTCGTTCACGATGATCTACGCGGGGCTGTCCGGCCTCAAGAACTCGCTGTGGCCGATCCTACTCTTACCGATAGTCCTGAGCTACATACAGCACCGCGTCATCGGGGCCGAGGAGCGTTATCTGGAGCGGAGGTTCGGCGAGGAATACCTCCGATACAAATCTCGGGTCCGGCGCTGGATCTGAGGGCTACCTTTCGGCCTCCCCGGAAACCCGCTGAGGAGCCCCGGGCTGACCGTCACCCTCTCTTCTCAGCTTCCGCAGCACCCCGCCTGCGAGCAGGATGTCTCGCTCCCTCCGCGAAGGGTACGGGCATGTGTAACGCTTCCGTGGCTAGGTTTGTAAAGTCTGACCTACAGAGTGCCGGGGCTGCTGCGCTCCCTCTCCAGCAGATCAGCCACCCAAGGGTAGCGGTAGTCCACGCCCCAGCTCACCTTGTAGGCGGCGTAGCCCATGTGTAAGAAGGGCACGAAGGTGAGCACGATCATCACCGGGTACAGCAAGAAGCCCACAAGGAGGAGGCGACGATGACGAATTCAGGACAGGCACGCGTGGTGGTGCGAACGGGCGAGGGGCTGTGCACCGAGATCGAGGCCTGCGGGCACGAGTTGGTGGCCGACGAACCGAGGAGCGTCGGCGGCGCGGATGCCGGGCCAACCCCCTACGACTACCTGCTCGCGGCTTTGGGCGGCTGCACCGCGATGACGCTGCGCATGTACGCCGACCGAAAGGGCTGGCCGCTGGAGTCGGTAACGGTGCGGCTCTCGCAAGACAGGGTACACGCCACCGACTGCGAGGAGTGCGAGTCGGAGGAAGGAAGGATCGACCGCATCGAGCGCGAGATAGAGCTTGAGGGTCCCTTGGAGGAGGAACAGCGCCGCAGGCTGTTGGAGATCGCGGACAAGTGCCCGGTGCACAGGACGATGCAGACGGAGGCGCTGGTGAAGAACGTCCTGGTGAGCCAGGAGGTCGGGTAGACCCGAGCCCTGCGGTCTCGAACAACGGTTCCGCCGCAACCCTTCCTTAGGGGCAGCTGAATGTTGCGGTGGCGATTGGCGTCCTCACTTGTAATGCGTGTAAGGCGGCTTTGAAGTGCCTCGGTCGATAAAATGTAGCTAAATGCAGAAGATCTTATCCTTGTGATGAGGGATAGGGAGAGGAGCCGGATCGTGTTCTTGGAACTGCCAGAGAGGGTCGCGATCGTTACTGGGGCCGCGCGGGGCATAGGGTTCGCCATCGCCGAGCGCCTCTCGCGGGCAGGCGCCCGCGTGCTGGTCGCGGACGTCGACGAGGAAGGCGCCGTCGCGGCCGTGGGACGGCTGCGCGAAAGGGGAGCAGAGGCAGTTGAGGTGGTCGCTGATATCACCAAGCCTGAGGAGGTAGGTGCGATGGTCGAGCGCGCCATCGACACCTTCGGCAAGCTTGACGTGCTGGTTAACAACGCTGGCATAACCGGCCGCGACGCCTCGCTTTCTGAGATCACCGACGAGGATTGGGAGCGGGTGCTAAGGCTGAACCTGACCGCCACCTTCTACTGTTGCCGAGTTGCGATCCCTCGCATGCGCGAGCAGCGGAGCGGAGCTGTAGTCAACGTGGCCTCTATCTCGGGCAAGGAGGGCAACCCGAACATGATCCCCTACTCGGTCTCCAAGGCCGGGGTGATCTGCCTGACCAAGGCGTTGGCCAAGGAGGTGATCAGCGATGGTGTGAGAGTGAACTGCGTGTCACCTGCCGTCATCGAGACGCCGCTGCTCGACCAACTGCGACCGGAGGCAATCGAGTACATGACTACCAAGATCCCGATGGGGCGGATGGGACGACCTGAAGAGGTGGCGGCGGTAGTGCACTTTCTGGCCTCAGACGATGCGAGCTTCGTCACTGGCCAATGCTACGATGTCAGCGGTGGAAGGGCGACGTACTAGTGGCAGGTAACCTTAGCTGCTCCTGAAACATTCCGCCGCAACCCCTCCCTTAGGAGCGGCGGAATGAATCGTAGCGTCTACTCCCTAGCTTTCGTACAGTGCACGCACGACCCCGTATGAGATGGGGAGACCATGTCGTCCTGGGCGACTCCCTGGCGGCCGTGGTAGGCGCCTGCCTGGGTTACTTGGACTGCCACGCTGACTACCTTGGGAGTGACACGGACGCTCGCGTCAGAGTTATCAACCTGGGCGCAAGTGGCCAGACGAGCTCTCAACTGCTCTACGCCCTTCGAAACGATCCGTCGACGCGAAATACAGCACTCTCTTCCCGGCCCACTCTTGCGTGTAGGGTCTTCGGGCTCGTCTGACCGAGCGTACCAAGCCTAGTCACGGTTGCCCTCGTCTTAGAGCTTCGTACCATTTGTTGCCGACACTGTTCCTGCTGCTATCATTTTGGTTACCTGGGGTATAGCATGCGGAGGGTGGTGTTCTCACGGCGGCTGAGACGAGCAGCTCCGTTGGCGAGACGCCGAAAGGGGAATGTAGTGAGTCACGGACGATCGGAACCAGAGGCACCAACGAACAACGGTCGTGAGCAGGCGGCGACGCTGGAACGCACACTCGGCCTAGGGACGGTCGTTTTGATCGGGCTCGCATACATGACTCCGCTGATCGTGCTTGGTACGTACGGGGTCGTCGCCCAGCTCTCCGAGGGGACCGTCCCGACCGCCTACCTGGTTACGCTCGTCGCCATGCTGTTTACCGCCTTCAGTTACGGGCGCATGGCGTCGCTCTATCCCGTGGCGGGCTCTGCCTACACCTACGTCGGGAAGGAGATGGGGCCGCAGTTGGGGTTTCTCTCCGGCTGGCTCATCCAGCTCGACTACTTCTTCTTGCCGATGGTGGCCTGGCTTATCGGCGCTGCCTACCTATCGGCACAGTTCCCTGGTGTTCCCACCTTCGTGTGGATCCTCGCCTTCATCCTGATCACCACCGTCTTGAACGTGGTGGGCATCAGGGTCGCCGCCCGCGCCAACTTCTTGCTGATGGTGCTCCAGCTCCTCGTGCTCGGGATCTTCGTCGCGCTGTGCTTCGCGTATTTCGTTACCGGGGACACCGGTGCCAGCCTCGTGAGTCCGTTCTGGAACGAGAACACCACAGCGGCGGCTATCGCGGCCGGTGCCGCCCTCGCAGCCTACTCCTTCATCGGCTTCGATGCCGTCACCACGCTCACCGAAGAGACCCGCGATGCCCGTCGCACCATCCCGCGGGCCGTGCTGATCACCGCCCTGCTCTGCGGCGCTTTGTTCGTCGTCGCAGCCTACGCCACACAGCTTGCCCACCCGGGCGCCTCGTTCAAGAATCCGGATTCCGCGGCGTTCGAGATAGCCCGCACGGTCGGCGGCAACCTGTTCGCCTCTTTCTTCCTCGCGGGTCTCATCGTTGCCCAGTTCGCGGCGGGACTCGCCATCCAGGCCACCTCCTCGCGGCTGCTATACGCCATGGGACGCGACGGCGTGCTGCCCCGCCCCATACTCGGCTACCTCCACCCTCGCTTCCGCACCCCGGTGTTCGGGATAATCTTGATCGGCCTCGTCGGCCTGGCGGCGCTGTTCCTCGACGTCACCACGTCGACCTCATTCATCAACTTCGGCGCTTTCAGCGCGTTCACGCTGGTCAACCTGAGCGTGATCGCGCACTTCGTGCGCCACCGGCCGCAACGTGGCGTCTCGGCGCTGCTCGCATGGATTGCGCTCCCCCTGGCGGGGGCGATCGTCGACTTCTACCTGCTGACGCGTTTGGACATTCACGCTGTCGTGTTCGGCGTGGTGTGGCTGGTGATCGGGGTCCTGTTGCTGACCTACCTCACCCGTGGCTTCCGCCAGGCCCCGCCCCAGCTGAGCATCGACGAGGGGACGGAGGCCGCACCCTGAGCCGCCCGAGCCCGAACCGAGGAGAAGGGAAGTGTCCCGAATGCCAGAACCCGTAAACATAGCGCTGGCGCAACTTAGCCCGCGTTTGCGCAGGACGGAAGCCAACATCGAAACCATGCGCAGGGTCGTCGCCGACTACCCGGAGGCCGACCTGATCGTCTTCCCGGAGCTCTACGTGAGCGGGTACGTGCTGGACGGCATCGAGGAACTTGCCCTCCACCCGGACAGTCCCGAGCTGCAAAGCATCGCGGACATAGCGCGG